>CAZQBW010000024.1:0-35369 GCA_964591515.1 uncultured Clostridia bacterium
TCCTGAACTTTGATCAGGAACTCGGTGACCTGACGTGACATCAGTATGGCAAAGGCAAAGTAATGAAGCCCCGCCAGTGTATCTGGAAGCCTTTCGTAGTCGCGCATGAGTCTGCGGAATCGGGCTACCCACGCGAAACTCCGCTCAACGACCCATCGGCGTGGCAAGAGCACGAACCCGCGCTTCGCCTCCGGCAGCTTTACAACTTCCAGCGTGATTCCGTGCCCTTCAGCGGCTTCACGAGCGTTGTCGCCGGTGTAGCCTTGGTCCACCCACGCCAGCTCGACCGTGTCGCCGGTAACCTGTTGCACTTGCTCGCACAATGCGGCGACCTGCGCACGATCCTGATCCGATGCCGGCGTCACACAGAGCGCAAGCAGGTGACCAAGCGTGTCGACGGCAATGTGCACCTTGCTGCCTTTCCGCCGCTTCGCCCCGTCGTACCCGGCCCGCGCGCCGCTTTCGGGCGTTGACTGCATCGTGCGGCTATCGAGAATCGCGGCCGAAGGCATCGTGTTGCGCCCTTCGGCGATTCGCAGGATCTCGCGCAGATCATTCACCATCGCTTCGAAAACACCGGCGGTGATCCACCGGCGGGCTTGCTGGTGAACGATTTGCCACGGCGGCAGATCGGCCGGCATGTAACGCCAGGGCGCGCCAGCACGGATGATCCAACGCAGACCGTTAAACACTTCACGAAGCGAGTGCTTACGCCGAGGGGCGTCTTCGGTCATCAGTGTCAGGTAAGGAGCTACCAGGCTCCATTCCTCGTCGCTCACGTCGCTCGGGTAGCGCTTGCGGTTCATGCCGCATTCTACATGTGCTCAAAGTCCATGACACGCTCTAGACCTGATTTCGCCGTCTTCCATCGAAACCACCTCGACCGGGTGTCAGTCAGACGAGCTCACCCTCGAAATCGAGGAAATCGAGAAACGACAGCTCGGGCTTTGTGTGTCACTGGAGACATCGCTTTTGCCTCAGTGTCGAGGCGAATCCTTCAGGTCCGGTGGACACGACACGAACGGGCGTGGAATGTTATCGGACGCCCGTCCTGTTACTCGGTCGACGGTTGCCGGACCGTCTCGGCGATCGCAAGAGCCGCTACCGGGCGCGGCCCCAGAGGCACGCCAGTTCCGTGCGCGCAGACGCGCTCGTTGAACCATACCGAATGGGTGCCGATGACCTTCTCGAGCGAGCGGAATACCTCGGCGACGTCGAGGCCTCCCTGCAGCATCTGCGACGCGAGCATTGCGATCGAGTCCGATCGCGGACCGCGACAGAAATCCTCGATCCAACGTTCGCCGTCACGCAAGGCTTCGGGCCGTCGAAAGGAGATCGCAGACTTCCATCCCGAGAGCTCGCCGGGACGGCTGTACGCGGCCGGTACTTCGCGAACAGCCGGAGTTCGAACGACGGTGCGAAGGTCGATCTGTCGGCAACTACCTGCTCCCTGGAGATCCGCTCATCGAGCCAAACCGATCCAGTCGAGCTACCTGGCGTCTTCGGCGCACTCGATGGCCCCCACGTTTCCAGGTTCGACAGGCACTCATGCCCAAAGCGGGTCTAGCATCCCGCTCGGACCGGTCGGCGAAGTCGGGTGGGCCTGCAGTCGCGAGCCCTCAGGCGGCCGCTACGGGCCTATTTGGCCCCGAGCCGACCCGGAGAGCCTCCAGTGCGATTCCAGCGCAGCCACGGCCGAAATCGCACGGTATCCGCAAGTCAGGACGTATCGGCTTGTCCCGCGACAGCAAGAAACCCCGGGGACGCAACAGAAAACATTTTCTAAATCGTGACTTCGAAGTCATCGGCAACGAGTCGCCGGACCTTGAAGTTGATCTGCTTCGCGCGGGCGTCCGAAGTCCACTGTGCCGCCTTGGGAAAGTCGGTGAGAAGCTGCTCCTCGGCTCGTCGGTGATATCCCGCGAGCTCGAGCGGGGCGAGCGTCTCGATCACGTTGTCGATCGCCGCTTCGAAGGCATGCATCCGGCGCAGGTCCTCGGACGCCTGTGCGTTGATATCGTCGTCCAGGCTCCTCTTCTCCTCCGCCGTTGGCTTGCTCACCGGCCTCTCGAAAGGAGTGGACGGGCCGGAACGCAGTTCCTGGCGGATCATGTAGATCAGGTATCCCTGCGGATTGGCGATGCCGTCCTTGGGCTTCTGTCGCACGAAGTCGAGCACGCGGCGCGCACGATCGAGCGCCTCGCGGTCGAAGTTCGAAACTTCGCGGCGAGCGACCCGCTCGTTGACGCCAAAGGACACCAGGGCCTCGGCGAACTGATGCCGGTCGACCTCGAGCGTGTCGTCCTCGTCGCTCGACGGGAGGGACGGCGGAAGCACGTCAATGCGCTCGAACTGCTCGGTCAGGTTCGGATGGTGGTGGAGGACGATCTTGAAGGCGCGTTCGACAGCAGCGGCAACGGGGAGGATTTCCCACTTCGACAGGTAGCCGACACTCACGAGTTCGTCGAGCGACGGGCGCAGTTGCTGGTCGATGAGCGAAGGCGCCGAACGGGCCTTGATGCCAAGGATCATGCAGAGCTCGTCGTATCGCTTCTCGAATCTCTTTTCGCGCCGCGATGCATAGAGCCAGAGCTTGAGCATCGGAAAAAGCACTCTCGAGATGTCGTTGCGAAGCACCTGATAGGTCGGGTAGTCGATCAGCAGGTAGTGGGAAGCCCTCAGGTTCTCGACCTGCCAGTTCGAGAGCCATATCTGGTGCCTGGCGGCCACCGTTCCGTCTTCCGAGACGGTGCCCTTGACCTGAACCCGGTCGAATACCCGGACGACGTCCTTCTGGAAACGCTTCTCGCGGGCCACCCAGATCGCGTTCTCGGAGATGATCGTAGTCGACGCGATTCTCAGGAGCGCCCTTTCGAGAGCTTCATAGTAGGAGCCGGTCGTCGGCTTGCCCATTCTGCGCAGCAGGTCGCTCGGCGAGAGCGCAACCATCTGGGGGATCTTTCCCGTCTCCTGCCAGACCTCGGTGACGAAAGCGAGTACGGCCAGGTAGACGTCCTGATCGGCCGCCGTCGGAAGCCCTCCCTGGGAGGCGGCCCCGATGTAGGTCACCTTTCCTTCGACAACGACCCCCTCGACCACTGAGCGGTGCATTACGGTTCGCTCGATTCCCTGCCCCTTGCCCATCGCCGGCGCCGAAACGTTGAAGAAGCCGAGCGTCGAGAGGTTTCTCTCGACGAGAATCGAATCGGGTACGGGGACTGACTGCGAAGGTCTCCCGCGCTTCCTTGCTGGTCGTTTCGGGTCTTTGGCTTTTCGCATCCGGTGGCCGCCGCGCCGAGAGCGCTGCTCGTCCTATCCGGCGGCATGACTACATAAAGCAGGGGTCCCAGGCAACAAGATAATTGTGCATGTTGACATGCATCATCATGGTTTCAACATACAACATGCTCTAGAGGGCCGCGGTGGGCACCTAACTGTTGCAAATGGCATAGTTGCGGCACGGTGCTCTTAAGTCGAAAGTAAGTGAGCTTAAGTTGATCGGAAGTTCTGTTAAGTCACTGTACGGCAAACTTCACCCAACTTACGGCATTTGCAAGCCAGATGACGTAATCGTTAAGTCAGAATACGGCGCGGTTAAGTCAAAGTACGGTGATCTTAAGTCACATGACGGTCCTGTTAAGTCAGAATACGGCGCGCTTAAGTCACTTTACGTGCCTGACCGTTCGATTCGTCATTAACGGGACCCGGAGCGCCCAGGGAGTGGAGGAGTAATCCAATCCTCGGCATGGGGTGAATTTTTCCTCACTACATCCGGTATTGCGGACGTTAGGCCAACCCATATGTGGGGTGTCTGGCGTGGGCGGCTCGACCGGTGCTTCGGAGCGCGGCCTCAAGAGCGACCTCGGCACCGCAAGAAGCTGTTCTGGAAGAGCCTCAACAAGAGATTGGGAGCACTACACGGACGGAACGGCCATCCTTCACGGGCTGGAAGTCCACACGACAGAACAACTTCCGTGCTCCACTTAAGGCACTTTACTAAGAATTGCGCTCTTGGCCCGACTCCTCTGCTACCCACGTACTTGAGGGCGGTCTCGCCGTCTGATTTAAGCCAGATTACGTGAAAATCAGAGGGCCGGACGTACGAGAGTCCGATCAAGCTGGAACCTGCGCAAGACCCATTCCAGAGTCGCATCGCCCGTGCATCTGCCCAATCTGAGGGCAACCCACCCGGTCACCTAGCTCTTGCGGCGGCCTCTGGTCGGGACTGGCAACGAGTCGAGGACGTCGGCAGCAGCCTGGGATGGCATCGAGGCGAGGGCTTTGAGGGCCGCCCTCATGATGAGGCTTCGAGTCGCAATCTTGCCCCGCTCGGCGAAGTAGGTGTTCCGGAGCCGCTCGACGACTGCAAGTTCCTCGACGGGAATCGTGAAGCCATCTCGCGCCATGCCGCCGATCTTCGCTTCGCGGATCGGCTCGACCGGTGCTGACCGCTCACCGTAGGGGGCTGCCGGCTCGGGCCGGGCCGTTGTGATTGGGGCGGGCGTTCGGTCAGGCTCCGTGTGGGGCCGCAATTCATCGGCAGTGGTTCCGACTGGCGCGGTTCCCTGCTCTACCGCATTCTGGCTCGGCGGCAACTCGTTACGTTCGCGGACGGCGTTTTTCAGGCTCGAGAATCTACTCATTTGAGAGCATCTCCTTTCCGACACGCGTGTAATCGCGCCACGCCTCGGCGGCGCGAAGGTCCTTCACGTCCGCGACGGGCACCCCGTCGAGCGACGCCTTTCGGAAGGCCTTGAACCGGCGGATCCAGGTGGCAAATACCGGCAGGCCGTTCTCTTCCTCGAGAAAGACCCGTGCTTCGAAACCGTCGCGTTCGGGAAGCGGCGGCACCATGGTGAGCAGCAGCCTGTATTTCGCGCTCGGAATACGGTTGAGCTCCGCGACCGTGTCGACGACGGCTTCGAGCGACATTGCGTCAGGTACGGTCGGAATCACGAGCAGGTCGCAGGAATCTGCAAGGGCTTCGAGGTCGTCGGTGCGGGGTCTGGCGGGTGTGTCGATGACGACGTGACGGTAAGCGGTGTCGCGCGCATACATCGGCCCCTGAACTTCGTCGACGACCCGAAACGGGAGCGTGCCGCGTTCAGACCAGCGCAGCGCTGATCGGTTTAAATCGCCGTCGATCAGGAGCGTCTGCGCATCCTGCTGCAGGTAGGCGGCCAGATGCACGGCCGTCGTCGTCTTGCCGACGCCTCCCTTGAAGGAGGCTACTGTCACGATCACATCTACCTCCCGATCGTCGAGCCGTTTCGCTCCCTGCGAGATTGCGTCGCATCATACGTCACATTGAATGATTGAATCAATCAATGATTGAACGAGACGGATATGAGCTCGATGCGCTGCGAGCTGTGGCCTTGCTGCATTGACGATTCGGTGAGGATGCGAAGAAGCCGTCTGCCACAGCATCTAGGAGCGAAGTGTCGAATGATTGAAGGATACAAGCTGACGAATGATTCAAGAATTGAATGGTTGAATGTTAGCTCCGCGGACGGCCCGCACGAAACCCGCTCAAATCGATATGGAACTGCGGAGAATCGATATGGAACTGCGGATTGTCCGCGCTTGTGAAAGGCGCGAATCAGATCCACCAGGCGAGCGCGGATCCCAACAACACCCATATGTCATACAGTTGCTGCTACTTACAGTGATGGCGGCCGGCATAGGCGCGTTCACTTCGGCACGCCAACGTTCTTGCCGAATCCCGGACGATCGGCAGTTTCCGCATTCTCATATCGATTCCGCGAGTAAGTCCTGCTTGCGGTATGACTTAAGGCCGCTATCGGATAGTCGCAACAGTTCAACGCGTGGTGGAGGGTAGTCCAGGTGCGATCGATCCAATCGTAGATTGAATACAACGTAAGATACAAGCATTGTATGGTTCAATCGTTGAATTATTCTTAAGAGACGCTTGGGCGCAACACGGGACACGAGTCGGTTAGAGCCCTGTGAGGCGAACGGACCAGCGCAATCGGCTTTCCCAACTAGGAGCTCGTGCGCCGAGCCTGAGGCGGAAAGGAGTTGAGCGACACCAAACAGGGACGGGCGTAGGGAACCGTAGAGACCTTTCGGATCCCATATTCAATTATTGAATCATTAAACGTCGCTTGCATCAGGCCGAAAAGTCCAACCGAAGTCGACCATGCAGAGTGACTTACACTGGCGAGCTGAGGAAGCCGTACTGAGACAGTCACTCGCGCCTCCTCCAGAATGTTCCACGGCGCTGGATTTGCCCCGGTGCAACACGGCAACGAGAAATCCGACAGCATGGTAAAGAGAGAAGTTGCTTGTATTACGGAGGTTGGGGGAAGCCTTGAGCCGTAGAGTCGGCGATTCCGTGCGATGCGCACCTCAAGCCGGAATGTGGAACAAAAGACACCATTCGAGATGGTATTAGTCCGAATGCGGCCCCTCTCTGCGAGCGTGTAGAGTCGGTGTCGGTTCGCGCCTAAGATGAAGCTTGTACTGCTTTCCTCGGGTTCCATTGACCCGGTCCGCTGAACACGAGGAGTCGCATAGATGATGACGGCGCGGAATCGTGATTCGAAGTCGACTGCGTGCCGGATACCATCACATGGCGAAGTTCACCTTTTGCTGTAATGACGGTGGACACTGAGAACAGCGGGTTAAGGGAAGGGAAGTGGCCCACAAACCAACATCGATCACCTACTCCGACTCTGTGTGGCTTGTTAGCCGACTGCACGCACTTTCTATGAATTCGCCTGCCGCGTGCCGCCAGCCACGTGTAGGTTCTGCCATCCACACACAGTAGGATCAGGACGTGGTGAAAAGCTCACCCGATATCGCACGAGAGGTAGATCGGTACATCCGTACCGGCGAAACCGATCCCCACCGTGCGGCCTGGTCGGGGAGCTTTATTGAACGCGAAGCGCATGCGCACGCCGATCTTCGCGGCGCGCTCGTTCGAGAGATGCGGCGGTTCGCCGACGGGCGATCGCATTTCCAGCTGCCGGAGTCCGACGTCGTCGCGCTTACCCGACAGAGCGTCGAGCCCATGGTCCGAGGCCTCTTGCCGCGTTCAGAACAGGGCGCGGTATTGGAGATCCTCGAGAAATCGGTCGTGTTCGTCACGAGCGCGAACATTGAATCGCTGATCCTTGAACGCCCCTTCGATCGTTCAGCCTGGAGTCTCGCGAATCTCTATCTCGCAAGCGTCGGCGCCGACCTGCTTGGGGAGACGGCTCCTCGCATTGTGGGCATGAGCGAGGGGACGACCTGCCTCGTCTCGCCCGACTACTTCGACGTGCGTGAACCTTTCGCCGACTTCGTCATTCACGAAACAGCGCACATCTTCCACAACTGCAAGCGGCGGACGGTGGGGCTGCCGGAGACGCGAGCCCGAGAATGGCTACTCGACATCGAGTTTGGAAAGCGGGAAACCTTCGCTTACGCGTGTGAGGCGTACGCTCGCATCCATGAGCGCGCCACGAGCCCGGCCCATCGAAGGGCCTTGGCTGACGAGTTCGCGAGCACGGTTCGAATCTCGGACGAACAGGCGGATTCCGCGGTAGTTGCGAGCATCGTCCGTGAGGCGGCTGCGGCTCGTAGTGGTTGGAAGGTCATCCGCGACCGGTGCGCGACGATGAGCAACCCTCGGATGGCACGTATCCCGATGTAACTCCGCTGGGCCTCCGTTTCGGGAAGTTAGGAGCCGAAGGTAGTTCACTGAAACACAGGGTTTCACCCGTCGGTGAACAGCCCAAATTAAGTGAAAACGGCTCAATCAGGCCATAAGCGGCTCTGCGCGACACTGCCTTTGCGGCACCTGTATCGGCACAATGATGTCAACCCGGAGCCAAGACTGTGCATAAGAGCAGAGGAGAGGGCGGGATTCGAACCCGCGGGTACGCCTCATCGGCGGACCTCCAGTGTTCGGGACTGGCGCCTTCGGCCGCTCGGCCACCTCTCCTTCCGATGAGTCCGGCAGGATTCGAACCTGCGCAACACCGGTTAAAGGCCGGTTGCTCTACCATCTGAGCTACGGACCCGCGGCGTGCCGGCGACCCGTCCCTTGGAACGGGTCGCCGGCGCGCAGTCGCTCATCCGGTCGCGGCGCCGGTCGCTGCCGCCGGGTCGATGTAGCGCAGCCACTCCGGACGGCTCTCGGCCGCGTGGCGCAGCGCCGCGTGGTCGAGGTCGTACATCAGCGCTGCCGGGTCGTTGACGAGCGGCATTCTCGCCTCGACCGGAGTGCGGTCGCCCTTGCGGTTGTTGCAGCGCTGGCACGAGGCCGCGAGGTTGTCGGGCGTCGACCGGCCGCCGCGCGATCGCGGCAGAATGTGGTCGAGCGTCAGGTCCGTCGCCGTTCCGTGAACGCCGCAGTACTGGCAGCGGTACCGGTCGCGCATCAGGATGCGGGTCCGGATGTTCGCGCCGCTGCGGCGCTGCCGGACGTTGACGTAGACGGCGAGCCGGACGACCGACGGGCAGGGGAACGACGCGCGCGGCGAGCGAAACACGCGGTCGCCGTCGAGCTCGACCGTTTCGGCCGAGCCGCGCCACACGAGCCGGACGGCGCGCGGGACGGTCACGACGCCGAGCGGCTCGTAGGACGCATTGAGCAGGAGCACTTTTCGGTGCGTGATCACAGCGGACCTCCTTTGGTGAACTGGGCGCCTTGTTCGGGCGCTGTGGGGAAAGGCTCCGGGGGGAGTCGAACCCTCCTCGAACGCGTTTTGCAGACGCGCGCCTGGCCGTTTGGCATCGGAGCCGGTGGTCGGAATAGTCTGTCGGTGTCTCGCCAGACGAGGGGTGACGAATCGATTGCCGTCGATCGAGGCAGTGGTTGGAGAGCTCGCGGCCGGCGTCGAACCGGCGACCTCCTGGTTACGAATCAGGCGCTCTTGCCGTCTGAGCTACGCGAGCAAGTGTGGCGAACCCGGCAGGACTCCAACCTGCGACCTCTCGGTTCGAAGCCGAGCGCTCTGGAGCATCTGAGCTACGGGTCCGTGCGGACGTCCGTCACCAGGGCGAGTCCTGACAGCAGTCTGGCCCTTGAATGGCGAACGACGAGGGAGTGAGACGGGACTCGAACCCGCGACCTTCCGGGTCACAACCGGATGCTCTGGCCAACCGAGCTCCTCACTCCATGGGGAAACCAGCGTGGGACGAAGAAAAGTGGCGGGGACAGCAGGACTCCAACCTGCGACACCTCGGTTAGAAGCCGAGTGCTCTTGTGCAACTGAGCTATGCCCCCGTACGTGCAATGGTTGGACGAAGAATCGAACTCCGATCTCCCGGGCTTCAACCGGGCGCTCTCACCGCGCTTGAGCTATCCAACCGCCGATCGGGGCATACGGAGTCGAACCGAACCCCACGAGCTGTCTGGGCTCGCATGCTGCCGAAACGCTTTACCCCGACGAGTGGAACCGGCGGGCCTCGAACCCGCGACCTCCGCGTTGCAAGCGCGGCGCTCTCCCGATTGAGCTACGGCCCCCGAAGAACTGGTCAGGGCGGCTGGACTCGAACCAGCGACCTCGCGCGTCCGAAGCGCGTGCTCTCGACAACTGAGCTACACCCTGAAACCTGGTAGGGACGGGAGGGATCGAACCTCCGGCCTCCGGCTTGTGATACCGGCGCTCTCCCGACTGAGCTACATCCCCACGCTCAAGATCCTGAGGCAGGATTCGAACCTGCATCCTTCCGGTTAACAGCCGGACGCTACTGCCAATCGAGCTCCTCAGGACTACGACCAACCGATGGCGGCAGGCGGACTCGAACCACCGACCTTGCCTTTATGAGAGGCCTGCTCTTTCCTCTGAGCTATGCCGCCGACACGAGAGAGACGAAGTGAGCGGCGAGAGTCGAACTCGCGGCATCTCGCCTGGCAGGCGAGCGCTCTGACCAGCTGAGCTACGCTCACGAACTGACGGGGACACGGAGAATCGAACTCCGGCTTCGCGGTCGACAACCGCGCGTCCTGCCACTGGACGATGCCCCCGAAGGGAAAGCAGGGCATGCGAGATTCGAACTCGCGATCTCCTCCTTGAAAGGGAGGCGGCCTTGCCACTGGCCCAATGCCCCATCGGAAAGTAGGCCCGCGAGGAATCGAACCCCGACCGCGCGGCTATCGACCGCGTGCTCTCCCGTTTGATCTACAGGCCTTCGAGACTGCCGAGGAAGGAGTCGAACCTTCAATCTCCGGGTTCAGAGCCCGGCATCCTGCCAGTTGGACGACTCGGCATCAGTAAGTGGTCGCGGCTGGATTCGAACCAGCGGCCTCTCGCATGTCATGCGAGCGCTCTTGCCGTACTGAGCTACACGACCAGTGACCGAATTGCGGTGCGGACGATTCTCGATCGTTCGTACCGCCCGAAGCAGGGGTGACAGGATTCGAACCCGCACACGCCGGTTCTGGAGACCGGTGCCCTTCCAGTTGGGCGACACCCCTATTCAATCTGGTGCGGAAGGGGGGACTCGAACCCCCAGTGGCCGAAGCCATGCGCTTCTCGAGCGCACGTGTCATCCAGTTGCACCACTTCCGCACGAATAAGCCCGGTGGGAGTCGAACCCACGGTCTGCTGGTTAAGAGCCAGCTGCTTTTGCCACTAAGCTACGGGCCCGCAATCGACCGATGACGAAGGAGAGATTCGAACTCTCAAGGGCGATGCCCACGGGCTTCTGAGACCCGCGCGTCTGCCAGTTGCGCCACTTCGCCAAACATACGACCCCGGGAGGATTCGAACCTCCGACCTCCGCCTCCGCAGGGCGGCGCTCTCGTTCCACTGAGCCACGGGATCTCGACAAACAGAGGGCAGGAGACTCGAACTCCCATGCGCCCTTCGCGGGACGCTACGGCTTTCAAGGCCGGTGCCGGGCCATTTCGGCGTACCCTCTCTAGCAAACACCGTTCACGAGCGGAAGCAGCGGGGCTCGAACCCGGATGGGCCGTATTCGCAACCCTCTGGCTTAGCAGACCAGCGCCCGTACCCGCCGGGCTCTGCTTCCGATGACACAACTAACACACGGCGAATGTGCGCCAGTCACACGGAGACGCACCTGTCCCTCCCCGACTCGCAGGGAATTATGGCGTCTCGTTCGAATAATCTTGCGAAACCGGAGAGTGCATTCACATCGTCCAGACAATGGACGCCGGCGCCGGTTGCACGCGAGAAAACAAATGCGGATGGTGGGAGCGGACGCGCGATCCATGCAAAGTCCGCGCACCATGCACAGACGCCAATCAAGGCCGGATGATGCAGACTTCGCCCGGATGCGCGCGAGGAATCCCGGGAAGCGCCGGGCGCTCCCACCTCCGCGATCGAAACAACGGGTATGTGGTTGTCACAGAACGACAAAAAAGCGGGTCCATTCTCGAACCTCACAGGTTCGAGAGCGGCCCGCTCCACGGTGGATCGCGAGTAAACTCGGACGTCGGGAGCGGGAGGACCGCTCCCGCGAGGTCAGATCTGGCGCAGCGTGTGCGACATGGGATTCGAAATTCCCATGCCGACGCCCGCGACCATATCGAAGTAATTCGATACGGATTGCGATTCGAGCACCAGGCACGCAAACGAATGCCAGCTGCGCCTGGTAAGGCGCTGCCGTTTGGCTATTCGGTTTGTTGCGAGTGCTCTCATCGGTCTTTCCTCGTACGGCGCGCTCCCGACGAGCGCACCAACGGTCGCGTTTATACGCCCGAAACGTGAATATGTCAATTGAATTCTCCTGTCGAGACTATAATCGCTGACGCGAGATTGATACCAAAGTGGAGTACGACGGGATTGCCAGGAGTGAAACGAGCTGCGTTCGGGTCGAGCGAGCGCCGTGCGGAATGGCTGAAATGAAGTCCTGGCACTCCTGAACGTCCTGGCCGCGCGTCACATACGAAAGGCGGCATTTGTTACCGCAGCCGCAATACTCCTGTAGACTCCCCTGGTGATGAAACACGCGCAATCCTTATCGTATTCGTCTGCCATCCGAGTGGGACGGCCTCTGCTCGCATTGATCCTGCTTCTGTTGATAGTCCCGGGCATTACCCTTGCGAACGAGTTCGAGCTCAGGGGCGGATGCAAGGAGGGATCTAATCCAGACGACGTCACGGCGCTTGTGACGCCTGATGGAAAACTCGCGGTGCGCCTGTCCTTTCTGGACGGCGGCGAGCAGTTGCTGGTGTCGTACAACCCCTTGACCGGCAAGAAGCTCGACGAGAAGAGCTACTCGATTGGTGGCATCCCGGGACACATCGAACTGGCGCGTGTGTCGGGTGCATACAGGGTGGTCGTGTTTCCGTCCGGGAACTCGCTTGCGACGTTCGCCATCTTCGACCTTTCATCTGAAGGCAACCTGGAGCTGCGCGCAACCGCGTCCATACCGGTATCGGGCATCTATACAGTGCGGGCCCGCAAGGTCCACCCGACTCTGGGTGTCGGCTTCTATCGCATCACGCCACAGGGGTCGCCGAGCATTCTCGTGGCCTTCAGCCTCGACAACGGCCAGGTGATCTCGACCTATGAAGGTCTGAGCTTCGGGGACTCCGTTGCCTTGATCACCGGAGCACCGTCGATCGTCGTGGCGCCTACCACGGAGCAGAACGTAGCTGTCGCTGCGATCGTCGACGTCTCGGATCCGGCGAACATGGTCGGGTTGGGCGAAGCGCGATATGCGTGGGAATACGACCTGTATCCTCTCGGTTCGAACGTCTCGGACTCGGCAGTGACAGGGGACGAAAGACATGTGTTTCTTGCGTCGGCGTCTTCGGGACTCTGGGCTCTCGATCTCGCGACGCGCACGTTCGTTGGTCCGCGTGCCGATCCGCAGGACGCCGGGCGCCTGGTGTACCGAGAATTCGGATCTCGTCGGACACTGGCGGCTTTCGGCCGCTCGCCGATCACCAACGAGAGCACCCTCTCGGTCTACGACGCTTCGGACCCATCCAGTCTCGTGTTGCGGCTTCGAACGCAGCATCCAGGTAGCGGAAGTGCGACGATCATGTCGCCCGATGGCGAACAGTTGGTATTTCAAGTCGACGACGGGCTGCGTAGCATCGAGACGCGAGAAGGCCGTCTCTTGTGGTCCTACGACCTCGAACCGCTCCAGTTCGGATACACGGCTCGCATCATGTACGAGATCCCGCCGTTTGGCGCCGTCGGCGCGATCTGGATCGGGGGCACGTCCAGGGACGCCTTTCGCGGGGTCGCGCTCAACGTCCCGTATGGCGTCTCCACCGTCTTCGACGGTGACGACCTGGTGGTGACGTGCCTCGGTGCCGATCGAAAGGCAGTCGTGGTCGTAGACGGCATTGCGCGAATTACCAAGCAGAAGCGGCGCAACCTTGGGACTCTGAGGGTAAAGAGTATTCGGAGCGAACTCGCGGGCGGTCAGACGATCGACCTGCACGTGCTGAATCCGTCGGGAACGCGATCGATCGACGTTCGGACTGTGGTACCGGTGCCGTAGGCTAAGGCTGGGGTTCCACGTCGAAAAACGCAGGGACTCCATTGCTTTCGCCAAAACTGCCCAACGATGTAATCCATACGACGTGACGCCCAGGCCCGAGGTCGACGAGCGAAAGCACCGCCTCGTCACCGCTCACACGAACGGGCCCGCGCTCGGCAGCATCAAGCGTCATTCGTACGTCGTCCTCAAGGTTGAGCACTCTGAGTCGAAGCTCTCTCGCAGCCGGATCGTAGTCGATGTTCGAGATGATCGGCACCCCCTGGGTCGCGTACCGTACTGATCCGCGAAGGAGCGGACTCGTGAAGTTGCATCGCAGCTCGAACGCGACGTCGACAATGGTCGGGACTGCAATCGCCTGTGACCAGTCGAACACCAGCGATTCGATCGCGAACGATCCCGCCAGGTCCTGGCAGCCTCGGCCTTCTCCCGTAATCTCGAAACTCGGATGGCCGGCACTGTCGGGATGGGCCAGCGAGTCCGGGTACACACCCTCAGTGAGATTGCGTCCCATCGGAGCCGATCCGAACTGGATGAACCAGGTCGAATTGTCTTCGGTCACTACAAGACGGATGCCGTCGATCAATCCGTCTCGGGTCTCGTCAAATCCGGCAGCGTAAGAGTAAGTAGCACGAACCCGACGCCGAATCCCCTGGCCGAGGTACTCGCCCTGCGATGAGTTTAGGCGCAACACACACGACGCCGACTCGACCGTGCCGGCCTCAGCTACCTCGAACTGCTGGTCAGCCGAAACGAATCCCGCCGCGGTGCCGATCCGGATTGTATGCGTTCCATCCGCAAGTCTGACCCGCCTTGCCGACGCCACATCGTTCTTGACCTTGAGTGGGTACTCGACGTCGTCGACCCAGATGCGGTCGGCGAGCCTGATTTCATTGCCGACGATCTCGAGCCGCCGAGTCTCGCGCGTGTAGCGCACCCGACCGATTTCCGGAATTGGCGAGCCCTCGAATACAACGAGCCCGAATCCATTACTGCCGTCGTACCTGCCTCGCCCGGCGAACCTGGCGGCAAAGCGCGCGACACGCGGTGAAGCGTTGGACCAGTCGATCTGTACATCGAGCACCGCGAATCCGGCGTGCGCCTCCGGGTCGGTCGCTTCCGTACCTTCGAGCACGTGGACGTAGCCATAGAGCTCCGGGCCAGCGTGCCGGAACTCGCCGGGGTGCTCCAGGTCGCGTCCGGCCTCGCTTGTTCCGAAACGGATCCAGCGTTCCTCGCGTGGCGTCTGACACCGTATGGTTACGAAGTCGACCTTGCCGTTGCCGTCACGGTCCTCGGCCTCGGCCGACCAGACGCCTTCAGACACGAGCCCTCCCGTAACCGCACCGGATCTCGAATTTGCGGCGAAGAAGTTCCGTCCGAGTCCGGATGACGCGAGTGTCGAACCGGAACACGGCGCTGAGAGGGTCAGCACGCTTCCAGCGAGCAGGGCAATGGAGATCAGCATTCCAGTCGACGTGTTTCTCATGAGTATCAGCAGGACACCTCCAACCACCTCGCTTCTGAATTCCTGTCGGGCTCGAAAATCGTACCGAACGTCATTGTACAGGTGTGAGTCCCGTTCGAGGTTCGACGGGTTGGCAGCGGATCGCGCGACGCGTCGGTCGCAACGTTCATTCCGCGCCGCCCGTGAATTTGGAGTTCACCTCAAACGGAACACAGGCCCCTTTGGCGGGAACGGCAAATGTCGCCCGTGCGGAACCAGGTATGCGTGTTCGCGGCGCACCCGAAGGCGGTCGCAGTCGCCGTCGGTGATGATCAGGATCGGACCGTTCTCCGGAAAGTCCTCCGCGCGCTCGAGCAGGTCGATGCCTGGCTGCAACACCGTCCCGCCGCGACCGCGGACACGCACCGAACCGGCAATCGACTCTGGCGGCATGTAGCCCTGGTCGTAAGCCTGCGCGTCGCAGAAGACCACGCGCGCTACCGGCACGTCGCGCGACAGACTGTAGCTCGCGATCGAGCCGAGCGCCTTCGCGAGCAGGCTCCGGTCCATCGAGCCCGACGTGTCGAGCACGACGCCGAACGTGCGTCCCTCCAGGTCCCGCGGATTCGGCACCCACCGCGGTCGCGGAATGTCGGGCGTCGATGACTGCCGGCGGCTCGGCCTCGCATAGCTGCGCAGCTTCTCGACCGGACTGAAGTGCTCGTCGAACCACTTCGCCAGCTCGAAGTCCCACGGAATCGGCGGCTGGCTGAGCGCACGGATCTCCTCGACGAGCCCCGCCGGAAGCAATCCGCGGCCCTGGTCCTCGTGATACGCGAGGCCCTGCCCGAGGCACCGGCGGTAGAACCCGTCGAGATCGAGGCCCGGACCCGACTTCCACCACTCCCCGTTCTTTCGGCCGATGGCAGAGCCATCGAGGATGTCGCCGAGCCCGACACCCCGCAGCGTCGCGAGCTTCCGGTGGGTGCGCAAGTCTCCGCAGATCCGATCGAACACGGTCTCGGCCGATTCGCCCGCAAGCTCAAGATCGTAGAGCGCGCCGATCGCGGGCAGGTCGCCGACTCCCATCTCGACGAGCCAGCCGTTGATGACGTAGTCGCACGCGACGTTCCAGAGGTACGGATCGCGCCCCCGGCGGCGCGCCGCGTGGCTGAGGCCGACGTGGAGCAGTTCGTGCGCGATGACGAACCGGCACTCTGCCGCACTGAGACCGGCCGCGGGATTGACGTAGATCTCCTTCGCCTCGGCATCGACGGCGGCGATCGACACCTGCAGTCGTGCGCATACGGCCGCGTCTTCGACGATACGGAATGACGTCGCGAGCGAGCCGAGCAGCGGATAGCTGCCGATGAACCAGCTGCGCGCCTGCTCGGCGACCGTCATCGTCGTTCGACCGGCGCCGAGCTCTGAAGCGACTCCCGCCGCGACGTCGACGGCGCTCGACGCCGCCGCGGCAAGGCCTTCGCCGAGCGTCGCCGGCCAGTCGGTCCTGCCGTAGAACGTGCAAGTGATCTCGCGCTCGAAGACGAGGTCGCACGCCGTGCCCGCCGAGCCGAGCTTCGCGAGGTCGGCCGGCATGCCGCGCTCGCAGAAGGACTCGTACATTCGGTCCTCCGTCGTGACGGCGACGTGGGAAGGCAGCCGCATCCCGTCGGGCGGGCGGCCGAACTTCAGGCTCTCGAGAAACCGGGCGATGTAGGCGTCGCACGCGACGTTCCATTCCGCCTTTCTAGCCCGTTTCTGGAAGTGCCCGAAACCGAGGTGCAGCAGGCAGTGCGTCAGGACGTAGGCCCACTCCTCGGGGGCCGCCAGCCGCGTCGGATGCACGCGGATGTGGCCGTTGTTTGTGACCGTGGCATAGCCGTCCGCGGGACGCGGTCCGCGTCCGCCGCGGTAGATCGATGCGTGCACGAGCAGCGGCTCGAAAAGCGGATGCCGGCGGACGAGCGACACTCCGTGCATGAAGTTGACGGTCGCGGCGTCGACCTCGTCGCCCTTTCGCTTTCGACTACGCGGCATCGCCCTTTGCCACGAGACGGGGAAGGTCGCGAACGACCTCGACCATGAACCAGTTCGGGAGCGACGGCCCGTCGCTGTCCTTCGAGACGACCATCTGGGCCATCTCGAGGCTCATCGCGGCGAGGTCGCGCAGCAGGACTTTCGCCCGAACCACGAGCTCGCGATGAGACTCGGCGAGCGCCTTCTTTTCGGGCGGCAGTTCCTTGCACAGCTGTGCGCGGAACGACTGGACGAGGAAATAGAGCACGTCGCGGTCTTCGGGCCGGTGCGGCCAGCCGGTGTCGCCCTTCAGGATCGCCGCAAGCGCGAACTTGCTGCGCACGAGCTTGTGAAAGGCCTTGAACTGCGTCGCGTGGTGCGGCGACAGGCAACCGAACGCGAGCACCTCGAGCGCATCGCCCGTGAGCAGGTCGCCGAAGCCGAACAGGGCGTCGCTGAGGATGTGCCACGAGCGCGGCGTCGAAAACGGCTCCTCGTGTTTCGGCGGCTGGCTCCAGAGATGGTCGGGGCGCGTGCGGACGTATTCGAGCACGAGCGGATGGATTCCGGCATCGACGGCCCAGTCGAGCCACTCGCGGTGCGACACCTTGAGGTGGACGTGCACCATGCGATTGAGCAGCGCCGACGACATCGGTTTCACGATGGCGCTGTCCTGGGCGCGATTGCCGGCGCCGATGATGATCGAGCCCTCTGGCAATCGGTACTCGCCGATCCTGCGCTCGAGGATGAGGCTGTAGAACGCCTTCTGGACCTCGTGAGAACAGGCGTTGAGCTCGTCGAGGAACAGGCAGTAGGGCTCGGGCCGCGCGATCATCGCGGGAGGGCAGAAGCGGCTTGTGCCGTCGACGATCTGCGGCACGCCGATGAGATCTTCGGGCGCGAGCTGGCTGCCAAGCAGCGACACGCAGTCGAGCCCGAGGTCAGCGGCGAACGACTGGACGATCGACGATTTGCCGATGCCGGGCGGCCCCCAGATGAAGACCGGGCGCGTCGGCGCGACGTTCAGCAGGAAGTCGAACAGCTGGCGCTGCGTGACGGCGATGCTCGTGTTCATCGCGGCCTCACGCTCCCACGTCCGTGTTAATTGCGAGGCGCCAGCGAGGATCGCGCGGGGCAGAGTCCCGGGGACGGCGCGGATCAAGCGGTGTCGTGACCGGCGCCAGCGAAGCGACGTAGGCCGCGAGCCGGCCAGTGACCGCCGATGCGCCGATCCGGTCGAGTAGGTACCCGAGGCGCTGGACGGACGGCAACTCGGCGTGGAGCGCTGCGTCGACGAGCTTGTCCGGATCGAGCATATCGGCAAGTCCGATGAGCACTAGCGCGACGCCGTCAAGCCCGCCCGCGTGCTGCGGGTACGCCGCGAGGTCGACGGCCGTTGCATCTGGCGTCGAGACGGCGACTTCTCCGCGCGGCGTCGCGAGCATCTGCACCGGCACTGCGGCGGCGTTCTTCTTCGCGATGAAGGCGACGCGAACGTCG
Organism: uncultured Clostridia bacterium; assembly: GCA_964591515.1. GTDB lineage: Bacteria > Acidobacteriota > Blastocatellia > UBA7656 > JADIYM01 > JADIYM01. The sequence goes on from CAZQBW010000024.1 coordinate 18,401, forward strand.
CCGCACCGGATTGCCGGACGGTTGTCGTGCGTGATGACCTGGGTTGCTGTCGGCTCGTCGATCCCGACGCCGTGACGTCGCGGGGCCGAGAGCAGACCGATGTAGTAGAGCGCGCCAACAAGAGCCATCAACTCCGGAAGGAACTGGTCGGCGGGCGGGCAGCCGGCGGCACGGTGCTCCGGAGAGACGAAGACGTGGAAGCCGCGCATCGGGGCGGCGATCACTCCACGATGCTTGAGTCGACGGATGGCGGCCCGGGCCGCGATCTCCGAAAGCCCCAGGGCTTCGGCTGCCTGCTCTGTCGTGAAGTGATATCGCCCGCCAAGCGCGAGCCGGTCGATGTAGTCGACGGCTCGCGCCGGTTTCGGTGATTCAGGTGGTTTCGGTGCACTCGGCACGGTGCGCTTCTTTCTCGACCGCCTTTCGACGGTCGGAGCCGGTGGAGAACGCTCCAGATCGGCTCAAGTCGGATTTCGATTGACAGTAATACTGCTAAGCAGTATTTTCGTCAACTGAAACGCATATCGAGCGAATTTGCCGGAAGAGTGAGAGGTGCGGCGTGAACGCCAGGCAGCGAAAGACGAGTCCGCAAGTCAAAGGCGGAAGGGTTCAGCGAAAGAACCGGCGGACGCTGACGCCGAACTACTGGAACACGCGCCAGGCGGTGCCGGTCATCGATCGGCGTGAGCCGGGCCGGGGCTACCGGCACCTGATCCTCCAGAGAGACGTACTCGAGTTCATCGAGTTGCTACCCGACTGGGCAGAACTTGCTCGTGGACTCGATGCCATCGTTCTCGCCGAAGGCGGGGAAGGGTTCCAAGGCTGGCACGATGACGGAGTCATCGGCCTGTGCGCATGGAACCGCGAGCTCTGGGAGGAGGTCGACGAGCGTTTCCATACAGATCACGCGTACGTACTCGAGCGGCTCGGCGTGCCGGTCGAGCGAGAAGATGATCTGTGGATACTGAAGTTCACGGAGTCGACAGCGCGCGCCTTCTTGCTCCTGCACGTCTTCCTGCACGAGCTCGGGCACCACCACGATCGGATGACGACGCGAAGTCGGAGGCGGACCGCACGCGGCGAGGCGTATGCAGAGAGTTATGCGATCGCGTATGCGGATCGAATCTGGGACGGCTACGTCGATGCTTTCGGATTGGTATAACGGAGAGCCACCCGTCGTCCGACCGGGTCGCCTGGGAAAAAGGTCATGGGAAGCGCAAAACAGGAAGTCTACATAAGCACGGACGTCGAGACCGACGGACCGATACCCGGACCGCACTCGATGCTCAGTCTCGGCTCGGCCGCCTACCTCGAGGACAAGACACTCGTATCGACCTTCACGGCCAATCTCGAGTTGCTGCCGGGTGCCGAGGGAAATCCGCACACGATGGCGTGGTGGGCGACCCAGCCCGTCGCGTGGGAGGCGTGCCGTCGAGACGTGCAGTCGCCGGCAACGGCGATGAAGGCCTATGTCGCGTGGATCAAGAGGCTCGATGGTCGACCCGTCTTCGTGGCGTACCCGGCGGGATTCGATTTCACCTTCGTCTATTGGTACCTGGTTCGCTTCACGGGCGAGAGCCCGTTCTCGCACTCGGCGCTCGACATCAAGACGCTTGCGATGGCGCTGCTCGGCACGCCATACCGAGACTCGACGAAGCGACGGATGCCGCGATCCTGGTTCGACCCGCACCGTCACACGCACGTGGCCCTCGATGATGCGATCGAGCAGGGAGCGCTCTTCTGCAACATGCTCGCCGAGGCTCGAAAGACGATCCGATGAGCACGAGACAGCCAGACGAACTGATCGACATCGGTGTCAACCTCGGACACGCGAGTTTCGGGCGAGATCGCGACGAGGTTATCGCCCGAGCCGTGTCAGCGGGAGTGACGACGATGATCGTTACCGGCACATGCGAGGGTGGAAGCGCTTCAGGATTGGAACTCGCCGATCGTCATCCAGAAACTCTTTTTTCCACGGTCGGCGTCCATCCGCACAACGCAAAACAGAGCGACGACGCGACGATCGGGGCATTGCGCGGGATGGCCGGGCATCCGCGTGCCGTCGCGATCGGCGAATGCGGTCTCGACTTCAACCGCGACTTCTCTCCGAGGCCGGTGCAGGAGCGGTGGTTCGAAGCACAGGTCGAGCTTGCGTGCGAACTGGGGAAGCCGCTCTTTCTGCACGAGCGGGACGCCCACGTGCGGCTCGTCGACCTGCTGCGTCCTAATCGGGGTCGCCTGGTCGGCGCGGTGGTGCACTGTTTCACAGGCACGCTCGCGGAGCTCGAGGCATATCTCGATCTGGACCTGCACATCGGCATCACCGGCTGGATCTGCGATGAGCGGCGTGGCACCCACCTGCGGGAGCTCGTCGGGCGGATTCCCGCCAACCGGCTGATGGTCGAGACCGACGCCCCGTTTCTTCTTCCGCGAAACCTGAAGCCGCAGCTGGCGGATCGCCGGAACGAACCGGCAACGCTGCCGCACGTCGTTGAGGAGGTCGCGCGAGCAACTGGACGGACCTATTCGGATGTCGCCGAGTCGACCACACGGACGGCCCGGGCGTTCTTCGGACTCGAAGCCATGTCAGTCGGCGAAGGGAGCGCAGCACATGCGGATTAAGGAGTCCCACCAGATACAGGCGGCAAGTTGGCCGAAGTCGGGACGGCACATACTGGCAGCAAGAGTTGCGGGCCGAGCACTTGCAACTCAGCGATGGCCGAGCGGCTCAACTCCTGGCCGGTATCCGATCGCCTGATAACCGCGCAGTCGTTTCTCGAACATCCGGCGCAGCATCGGTACCTCGTTGTCGGCGTAATCGTAGATCCTCACCTCTTGTTTCCCGGGATGAAGCCGATGCAGGCGACCCGCGTATTGGACAAGCGTCCCTCTCCAAGAAACCGGCATCGCGAGGAATAACGTGTCGAGCCGTGAATCGTCGAACCCTTCTCCGATGTAGCGCCCGGTTGCGATGATCAGGCGCTCTTCGTCGGCGGGAATCGACGCCAACCGCTCGCGCGATTCCCGACCCTCTCTTGAATTCATTCCGCCCTGAAGCACGACCAGATTGCGCGCGAAGCCCCTGAGTCGCTCGGCAAACATCTCGAGATGCTCTCGCCTTTCGGTGAGCAGGATCGGTGACCGACGGTCCTCGAGAGCCATCAGGATGTCGTCGAGGATCATCCGGTTGCGAGCTTCGTCACGAGCCAGCAGGGCATACAGCTCCTGCACTCCGGGCGAAGCATCCACGCCATCCGCGCGGAATCCGGTCTCGCGAACGATCAGCCGATGCTCGAAGGGACGCCGGCCCGCCTGTGACCTCGCGTCGAGTCGAAAGCGAACCGGGCCAAGCTGCATCTCGGCGACAGGATGATGTCCGTCGCGACGTCGCGGCGTGGCCGTCAGTCCGACAATGTACCGCGCCTTCAACGATGCCAGTACTCGTTCGAACGACACCGCCGGAACGTGGTGGCATTCATCGACGATGACCTGGCCGTAGTTCGCGACAACTTCGTCCACCGAGTCCTTCTTCACGAGACTCTGAACCATTGCAACGTCGATCGTTCCCGTCGGCCTCCGCTTGCCCGTTCCAATCTGACCAATCTCGCGAGGTTCCAGGCCGAGGAACAAAGAGAGCTGCGCTCGCCATTGATCGAGCAAGGGGCGCCGGTGAACGAGAACCAGCGCGTTGCAGCCGCGCTCGGCAACCAGATAGGTTCCGAGCACGGTCTTGCCGGTGCCGGGAGGAGCTACGAACACCCCGATGTCGTGAGCCAGGATCGCCCTCGCGGCGTCCTTCTGCACTGGTGTGAGCTCGCCGCGAAACTGCACTTCCAGTGGCTCGCCCGAGACTCGTTCGTCGACGACGTCGAGCGTGATGCCGTGAATCCGCAACAGCTCGTTCAGATCGTTGACGCAGCCTCGAGGAAGTGCGACGTGGCACGGAAGATCTTCCGCGCACGAGATCACGCGCGGCGTCAGTGCCGTAGACAGCCGCATACCCTGCTTCTTGAAGAACTCGGGGTTCTGGAAAGCAGCAATCCTCTTGATCTGGTCAACGAGTCGAGACGGCAGCCCCGCGTTCTCGACGAAGAGCCGTTGCGCAAGGACCGCCCGAACGCGGTCGGGAAGGTCCTCGCCGCAATCCGGGCGAAACGCCAGACTGCGCGCCCGAGACGGCGAAGTCGCCCATGGGGTGGCATCCTCCTCGTCAGAGTTGTCGATCGATCGGACGCCGAGGACGCCATCGGTTCGGATCGCTTCGTCCACGAGCCGCTCGATTGTCGACGGATCGATTCGGCGAATGGAGTAGAGATGCGTCCACTGCTCGTCGTCCGCGATCGTAGCCATCTCATCGTCAAGGAACACGGAGTTCCCCTCTTTTCGAGGTCCGTATTGGAGCGGAAGCGCGATCAAGTTTCCGAAGCCACCGCGCGGCATGGTGTCCTGATTGGGAAACAGCCTGTCGTAGGAGTCCATCCCCAGCTCGTGCCGTTCTGACATTGCTCTGGTGAGGATCAGGGAACCGAACTGGCGCGCGGTCGACGCGACGACAGGGGCAGAGAAGAAGAACCAGACGTGCGCTCCGTTCCCTGAACGAGAGCGCTCGACGGCAAACGGAACGTCGAGTCGCCGGCACGTCTGCACGACAGCCCGAACATCATCGAGGTACGAGTGCTTGTCGAAGTCGATCGCGAGAAACCAGCACGTCTCGTCGGCGAGCATCGGGTAGACGCCCATCACGTGCTGTCCTCGCAGGTGCGCGAGGATTGCAGCATCGTCGACGGGAAGAAACGCCTGGTTCGCGCAGTCGCCGCACTTCACTTTCGGAAGATCACACACACCGGGTACGAACTTGTTCGAGCAAGCGGGCGCATAGCCTGGCCGGCTGGTTTTCTTGCTGACGAATCGCGTTGCGTAGACGTCTTCGCGGCCACGGAACAGCGATCGGAAGAGTTTGACTTTCTCGGCCGGTGTTTGCGGGCCGCCGGTCGGCGACTTCACTTCCGATGCGCGCTTCGTCACCGGAAGCGCGATGCCGGTCGGAAGACTCGCAGACGATCTCGGGCTGTTCGACTCGAGCTCAAGGGCTCCGTCAAGAGTCATCAACTGGCTGCGAAGTCGGTCGAGTCTGCGCTGCGTCTCGGCTTTCAGCACTTCGATCCGCTCGAGGTCCGCAGTAACCCGCGCGAGTTCGTCGGCCAGTTCGTCGCGCCGTCTTTCGGACTCAGCCGCTCGCGGTACATCGTTGTCGGGCTGTGTCACTCGAGAACTCCAACGGTGCGTTCGCCGATGCCGCTTATCCTACTCCCAGTCCGAGGCGCTGATGCCCGGGAGCACTTGCTGAACGCCCGATGGGCAGAGCCAATTCGACTCCGGGGTGATGCTTATTGAAACTCCGCGACAGTATCTCACGCACGGTTCTCAAGTTGGCGCGAGTGGATGTCGAGCCGAGGGGTAAGTATTCTAGTGATTTTCCTGAGAAAACGCTAGAATACTTGCACTATGGCAATGAAGACGGCTCCTCTACTCCCGTTGACAGCCAGACGGCTGCTTCGTTTCGGCGAGCGGTTGCGACTGGCACGGCTTCGCCGGCGCCTTCCTGCCAAACAGGTCGCCGAGCGGGCCGGAATGTCGCCGATGACCCTGCGCAACCTCGAGCGTGGTGAAGCCGGTGTGACCATCGGGGCCTACCTCTCGGTCCTCCAGGTGCTAGGAATGGATGAGGACCTCGACCTGCTCGCTCAGGACGACTCGCTCGGTCGTGACCTGCAGGACGATCGGCTGCTTGCGACAGGCGGCCGCCGTGTTCGCAAGCCTGTCGCGTCGGCTCTCACGACCGGGCAAGTCCACAAGCCAAGTGATGGCGATGGCGCGAGTCCGCAACCAGACGCTGCTACATCGGATGTACGTGACCTTACGGAGAGTGGCGGGTTCGCAAGCTCCGACGCTCTGGCGAGACTGATCCGCTCGGACGCATCCGAGTCGAAGAGGAAGCGCTGACGTCATGTCTACGCCGATTGCCGTCTACGCCGACTGGAACGGGCTGTCCGAGCCACTACGATTGGGAACGCTTATCGCACGACGCTCCGGCGGCCGCGAGGTCTTTGAGTTCGAGTTCGACGACGTTGCCCTGAGTGCTCCTGCGATCTCGAACGTACAGCTCGATCCGCGGCTCGGACTCTTTAATGGTCGCCAGTATCCGCCTCGTGGCCGAGATACGTTCGGGGTTTTCGCCGACTCGAGTCCCGACCGTTGGGGACGTCTCCTGATGCAAAGACGGTTCGAGCGCGAGCAGCGCGCAGGCCGTCGAGAGAAGTCGGCTCGGCTTTACGAATCCGACTACCTTCTCGGCGTACACGACCCGTTTCGTGTCGGAGCGCTGCGATACCGACTCGACGACACCGACGGGTTTCTCGACGATCGGGACGACGAGGCCGCCCCGCCGTTCGTCCGGCTCAGAGAGCTCGAGGCCGCGAGTCTCGCGATCGAGCGCGACGAAGACAACACCGCGATCGAGGGCGACGCGTGGCTCAGCATGCTGATCGCGCCCGGAGGCTCTCTTGGCGGCGCTCGCCCCAAGGCAAGCGTCATCGATCCGGACGATCACCTCTGGATCGCCAAGTTTCCGAGCGTACGCGATGAGGTCGACGTCGGCGCGTGGGAGCTCGTCGTCCAGACGCTGGCCACAGCATGCGGGCTGCGCGTTCCGATTGCCCGCGGACGACGGTTCGCAAGCGCGCACCATACGTTCCTTGTGAAGCGATTCGATCGAACCACCGCCGGACGGCGATTGCACTTTGCGTCCGCGATGACGCTCACCGATCACGTGGATGGGGACGATGCCTCGACCGGCGCGAGCTATCTGGAGATCGCGGAAGTGATCATGAATCAGGGATTCCAGACGGACGCGGATCTTCGCGAGCTTTGGTCGCGCATCGTTTTCAACGTTCTTGTTTCCAACAGCGACGACCATCTCCGCAACCACGGCTTCATCCTGAATCCGGGCAAGGGCTGGCGGCTGTCCGAGGCTTACGACATGAACCCCGTGCCCGACTCAACCGGCCTGCGGCTCAATATCAGCGAAGCCGACAATGATCTGGATCTCGACCTTGCAAAATCCGTGGCGCCGTACTTTCGCGTGAACTCTAGGTCGTCGAACGAGATCGTCGAGCGCTTCAGGTCCGTCGTGGCACAGTGGCCTACGATCGCCCACAAGCTGGGAATACCTGGCCGGGAGCAGGATCGCATGCGGGACGCATTTCGGCTGGCTGGTTAAGGTCGGGGGGATACGGCGATCGAGGCCTAGCCGCGCCGCAAATTGTGCGGTGTCCGATCGTGGAGCTTGAAAGTTACGTCTTGGCGCGTCGGCGTTGTCAGCAGCACAGTGGCTCTATTCTTGCCAAGGCAGAACATCGCCGCGCCGAGATCAGTGGTCGACTCGCTCCGCGATGACGCGAAGGAACTCGTTGGGCGTCGCAATCCGGAGGCCCGTTCGCCGCGCCACCGTCTGTGTGAAGTGGTCGGTGTCTCGCGTCAGCAGCCAGTCCGGATTACAGGCGATCGCCGAAAGGAGCACGGGAACGTCGGCCGCGTGACGAATGAGATGGCGGGAGCTGGCAACCTCGGCCGCAGGCGGAGGCGGCACGACCTCAGGCTTGGCCAGGCGCAATAGCGCTCCATAATCTGCCAACAGTCGGGAGGCCTGTGCCTTGCCCATTCGCTCTGCGTGCTGGAGGAGGTTCTGCTCGACTTCGAGGCGGACAACCTCGGCGAGAACGAGTCGCGCCACTCGGGCGACGCAGAGCGGTTGTCGAGACCCCGGGCCGAGACCATCCCACCTGTCAGGACGTTTGAATCAAGAAACAGCCGAAGCGGCCGGCGAGCGCTCATTTCCCCGATCGACCGCGACGTGGCTTGGCAACGTCAGCCGCCTCGACGAGCTCAGGATAGAGGCTGGCATAGACGCGGTCCCGAATCTCGGGCAGCGTGCCGAGCAGATCGGCGTCCGAAACACCGTGCTCCGGGAGCGCTCTGGCGATGCGATCACAGAGCTCCTTGAATCGCGCCTGCTCGGCGAAGAGCATCAGTCCCGTGCCCACCCGCACGACTGCAATCGGCGCCCCGGGCTCGAGTCCCAGAATGTCGCGGTACGCTTTCGGGATCGTGAGCTGCCCCTTCTCCCCGAGACGGGTCGTCGCAAGGTATTCGACTTCCTGAATCGTTTCTTCAACCATCGTTCCCTCACTCAAACGTTTCCTACCTACTTGGAAGTACGCCCGGACTCCGAGTCAACGACCGCACGAGGCGGTCGATTTGTGATTGAGGTCGGCGGGAGCGCCTCGCTCACTCGCCTGACTCACACCAGGGCAGTTCGTCGCCCTGCTCCTTTGGGGTCTGAGCGTCGGCCAGCTCGCACTCGTGCCAGAGCGTCGCTACGAAGACTATCGGAAACTCCGTCGTGACGCGCTCGCAGACCGCGACGTAACCGCGGCGCCCGGAGGCTTGGTCGTCCTCGAGAAGCAAGACGACCTCTCGGCCCGAACTGCCGTTGATGACGGAAACTGGCCGAAGGTGAACGTGTCGCTCGCGTGACACCGGGAGCAGGACCCATTGATAGCCAAACTGACGGATCTCTGGGTCGCACGACTGGAGCATCGAGGACCAGTCCCGGCGCCCGCGCTCATCGCCCTCGACAACGTGGTAGTCCATGCCGGCGATCCGAGACCGCGTGGCGGCCGGCAGACCCTCGAGGGTCGGGTCCGGTTCGGGCTCGCGGACGACGGGCTTGTGCTCGTCGACGCGGTCTTCAACCGTCCGAAGCCACTCGAGGCCGCCATTCGTGAAGCGCGCCTCGTACTCCAAAAGGCGCCAGTGAGTGGCGTCGAGCCTGAAGCTGCTGTAGAAGCGCACGTCCCCGTGGTACACCACGCGCTCGGGCTCCGGCCGCGTTCCCGCCTCGTTCTCGTCTTCCTCGCCCCATCCGCACGCTGAAAAGCAAAGCAGCTGACCGTCCCGCGTGATCCGGTATCGATGCATCAGACAGTCGAGCGACTTCGTCTGGAAGACGTCCTCCTGACGCTCAGGATGTGGAAGCGGGTACTCGCACTCGAGTTCGTCGAACATTCCCATAAGCCAACCCCCTCCCGGCAGGACGAAGCGAGACAATGTGCGTCGTCGTCGCCTTGCGCGGTATGCGGCGTGCGCCGCTCATGCCGCCTTTCGATTATCGCTTGCCCAGTAAGCGTTCGGTGTACCGGCGCGCGTCGACGAGATCGCCTCGGACGGCGGTCTCGACGATGTGGCGGAGAGTTAGCCGGCGAAGCGCAGGCAAGAGCGCGCTCGCCGTCGCGTCGACGTAACCGCTGTCGCCGAGCAGAAAGATCTCGACCGCGTCTCGGCCGAAGTGCCACACCTCGGGCACTTCTAGAAGTGCATAGATCTCGAGACGCCGTGCGGCTGAGTCGTCGAATGCGATGTCGACGACTACACCGGTGCGGGGCCCCGCGCCCGGACACACGACGGCCAGGTCGGGAGCCACGGTGATACCGACGTCCTCGTCCTCGAACGTCGGCGCTGTCAGGATCTCGAGCCGTTCGCCGCATACGCGCGATACAGTCGCCACGGCGACTGCGAGCGCCGCAGCCGCGAGCTGGTGCGCGGGTCCGGGCTCGCGGATCTCCAGAGTGCCCGCTCGATACGTGAAGCGGGCGCCGCCTGCCTCCTGCTGGCCGAGCGTGCGGCAGGTGTCCCAACTGACGCCCGATAGCGTCACCGATCGGGTATGCGACTCGAGCGCTGCTTTCCAGACGCGCTCCCGCCGCAGCCGGGCGAGAAAGCGCGAGCGGCTTTCCGCGTCAACCGGTCCTGAGGGCTCGCACCGGCGTCGGTTGAGCTCGCCGTTAGATGCCTGCGGTTGCTCGAGTGCCTCGACGAGCGAACTCCAGCCCGGTGCAGACAGTGCGAGCGGCGGCTCGCTCGGCGAGAGCGGCGGCCCCTCGATAGACCAGAGTCGGAGCTCGTCGAAGACCTCTTCGGAGCTGTATCCAACTACCTGGCCAGTCGTCCGGTCCTCGTCGGGCGTCGCCACGCGTCGTTGCAGATCCCACGCGACGTAGAGTTCGTAGACGAGCGTGCCGAGCGTCGTCTCGTCGGGCACCGCACTGAGTGCGGCGGCGACGGCGGCGTCAAGTGTCGCACACCGCGAGCAGAGTGCCCTCCCCGGACGCTCGTCCCGGGCCGCTGCGCCGCATTCCTCACAGACGAGTCGCGCCTCGTCGGCCGCGCGGGCTGTTCGCGCGAGCATTGCGGGAGTCACCTCACCGGCGAGCTCGACGCCGAGTTCACCGTCTCGGGCGGTGATCGAACGAAGGTGTCCTCGCCAGCCCAGGTTCTTGAGGTCGAGGACGAGTCTGTCGATCACGTCGCCCCACGCGGGGGGTATGCCATCGATATGATCAACTTCGACGTCGTGCGATGACAGAATCTGGAGGATGTCCATGGCCTATGGGGGTCCCTTCAACAGACGGACTTGTACTCTAAGCCCCCCCGAAGCATCGGCGCCGAGAGTAGCAGCCCGTAAGGTACACAACAGAGGCCGGATGGGCGACAAGGAGAGTGAGAAGCCTGACCTCGCACCATTCTGGATTCGTACCGAGTCTTCACAGCCTGCTGCACAGAACTCGGGCGTTATCACCCGGCTATTGGCAGGTGTGCGACGTGCGACCGCGCGTTTCGAGGAGTTCAATCGCACGCGAGAGTGCGGCGCCTTCATCTGTGAAAAGTTCGTCGGCACCCTCGCCGTAGGCGAGCTCAGAATCCGACGTGATGCCGAACCCGCGGTCGAGTCTCCACTCGACGACGACGTGGTGGCCGGCAAGCCGAGCGTCGAGAAACCATCCGCCCGTCCGGGTCTCGGCAGCGTCGAGCTCAAGCTCCGCGGCCGGGAACCGGGCACGAAGTGCGTGCTCGATCCGCTCGATGGGATTCGTCTTCTTCCTTGCCGTGCTCATTCCCACGCCCCCTTTCCATCGGCTCCGGGCTTTGAGAAGAGAACCCGTTTGCCTGTGTCCTCGATTGAATCTCCTAGTTTCGAACGTTTCAGCGACGGTCGACGTCCTCACTATTCGGCTGGAGCTCGTTTCTGCTCTCCGACTGTTCGCGAGGCCAGGCACACGGCCACGCGATCCGTGAGAGTCTTCACGAAATCTTCATCGAGAACCAGACCCCGCCAGCTCTCGCGCAGGTCGTTCTTGACCGTTTCTCTTTCCATTCGCTCACGAAGGGCGTTGTTGATGAGCGTCTGGTAGCCTGCAGAATCCGGATCGGCGGCCAGGGCCTTAAACCACTCAAGCACGTCGCGGATCGTCAGATTGATTGTTCGACGTATTCTTTGCCTTCATTGCCTTTTGCCTCTCTCGCGGATTTCCGCTCGGTGTGGCACACGCCTAGCACTAGGCTAGGTCAACTGGGCAGGTCGCCTAACATGATCGAAGGGATATCCTGGGAACCTTCCAGGACGCGCACAACTTCAACGGTTTCGTCGGTAATACGGTAGAAGATCACATAGCGGTGAGTGGGAAAGCTGCGGAGGTCCAAGCCAAGCTCGTGACGTGCGCGTCCCATCTCCGGGGTGTTGGCCAGTAAGTGCAAGGACTCCTCGATGCGATCAAGCACACCATCGGCAATCGAAGCATCCGCCTCCGTAGCAACGTAGACCCAGATGCCAAGTAGATCGACTTCGGCCTCGGGTCGCCGCTCAAGCCGTTTCACCGGGCCCGCTCGGCCTCAAAGAGCTTGCGAGCTTTGGCTTTGATGACTCCCATATCGAGCGGGGCGGACGGTCCGCTATCGAGCCCTTTCTGTATCTCACCGCGAAGGGCTTCCAGCTTGGCCTTCCGGAACTGGTCTTGCTCCTCAAGCAACCGAAGAGCATCACGCACAACCTCGCTCGCGGAGTTATAGAGGCCAGAATCGACCTTGTCTCTGACGAACTCTTCAAGCCGGTCGGTCAAATTGACGTTCATAAACTCTGATACTCCCTGACTGCCAATCTACGAGAAATGTCCGACATTGTCAATCATGGACAAGACGGTGGTTGTGTCGGAGCTCGCTCGTGGCTCATCTATCCGTCCGATAACGGCCATAATGGCTGCGCTTCGTCCGGAGAAGGGCGCCCAGCCACCGTGTTGGTTTCCCCCAACGAAATCCGGGCGTTTGCTCGCCAAGTCGAGCTACGACCCTTCCTCGGATCCTGTTACAGCGCACTTCGTCGAGGTCAATGTAAAATCCCAGCGAAGGGTCGTGGACGGTCGTCAGCGATTCGGCGCATCGACACCGAAGGGTGTCGGCACGGCATGGAACGTCACCGTGCGACCGGGAGCGGCTCCGACCTCGATCGTCCCGTTCATTCCGAGGTCCGTGATGCGCAGCTCGATCGGGTAGAGCCCCGACGGCGCCGCTACGACACCGCGAATGCGATCCTGTCGGACATCGAGCTCCACGATGCGAGCCGGTCCGACGACGCCCGCCACGGATCTAGCAACCGTCATTGACCCTTCGAGCGCTCCGCGCGTCCTCCGCAGCTCGATTCTCCCGGTGGCGTCGGCCTCGGCACCATCGACCGTGTACCCGAACGTTCCGCCCGGCCATGCGCCGGTCGAGGGTCGCGATGCGGCAGGCTGGATGAAATACTCGGCGATGGTCATGGCCGTTCGCTCGACCGCCTGTGGCGTATCGCTCAGGTTTGAAAGTAGGGCAACCACCACTCCGGAATCGCGGTACACCACAACGACTGCGCGTCCTCCCGCGATGCTGCCGGCGTGATGGACGATCCGCCGCCCCGCCGTGTCGGTCCCGATGCGCCACGCGATGCCGACCGATGTCTCCTTGCCGTCAGACGTCCGTTGTGAGGTGAACATCGAATCGAGCGTTTCGGCCTTCAGGAACCCTGGTTTCAGGTGCGCCGAGCCGAATCGCACGAGGTCCTCCGCGGTCGAGAGAATCCCGCCCCCGGCCCACTTGTAGCTCGAGTCGACGTACGCCGCATTCAGGATCGTTCCGTCGTTTCCCCGTGAATAGAACCGCGTTCTATTCGGCACAATGGCACGCACGCGGTCGCCCGTCGTGTCACGCATGCCGAGCGGTTCGGTGACCCGCTTACGCACGCACTCGAGGAATTCCTCACCCGAAGCGCGCTCGACGACCCGGCTCAACAGCGTGTAACCGAACGTCGAATAAAGGTATTTCGTGCCCGGCTGCGCCACTAGCGGGTCGGCACCGAAGATTGCGAGCGAATCCTCTACGGAATCGTAGTGCTCGAAGTCGATGTTGCGGCCGTTCGAGAAATCCTTGACTCCGTAGTGGCGAATGCCGCCGAGATGGCCCGCGAGCATTCGAGGCGTGATCGCCGCGCCCTCGATTGGAATCGATGGGACGTACGACCGGACAGGCGCGTCGAGATCGAGTTTCCCGTCTTCAACGAGGCGGGCGACGGCTGCGGCCGTGATGACTTTCGAGACGCTTCCGAGCCGGAATCGAGTCCTGGGCGTGACGGGCACGGACCGCTCGAGCGGCTTCACGCTCCTGAACAACCAGCGATTCCTCGGTGCGGGCGCGAGCCAGACGCTCGCGGCGATCACGGGATTGACGGTGCAGCCATACAGCACGGCACTGCCGGCGACTGGCGGTGCGAATCCGACGGTGACGAGTGGCGGCGTGACGGTGACGCTCGGGACGGGAAACCGGATCCAGGGTCTGTCATTCGGCAACGCGACGACGTCCGACATCACGGGTACGAGCTTCGGAACGCTGACGGTTCGGGACGTGACGCTCGACGGAACGGGCCGCGCGCTCGACCTGACGACGGGAACGCTCGATGCGATCTTCCAGGGCATCTCGTCGACGACGAGTGCGACGAACGGCGTGATCCTGACGACGGTCGGTGGCAGCTTGAGCACGACGGGCGGAACGACGGTAACGAACGCCACGGGCATCGGCATTCAGGTGTCGACGGCGCCGGCGGGCGCGGCGCTCAACTTCGGCAACACTTCGGTCACGAACCCGGACGGCGACACGACCGGCAACACGAGCGTCCGGCTCATCGACAACACGGGCAACGTGACGTTCGGCAGCTTGAACCTGACGCCGGAGTCGGGTCAGCGAGGCCTGCACGCGACGCACGGCGTTGCAGCCGCGGCCGGAACGATCACGTCGACGAGCGGAGCGATCGCCACAACGAGCGCGACTGCGGTCGAGATCAACAGGTCCACGGCGGGGACGATACCTCTTTCGGTCTTGTGCTGACGAGTGTGTCGGCTAATGGCGGCGCCAACGGTGTCGTTCTGATGAGCACAAGCGGGAGTTTCACGATTGCCGGTAACGGCGGAGCCCTGAACGATGGCTCGGGCGGAACGATTCAGAACACAACTTCCGCCGGAATTCGTCTGCACAACACGATGAACGTCAGCATTAACTATGTGAATGTCACGGATCCCGGGACAGACCTGCTGGCGATCACGGATATCAACGGATTCACGTTGAACCGCTGTACGATCAGCGACAGTAGCGGAACGGCATCATTCGACGCGAGTCTCGACTTCAACAACTACACGAATGGCGACCCGTCGATCACGCCGACGAGTGTCAATGGCACTATCAACATCACCAATTCGGTCATTGGACCGGCGTCCGGGAGTGCACCGCACAACAATCTGACCGCCGTGGTCGGGAGCGGTACGTCGACCTGGAATGTAACGGGCTGTACGTTCCGCAGAACCGGTAATTCCGGAATCAACCTGGAATTGCGCAATAGCGCGGTTTTCACTGCGTTCCTCGTCGACAACTGCACCTTCGCCGGCGCGAACATCGCCGGAGGAACCGGCAGTCCGTCGGCGCGGGGCATCTTCGTCAACAACCTGGAAGATTCGGTCATCACGCTGCTCACGATTCAGAACAGCATCTTTACGAATAACAACATTCACATCGATCTGAATCAGCAAAACGACACCGACCCCGTTGGCAGCCACTCGTTCAGGGTTCTGAACAACACGATGACTGGCGCGCGAAGTCACGCCATGAACATCTTTGGGGCGGCAGGGGCTTTTGCCGGCACGTTCTTTGGAAGGGTCGAAGCGAACACGATCGGCAATTCGGGAGCGCTAAGTTCGGGCTCGGAGATCGGTAATGGTATCCGGGTGAACATCAACGGGGGGTCGGACGCAACTATCGTCCTGCATGGCAATTTGATCCGGCAGACGCCGAATGGACGTGGTATCGAGATCATCGCGCGCAACGGTACGGGCGGGCTGGACGTTACAGTCTCGAATAATGACGTCAACCCTCAGGCGCCGAGCTTTCCACTCTCGGCGATTCTCATTCAGTCGAATGCGCTCACAGTCGCCAACAGCATTCGCGCCGATGTACGTGGAAATATCGTGCCAGCTGGCAACACCGCCACAGACCTGCTTCCGCAGTATCTGGCGCTCGTACAGTCGAGTACGTCGACGTTTCAGCTCGTGGACAATGCTCCCGCAAGCGCGAACGCGGCGACGGAGTTGACGGAAAGCCACACGAATCCGGCTCATAACAATACCGGAAGCGCGGGAACGCTCGGGACCATTTCGCTCATTCCAGGCCCGATCGGAACGTTCAAGGCTGCCGATGGAGCGGTTTCAAAGAACGATGGCAGCGATTCGAACGGGGATGACGTGAGAAACGCGCCCACGCACGAGGCGTTGGTGGCCGCTCGTGGCGTTACCGACGTCGATCAGGCCATCGCCCCCCAGCTCACGCAGGATGAGTTGACCTGGATGGCGCAGGCTGCGATCGAGCGCTGGGCCGCGGCCGGAATCCCCGCCGAAGTGGTGGCTCGACTCCAGTCGATGTCGGTCGAGGTTTCGGATCTGCCAGGGGACCAACTGGCGGTCATCATGCCGAACGGGATCCTGTTCGATGAGACTGCCGCTGGTTACGGCTGGTATTTCGACGCGACGCCGTCGGACGACTTCGAGTTTGACCTGCTCGTGCCGGGCAAGGAGCGTCAGGCCACGGAACTCGGCGATGCGCACGGGAAGATCGACCTCCTGTCGGCCCTGATGCGCGAGTTTGGCAGTGTGTATCTGCAGGGTCGTGATCGTACTCCGAAGCGACTTCGCCCGCTTATGCAGGAAAGCCTTTCGCCAGGTGTGCGGCGGTTGCCTTTGCGCAGAGACGGAGGATTCCCGTCCGATGGCGACTCGGCGAACAAGGCGACGGACGGCGGATCGTCGTCGGCCGGCGCCACGGTCGCCACCGTCACCGTGCAGCCCGAAATCCCGACCATCGGCGGTGTTGTCCCTACTTCCACGAAACTCGACGACAACCGTTCGGGCGAGACTGTGACGCGGACGATCGGGACGGTGCCGGCCGGCAAGACGGTGACGGTCACGTTCCGGGTGACGATCGACACGCCGTTCCCGGTGGGCGTGTGCACGGTGTCGAACCAGGGGACGATCACGGGCTCGAACTTTGCGAACGTGCTGACGGACGACCCGGCAGTCGGTGGCGCTGCCGATCCGACGATGACGACGATCCCGATTCCGCCCGTTATCGGCGCGTGTCCGGCAAACATCACGGTCAGCAACACGACCGGCGTGTGCGGAGCGGCGGTGACGTTCACGCCGCCGACGGCGACCGGATGTCCGGTGCCGACGGTGACGTGCGTTCCGGCCTCAGGGTCGACGTTCGTGATCGGGACGACGACGGTTACGTGCACGGCGGCAAATTCGGTGCTGCCGAATTCGACGTGCTCGTTCACGGTGACAGTCAACGATACTCAGGCACCGACGGTGACGTGTCCGGCGAACATCACGCAGCCGAACACGGCGGGCCAGTGCTCACGCGTCGTGACCTACACGACGCCGACGGCGTCGGACAACTGCCCGGGCGCGACGGAGGGCGGCGTGCCGGGGACGAGCGCGGCTCTCGGCGG
>CAZQBW010000025.1:0-35151 GCA_964591515.1 uncultured Clostridia bacterium
GGCACACGAAGGGGATGCAAGGACTCCTGTCATGTTGCGTCTGATAACAGCCACTCCGCGCGAGGTGGCAGAAGGCCCTTGCGGGTGTGCATACATGAGTGTATACACGTCCTGTATGCATGCATTGAGTACGCTTTCGTGGAGGTGCAATGGCTACGCGAATGATGAGGGTGTCGGAGGACACTCATAGCCTTCTGAAAGACCTTGCTCGAGAACGGCACGAATCCCTGCAATCCGTGCTATCCCGAGCCGTGAGTGAGTTTCGTGAGCGTCACTTCTTTGATGCGCTCGACGAGGCTTATCAACGGCTCGCTGGAACCAACTCGATGCCCGAGTATCGGCAAGAGTTAGCGGCCCTCGATGGCACGCTTGGAGATGGCCTCGAGGAGGAACCCCGTGCCCCAGCGCCGACCAGACGGAACTAGTCCGCGTCGTGGCGAAGTATGGCACGCCGATCTCGATCCGACTCGCGGAAGGGAGCAGAAAGGCCGGCGCCCAGTTCTTGTCGTGTCCGTCGACAGATTCAATCTCGGCATGGCCGAACTGATCGTGGCAATCCCGATCACGACGACCGATCATGGACTTCCGGTGCACGTTCGAATCGATCCGCCGGAGTCCGGAGCCACCGAGCCAGGCTTCATCATGTGCGAAGCTGTCCGGTCGATGTCGAAGCAATGCCTGATCGAGTTGCGTGGAACTGTCTCTGAAAGCACGATGCGAGCGGTAGAAGGGCGGTTACGGTACTTGCTCGGGCTCACCTGAGGAGAATGCCACCCGAATTCCCGAATTCCCGAAAACCAGTCAAGTGATTCGGCCCTGTTGCGTCCGATAACAACTATTATGGCCCTGAGAATTGAAATCTCAGGGCGCCAGTCGGCGTGGTACGCGTTCACGCTAAGTTGCTGCATTTAGGGATGTTACGTTGCAGCGAGGCGACGGCGGCGCGTGCGCGGTTGACGAGGCGTTGTTTCGCTAAGTGGTTGCTATGCTGCGAGTTACGTCGGTGCGGTGGTGCTGCGATCGTAGACCGGCGGCGCAGGCAAAGCGACGGCGGCGGCGCTATTGCAGGGGCGTTCCGAGCCGACTCGATCCTCATCGGTGCGGCTCCGAACGCAGCATCGCGGCCGCGCTCCAGGGCGCTGCGCGCCACTTTCTTGAGGAGCGCAATTACCTCAGACGACACGTGAAGGTCGTGTATCATCGCACCGCACGCATGGGGCTTCTGGCTCCAGAATGACGACTGCTTCGAGTTCAGTTCTGAGACTCGACGACGCTCGGCCTCGCTTCCAGCGATGCCAATTACCCACCGAAACCACGGAGTGAGCTCAACGTGAACTACCCTCTCAGCCTCTCGTTCAAGATCGTCGCCATCGCTCCCCAGATAACTGTGACCGACGCGGCCGGCAACGTGGTTATGTACGTGAAACAGAAGGCCTTCAAGCTGAAGGAGGCCGTCACTGTTTTTGCCGACTCGAGCCAGACTCAGCCGCTTTACACCATCAACGCCGATCGCGTGATCGACTTCTCGGCGAGTTATCACATGGCCGCGACGAACGGGTACCAGATCGGCTCGATTCGGCGCAAAGGCATGCGCTCGATCTGGCGAGCCGAATACGAATTCTGCGACGCCGGTCAGCCGACAATGAGCGTCCGTGAGGAGAATGGCTGGATCAAGGTCGGCGATGCGCTGCTGAACGAGATCCCGATTCTCGGTATGTTCACTGGATACTTCCTGAACCCGAGCTACCTCGTGACGCGCCCGAATGGCCAGCCGCTGATGCGGCTTTCCAAGGAACCCGCCTTCTGGGAGGGCCGTTACCGTATGGATCCCCTCGGCCCGATGGATCAGGCCGAGGAGCTTCGTGTGGTCCTGGGGCTCCTGATGATGATCCTGCTCGAACGCTCCCGCGGTTGAGACGGCGGAGTTCAAGCGCCGGCGTCGAATTCCCGGCTACGGTACTCGAGCGTCCTCTTCATCGAAGAGGCTGGCGGCCATCCTCTCCGATGGAGCTGCGAGTCGCGGCGATGCGGCCGACGGCTCGAAGAGCTCCTTCACGCTCTGCCGGCCAAGCACCATGAAAGTCATTACGCCCAGAAAGGTGCCCCACGGCATCTGCAGACACGAGAGTGCCGCGGCGATCATGCACATGGTCCGGGACTGCCGCTTGCCGATGGCGCGGGCGGTCGAGAGCTTCAGCGCTGCCTGAGCTGCAAAAAGAAACGAAACGATCAGGCCAATGATCACGAAGATCAAGCCGAACACGGCCGGACTCGGCTCGCCGGCCCGACCGGCCGTGCCGGCTCCGCCAATCGTGATCACGATGCCGATCACCACGTAGATCAGGGGGAAGAGTGCGAAGAGCGCATCGGCTCCGCCAGCGACCAGATACCCTATCCGGAGCAGCTTGAGATGCTCGTCATCTAGGATTGCCTGTTTCTCTCGTTCAGTCATCAAGGAGGAACGACCATCAAGTCACTAGCTCGGGTGCCGATCGTCGATCATCCCCGCGATGAGGTCAAGCGATCATGTCCCTGGCCTGCTCGGCCGTTCTGTGCAGAGGCAACGTCGAGTTGCTTCGTGACCGTCCATGAAGCGTGCCCCGAGCGCCGGCGCACAAGGATTGGCGAGACAATTGGTGGTTGTCCGCCGTTCGCGTCGATCCGCTCGGGGAATGAGACTCCAGGGCTACCGCACCCGAATGTCTCGTTCGACATGCGTCTGATAACGACGGCTAAATTCTCATCCATCGCAAAGTTGGCGCAGTGCGTTTCCTATGCCGCGGCCGGCGTCCGAGTTCATTCCAACGCCCTCAGGCGCTTGGGACCAATTCCAGGCCGTCCGACTCGACCGACGGCCTCCTGCAAGCTCTCGAACACCCAGTCGTTCCGGTTTCACTGATGAGCGATTCCACGGTTCAATCCTCGGCGACCCCTGGACTTCCAGGTCCGACGCTCGTGTTTCGGGTTCTTCTGTACGGAACCGCCGGGCTGTTGGTCGCCGCACTTGCCGCGGGGTTCCTGTTGCCGCTGCCGTGGGCCTGGTCAATCGGATTCGTCTACATCATTTATGACACGTGGCTGCTGGGAACGATGGTCCGCACGAGCAGGAGGGCCGTGCTCGATGCCGGAGATGTTCCGCCGGTCTACACCACCGTGCCCGAGCCGGCATCGATCGCGGTACTCGTGGCCTTCCGGAACGAGCGGGTGGTGCTGCCGCAGACCCTCGATGCACTTCTCTCCCAGACCGAGCGCGCCGAAGCCATAGTCCTCGTCGATGACGGCTCGACAGACGATTCCGTGTTGTGGGTTACCGCCGCCTACGACGTCGAGTTCGATGGTGATCTCGGCCGATCGCGGACGGAGCCGTCGCTGCTGGTGATCCGCAAACCGCACTCCGGAAAGGCTTCGTCGCTCAACCAGGCCCTCTCGCTGATGGTCGCCGACGTGGTCGTGACCATTGACGCCGACACGATGCTGGCTCCTGACGCACTTTCAGCAGTTCGAAGCGCGTTTTCCGCCGATCGTGAGCTCACCGCCGCGTGCGGTGTGCTCGCTCCGGTGTGCTCCGGAGATGGAACAGCCCGGGCGTTCCAGCTCTTTCAGACGTTCGAGTATCTGCGTGCGTTCCTGTGGCGTCTGGCGTGGATGAGGGATAGGACGCTCGTCCTCGTCTCGGGAGCGTTCGCCGCCTATCGTCGATCTTCCCTGGTTGCGGTCGGCGGCTTCGATGCCACGAGCCGCGTCGAGGATTACGAAGTGATGTTCCGGCTTCAGCGGGCCAGTCTCGATGCCGGCCATCCCCTGTCGGTGGCGGTGCTCGGCGACGCCCGCGCCGTGACAGACGCGCCTGCGAGCGCGCGTGCCTTCCTGCGCCAGCGAACGAGATGGTTTGCGGGATTCCTCGAGACCATGCACCGAAATGCCGATCTGGTCGGATCGTCGCGTCACGGACGCTTCGGCACGTTCCTGTTGCCGGTCAAGACGATCGACATGCTCTTGCCGGTCTATGGACTGGCTGCAACCCTCACGCTGGGGTTGCTGCTCCTGCGTGGATTCGGACTCGACGCGCGTCTCATCGCAGTCATCGTTGCGAAACTGTTCTTCGACATGGCCTGTTACGCCCGCTGCATTCAGCTCTTCGAGCGCTGGCAGGGCCGGCGTCCGACGGCTGGACTCTACGGACGTGCGCTCGTCGCGACGCTGCTCGAGCCGGTGTGCTTCCAGCTGTTGCGACAACTGGGAGCGCTACTGGGCTGGATTGCGTATCTGCGTGGACGCATCGACTGGAAACCAACACGCTCGGGTATCGTCGTGAACGACCGGACCGTGATGGATGGTCGGTCGTTATCAGACGCTTCGTTCTCGAGCACTTCACATCGAGACCATCAGAACCGCGAGCGGTGAGGAGAGACCAGGTCTTGCAGCCCCGTTGTGACCGCTCGCATTGTGTGGCGCTGCAGGACTCTGGAGATTTCTCTCACAATCGGACTCTGTTGGATCGTGGGACCGGCCCGTCGCTACTCTCCGGGTTCGGTCTGGCGAGAGGTTGCGATTGCGGCGCTCCCGTTCACTCCGCGAGGCCGTCCCGTGCCGGTCGCTTGCGGTCCGCTGCCCGCCGCATGAAGCAGAGTCCCGACCAGACTTCGTCTATGGCGCAGACCTTCGTATCCACGAGCCCGGTCTCGAGTCCAGCACCCTGAACCACGTCGAACGTGCAGTCCGTCCGCACCCCGGAGGACTTCTTCGGCCAACAGACCCACAGCCTCGCGCCCGAATCCAGACGCGGCTCGAGCTTCATCAGCCGTTCCCTCACACCAGCGGCTCGCATCGAGAAAACGATGGCTATGTCGAAGGCCGCCCGCTGGCCGACCATCCGCGTGCCCGCCGGCAGCGGCTCGAGCATTCCCTGAAAGTCGTCCGGCGCGCTGATCACCAGAACGCGACTCTCCTCCCGAATTCCCAGTTTCCGCGCGAGCGGCGTTGCGGAGTATCCAGACACGACAATCTCCCGCCTCCTGCGAATTCGACTCCCACCGGCTATCCGCCGGACTCGACCGGCCGGGTTTCCCCGGCGGCTCCTCGCTCCTCCCGGCATTCCTTGCAAGGACAGAACTTGCGAAGGCGCTGCCACGAGTAAATCCCGTCCGAATGCGCGTCCGTGAACACGAACCGGACGGCGTACGCGCCGACGTGCTCGCACTCCACGACGTCGACCGTCTCCGGTATAGACCCCGGAGCGATACGCGTGACGCCCGTCCACTCGTCGACGCATTTCGCGCAGCCGCAGAATTCCCGCAGCAAGCTCGTCGGAAAGTCGCTCACGTGTCCGTCGTCCCACGTCATCCGGATCGCTCGCGGGCCGGTTCGTGCTATCGATGTCGGCTGGCTGATTGCCATTCCCTCTCCGTCTGCCCTGTTTCGTCCGACCCCGCCTATCGCGTGAAGCCCCCCGAGGCCTCTCCGCCGTCCGGATTCACGACGCGAACCGTCACTGCAGTTCCCTTCGGAAACCGGGCCTTGAGCGACTTGCCGCCGCCAAGCGAGATCGAGGTCGGCCCGCCGACTGTCGCAACTGGCCAGGCCGTCGGATCATCCCCAATGAACACCAAGGCTCCGTTCGCAAATCGTTCGCCTGAAATCGTCATTCGATACGGACGTTTGAGGCTTGCTATCTGAGAGATCACTGGAGGAATGATTGCCACGGATTCACGAACGATGGTGAAAACGAACCCGTTGTCGGCACTTCCCGGAGGACAAGGACAACTCGAACCGAAACTTCCGGCCGTGACCGGAAACCCTGACGAGAACGTGTGGCCACCTACAGCCATTCTGCCGGCAGAGTCCACTGCTACGGCAAGCCCAGTTTCTTCAGCAGCGGCGCCGAGATAGGTCGCGAGCTCTAAGGCATTACCCGAGCTGATACTCACCACGAGAGTATCGGCAAAGAATCCCGGCGGGCCGCACCCGCCGCAGGCCTGCTGCACCGGATCGACGACGGCAAGGTCGGCCGAGCGCGTCAGTCCAGCCGCCACGATCGAGCCATTCGCCGCCCCAGTGACCGCGAGCAGTTCGTCGGCGCCTGAACCGCCAATGTAGGTCGAGAACTCGAGCGCCGTGCCGTCTCCGGAGACTCGCGAAATGAACGCGTCACCTCCCCCGCCTGATACAGCCTGCAGTGGGTCGACGGTCGGAAAACTCAGCGAATCCGTTGTTCCCGTCACGACTATTCGTCCCTGAGAGTCGACGGCGACCGCGCGGATCGCGTCGCGGCCAACTCCTCCGAGGTACGTCGACCACGAGAGCGCACCGGCAGCAGTCACTCGCGCCACGAATCCGTCCAGGCTCGTCTCGGGCGACGATCCACCCGCGTTTGCTGCCTGAAACGCTCCTTTCGTCAGGAAGTCGTCCGAGAACGACGTCCCCGCGAATACGGCGCCGCCGTCGGGCGTCACGGCTATCGCCGTGCCTCCGTCACCCCGATTTCCGCCGATGTAGGACGAGAAGACGACGTCCGAACCATCGGCGTTCAACTTCGTGATGAAGCCCTCGGATCCCTGTTTCTTGTCCGGTTCGAACGCATTGTCGCGCGGAATCCCGAACGAATTCGTCGATCCCGTAACGAACGCGTTTCCGCTGGCGTCGACCGCGATTCCTGCGGCGTAGTCGTCGTGCTCGCCGCCCAGGTAGGTTGCGTACTCGAACGAGCCCCCTTCAGCCGGAATCTTCACGACGAACGAGTCTATGCAGTCCCCTCCCTGGCATACCGGGAACCGGCCATTCTCCAGGTCGAACGCATCCGGCGTTACCGGAAAGTCGAGCGACGTCGTCACGCCGGTCACGTAGATGTTGCCGGCCGGATCGACAGCCACTCCCGAGGCCCTGTCATCCGCCGATCCGCCGAGGTAAGTGGCGTGGAGGACCCGCGAGCCGTCCGGCGTAACCTTCATCACGAATGCGTCCGTCGGACCTCGCCGTGTCGACTGGGCCGCCTGGACGACCGGGAAGTCCGCTGACGACGTCTCTCCCGCAAGAATCACGTTGCCGTCGCCGTCGAAAGCCACCGCCGTCACAACGTCGCGACCCGTGCCCCCGACGAAGCTCGCAAATCCGATCTCAAACGGCGGCGCGTCGCCCCGAGGCGCTCGAGCGAATGCCGCAGTCTGGGACATGTCCGCAAGCCCGAGCGCCAATGCCAGGATCGATCTCAGGGAATGCAAGTCATACATCGCATCTTCTATAACAGGGATCGGGAGTCGCCGGATAGCCGCAGGTTTTCCGGATTGCACCTGCAGGTGCTGCGAGATCTAGAAAGCACCATAGATTCGTAGGTATCGGTGAATCCCGCTGATCAATACCGGTTCGGACTGCAAGGAGACGGATACCCGCATGATTACGCCATCCAAGACGATGACATCCTCGTTTCCCTACCAGATCGAGGCCAAGATCGGGGCCGGTGGCATGGGCGTCGTCTACCGCGCGCTCGAGCCCGCGCTGAACCGCAAAGTCGCAATCAAGGTGCTGCGCGCCCAGATACTCGAGGACGAGAAGCCCGAGATCGCCGACGAGTACCGGCGCCGCTTCATGCAGGAAGCCCGGGCCGCGGCGGCGCTGTCGCATCCTGGAGCCACCACTATCTTCCGGATCGGCGAAGAGGACGGCCTGCCCTTCATTGCAATGGAATGGCTCGAGGGACAGACGCTCGAGCAGATCGCCAGCGCAGAGGGCAAGCTCGCCCCGTCGCGCGTCGCGCGCATTGGCGTCGACCTCCTCGAAACACTCGAGGCCGCGCATCGCGCTGGTGTGGTGCACCGGGACGTGAAACCGGCGAACCTGATCGTGCTCAACGACGGACGCCTCAAGGTGACGGACTTCGGCATCGCACGAGTAGCGGACTCGGACCTCGTGAAGACGGGCGCCGGAACGGTGCTTGCCACTCCACAGTACGCTTCGCCGGAACAGCTGCAGGGCGAGGACGTCGACGGCCGCGCCGACGTCTTCTCGACCGGTGTCGTCCTGTACCTGCTGCTCTCGGGCAAGTTCCCGTGGCAGGGCTCCAACTTCTTCGAGTTGATGGCGGCACTTGCCCGTGGCGAGGCGACGCCGATCCGCCAGCACTGTCCGGGAATCGACCCGCTGCTCGAGCGCGCCGTGATGACGGCGCTGCGCCGCAACCGGGCCGAGCGATTCGAGAGCGCCGCACAGATGGCGGACACGCTTCGGCCGCTGCTCTCGGGCGAAAGTCAGGACAACAGCGACACTCGCGCGCTGCTGGCCCAGGCGCAAGCCGATGCTGCCGAAACGATCCGGGATCCGGGGCCGGCCACTTATCCGACGCTGACTGGCATGCCGCAGTGTTCGCGAATGTCGATCGTCCGGATCGTCGAGAGCTGGCCAGCGCGAAATCTGGGGACCGTGCAGACCTCGATTCTCCTCGCTCGGCTGCTCGAGCGGCCTCTGCACGCTCCGCCGTTCGCGGGCGGCGCCTTCATCGGCGGCTACTGCGTTCTCATCTTCGGAGGGTTCATCCTCGGAGCGGTCGACTTCTCAGGCCGGTCGCACGACGAGGTGTGCGAGCAGCTTCCAGACGAAGCCGCTGTCGTACTGCACACCATTCCGCAGGAACTGCCCTGCTCGCTCATCCCGATGATGGCGTCGCTGCTGCACGAACCGAAGTACCGGCTCAACGATCTGGACACGTCGCTGGTCAACCTCCCGGCGCTGTCGAAGAAGCTCGAGAGCGAACACTTCGATGGCATCCTGACGCTCGCGCGCGGTGAATCAACGGGAGCGATCTTCTTCGACCAGGGCAAGCCGTCGCTGTCGATGTTCTCGGACGGATGGGACGACCTCCCGGTGTCGACGACGTGGGAATCCTGGGCGTCTCGCGAGTCGCTTCGTGCGGAACTGCTCGAGAAGGTCTGGAAGCCCGCGCATCTCTCGTATCGTCGGGAGTTGCGCGACTTCGGATTCTGGGTGGCTGCGCCGCAGGACGAATCGAAGCGCGACAAGCTGAAGCAGGTGTTCATCCGGAAGACCTCGAACCTCACGGACGAGACGATCGGAGGTGTGCGTCCATCCACGGGACGACTGACGCCAGTTCGCCGGCCTGACGACTCGGGCGATCTGACGGCGCTCAAGTCGTTCTACCAGTCCGACCCCGCGTACCGTTTCCTTACCTGGGCACTGGACGAACTGCCCGCCTACTTTCAGGAGCGCGGCCGTTCGGCGCCGTGGAAGTACCTCGCAGGCTGGATCCCTCTGATTCGAAAGGCAGTGCTTCACCACAACCTGCCGAGACCCGACGGGCGCGAGTCCGATTTCTTCGATCTGGTGACATACGACTCGAGCGACAAGGTCCTGCACATCGGACATCGCGTACCCCGGGGAACGCCCGAGGCGCTCGCCGAATTCGTGGGCCGCGTAGTCGAAGCCAAGCGCGCGCGCACCAAGACGGGCGACGTCGGCGGTGCGTTCCTGCTGGCGCCGACTTTCGACGAGAGCATGATCGAGGCGTATCAGGAGCAGACCCGGCCGCAGGGCACTGGTTTGCTCGCTGTGGAGGAGAAGCTGACGAAGTACGAGGGCTTCATCCGGATGGGCCCGCGGCGGGGATTCCACCTGCTGCTCGTGGTCGAGAAGGGCGACAGCTTCGAGCCGATCCTCCTGGTTTGAGACGCCAGTTCGCGGACGAGTGGAGTGCGCGGTGAAAGGCAGCGAGCTTGCCGTCTGCGTGACCCTGTGGGTCTCTGTGACTCTGTGACTCCGTATGCGAAGCCTTCTTCAGCTGAGAAGAAGGCTTCGCATACGGAGTCACAGAGTCACAGAGATGCTCAGACTTACCGTCTCCGGAACCGGAACAGCCGGTCGAAAACCTTCTTCACCGTCGGCGTGAGCGAGCCTCGCATGTAGATGTCCCCGAGTCGCTTCACTGCCTCCGACTGAGTCGGGTACGGGTGAATCGTCGAAGACAGCACGCTGACCTTCTGCCTCGTCGCGATCGCAAGCGTCAGCTCGCCGATCATCTCGCCCGCGTGACGCGCGACGATCGTGCCGCCGACGATACGGCCCGACTTCCTGTCGTACACGACGCGCGCAAACCCTTCTTCGTCACCATCGAGGATCGCGCGGTCGTTTTCCGCCAGCTCGTGCGTGACAACGCCGGCATCGAGCCCCGCCGCGGTAGCCTCTTCCCGTGACATTCCAACGCGGGCGATCTCCGGATCCGTGTAGGTGCTCCACGGAATCACGAGACTGCTCACGCGGCCCGTCCTGAACGGACGGAAGAAGGCGTTCGTGATGACGATGCGTGCCATCGCGTCCGCTGCGTGGGTGAATTTGTACTTCGAGCACACGTCGCCAGCGGCATAGACCCGCGGATTGGTCGTTCGCAGCGTGTCGTCGACCTTCACCCCTTGCCGTTCGTACGCAACGCCCGCAACCTCGAGGCCCAGGCCCTCGAGGTTCGGCGTCCGACCGACGCCGATCAGAACGGCGTCGAATCGAAGCTCGCGCGGTCCACCCGGAGCATCGACCGTGAGCACCGTTTCGGAGCCGTCGCGACGCGCTGACGTCACTTCCGACGAGGTCAGTATCTCCATGCCCTCGCGCTCGAATTGCTTCTGGACGATGTCGGCGGCGTCCCGGTCCTCCTTCGGCATGATCTGCGCGGTTCGCGCGATGAGCGTGATCCGGCTTCCGAGCCGCATGAACGACTGGGCGAGCTCACATCCGATCGGCCCGGCACCAAGTACCGCCATTCGCGGCGGACACTCCGTCAACCGGAAGACGGTCTCGTTCGTCAGGAAACCGGCGTCGGCAAGTCCGGGTATGTCTGGTTCGGTTGCCCTTGCACCCGACGCAATGACCGCCCGGTCGAACGTCAGAGTCCGGCCGTCGACTTCGATGGTATTCGCGCCAGTGAACGTGCCCTGACCGATGTACACGTCTATCCCCAATCCCTGAAGTCGCGACACCGAATCGTTCGGGCTGATCTTTGCCCGCAGTCGCCTCATCCGCTCCATTGCGGCACCGAAGTCGACCTCGACGTCTCCGTGAACCCTCACACCGAACCTTGCCGCCTCAGATACGTCGTAGGCCGCGCGACCCGCGCGGATCACTCCCTTGGACGGCACGCACCCGACATTGAGGCAGTCGCCCCCCATCAACGCCCGTTCGATGATCGCGACCTTCGCTCCGAGACCGGCGGAACCGACCGCGCTCACGAGACCGGCCGTACCGGCGCCGATCACGACGAGGTTGTACTTGCCGGAGGGAGTAGGATTCGTCCATTTTGCCGGATGGACGTTCTCGAGGAGGATCTCGTCGTGCGTGTCGCCTTCGAGCACCATGCGCCGGTAGTCGGAGTGCGCATGAGTTGCCGTCTCGATGGTTGACGTCATTGGGTATCTCCGTGAAGGAACGTGATGATTTCCCTGTGATTCATGGACCGGCCGGTCCGGAATATTCCAGCCCGCCGATGCGGACGCGAATACTGGAAGAGTTCGGATTGGCCGGTGCTGAAGAGCCTACGAGCTGGAGCGTACAGTCCGATTTACCACGGAGCCGGCGCGAGCGCGATTGCAGGAGGAGACGCGTCGTGCGAATCTCGGTCATCACTCTGAAATCGGGGGATCAGATGCGACTGACAATTGGGGAATTCTGGCGACTCGTCGTTGCTTCGATCATTCTGATCGCGGCGTTCGGACCCGTTGCTGCGATCGTTCGAGCCGAGGAGCCGAAAACGGCAACTGCACTCACGATCGAGAGCGTCGCGTTCGTGGCTGGCACCTGGGAGTCCGTCGACGGATCGATGGCGATCGAAGAGCGCTGGAGTCCCGTCGCGGGAGGAACGATGCTCGGAACTGGCCGCACCGTTTCGGGCGACAAGACCGTGTTCTTCGAGTTCCTCAGGATCGAGGGTCGCGCGGACGGAGTGTTCTATGTGGCCCAGCCTAAGGGACGCCATCCCGGGACCGAGTTCAAGCTCGTGCGGGCGGGTGAGCGCGAGGCCGTGTTCGAGAACCTCGCGCATGACTTCCCGAAGCGGATCATCTATCGGAAGGAAGCGGACGGAGGCCTTACTGCTCGGGTCGAAGGCGACGGCACCGAGAAGGAAAAGCCGCAGGAGTACCGGTACCGTCCGGCAGCTCGATAGACCTCGCCTTCACGGCGCAGCGTTCGTCACCTGCACGCCCTCGGCCCGGTATCGCGCTTCCTTGGCGGCCCGAACAGCCTCCTTCTGCCGCGTGACCATCGCCTCCGCGGCCTCATCGGGAACGATCGGCGCGTCCAGCTTCACGTACAAGTTCGTGGCCGACTCGACGTGATTCAGATCGTCCAGTTTCAGTCTCAGCACCCCGAGCTTCTGGGTCTTGTACCAGGAATAGACGACCTTCATCGGCCCGTCGAGTCGGGGCTCGAGTCCCGCTCCCATCACGCTTCCGTCGGCCGACCCCGCGCCAAACGAGTTCGCAACGATCACGACGTCGGGCTTTGTTTCCAGGCTGCCAAACAGGGTCCCGGCCGCAGCCGCTGGCATGTAGGCCAGGACGATAATCAGGTCGGCCTTCCCTCGCGCCTCCCCGATTGCGCGCTCGAGCGCGCCTCGCGCTTCCGTGACCTTGAATCCGGTTGAGGGATCGAGACGGCCCGGATATTCGGTAACCCCAACAACGGCGATGTCGACGTTACCTTTTCCACCGGCTCGTGCGACGCGACGCACGACGAATCCTGCCGGCGCGCGATACGAAGCGGAAATCGGCTCCAGGTTCGCCGATACCAGCATACCGGCGTACCTGTCCTCCGCGCCTCCAGTCCCGAGAAACGCCCGCGCCATCAAAACATCCTGCGCCGTGACGTTCACTGCCGCGAACCCGGACCCGGAAAGCGCCGCATACGTGGTCTCGAGCGACGCCACGAACTCGGGCGGAACCGAACCCGACTGATTCGTTATCGGACTCGCTGAATAACCTGCATCCAGCTGCAATATGCCGACTTCGGGATGCGCGCTCGCAATTGCCTTCGCCACCGCGACCCGGTACGGGAATCCCCCGAGCTTCGGGTTCCCCATACATCCGCACCCCTCGAGCGAACCCATTATCTCGGAACCGTACAGGATCACGATGTGCGAACCGTCGTCGGGTCCTAGTGACTCCGAAACGGCAGGATCCATTGGCTTTTTCGGATTGCAGGCGCTGGCGGCGACGATGCCGGAGACTGCTGCGACTAGGATGAGAGTCCGCACGCAGCGCCGGCGCTGGACTGCTGCCCCGGTCCACGCACGTACTCCGGTCTTCAAGCGTGAAGGTGCTGCCAACTCACTCACGATCGGCGCTACGGCGCGACCGGCTGCCTGCGCGAAGCGCCCTTCGCCCGCTGTACCGTCAGCCGCGTTTCCAGGTTGTCAGGCACATTCGGGCCGAGCTGCACCGTGCGGCGTCGAACGATCCATCGCTTCGCCGCCATACCGGACATGGAAGGATAGAGCCGCACTTCGGTGATCGCCTTTGCCTCATCAGCTACAGTGATCGTCGCCGGCCTTTCGAGATCCATGTCTCCCTTCGGAGCAGACTTGCGGTTCGCGACCACGATGAGATCGACCCCGGGTATGGCTTCCTCGATTCGGTTCGCCTCATCCTGGTCCAGGTAGGCGAGGACGATCAGGTAGTCGCACTTCGCGCGCAACTCGGCACCATATCTGCGGGCCGCGGCGATCGGATCTGTGACCTTCCAGCGGCTTCCCGGCGCAACCTTGTCGGGTAATTCCGAGAGACCGAGGATCCCCACGCGAATGTGATCCGCCGGCCCCGACGAAGCCGAAGGAGCGACGTCGCGGATGACGTACGGCTGAAACCCGACGACGTCCGGCGTTGCAGGCTCGACGTTTGCGGAAACGAAGAGGTCGAGCGCGGGAAACTCCTTGAGCCGGCCGGCATAGCCGTCTTTCGAGCGCCAGGCGTCGAGGGTCTTCAGGTCCGCCACCGCGACGTTGAGCGCCGCAAAGTCTGCAGTTCCAAGCCCGCGCAGTATCCATTCGTTCTTGATGGCGGCATCGTAAACGGCTTCTGACTGAGGCTTTGCCGGGTCGAAAAGGCGGCCGGCGTCGAGGGCGACAACCGCCGCGCGTCCGTCCACTCTCTTAGCCAGCTCGGCTGCGTATCCGGCGCGCCGCGCGAGCCCGCCAACAGGCAATTTGCAGCCGCACGGCTCGATAGCCCCAAACATGTCGCCGCCGGCAAGGATCGAGAGGACGTAGCCATCATGCTCGCCGAACGGATCGTCCGGGTTCTCACCGCGCACCGTCACTGATCCGCCAATGAGCACCGCAATCGCCGCGACCACTCCGATCATCCTTCTCATGCTGCCTCCATCTCGACGAACAATTGGTCAGAGATCCCGAAAACGTCTGTGCTCGAACCATACCCGACGCCAACGCCAGCCGCCAATCGACGAAGATCTTTCCCGTTGACAGTAGTCGTTATGCCGACTATCGTTTGCCCCGTGGCCGGAGCGCTCCAGCGGGAAATCAGGCAGGTGAAGCCCTTCGATTCGATCGAGGAAGAGGTTTTCCTGAATCTGCAGCGTACGGCCGAAGCGCTGATGGGAGGGCTCTCGGAGGTACTCAAGACCTTCGACCTGACTGCAACGCAATACAACGTGCTTCGGATCCTGCGCGGAGCCGGGCCGGCCGGACTGCCCTGCCGGGAGGTTTCCGAACGAATGGTGAACCGCGATCCGGACGTGACCCGACTCCTGGACCGGCTCGAGTCTCGTGCCTTCGTCGAGCGCGAACGTCTGACATCGGACCGCCGGGTCGTCGTGGCGCGGATCGCGGTTTCGGGGACCGAAATCCTCGCGCTTGCAGACCCCGCAGTGAATGCATATCTGCTCGAAGCGATGTCTGCTCTGGATCGGAACGCCCTCGAGGCCCTCAACACCGCACTCGAATCGTTGCGCCAAACCTGAATCGGGCGCGCAGCCCGTTCCAGTCAATGGGGTAAAGCCCCTTCCCCTCACCTTGCCCGTCACAGATTCCACATCCGCGCCCGAGCTCTCGTTCGTTGTCGAGACGCTCAACCTGCGCGATGCCCACGATTTCACGCCGCTCGACACAGCGCTCCGGGCGATGCACGCGCAGTCGATCGATCGATCGCGCTTCGAGATCATCGTCGTCGTCGATCCGTCCGCCGAGCCGGAACTTGCGGGCCATCTCGAAGCCAACTGGCCGGATGTCCGCGTTCTCGAAGTGCCACCAGGAACGCACTACTACGCGATGAAGAACGCCGGCGCCGTGGCCGCGCGAGGAGCCGTCGTCGGCTACGTCGATGCCGACTGCCAGCCCGCACCGAGTTGGGCCGAGTCGATGTGCGAAGCCCTGCTTCGTTCCGACGCTCCTCCGTCCTTCGCCGTGGGAGCCTACGACACGCCGCGTTCCCTCGAATCGTGGCTCGCCAGGGCCTTCCTCGTCACCATCTTCGCGAACCAGATCGGTCGCGCCGCGCGGCAGACCAACAGCATTGCCGCCAGCAACAGCGCCGTGCTGCGTGAGCGAATCGTCGCCGAGCCGTTCCGCGATGATCCGTTCTTTCACGGCCCCGATGTGGAAATGGCGACCCGGATCCTTGGCCGTGGAGAGCAAATCGTGCTCGTCCCGGGGGCTCGCAACATTCACGACCACGAGCCCGGGCTCGCATCGCAGCACGGGCGGGGCGTCTACTGGGGCTACTGTTTTCTGCGACTGCGGCTGGAAGGCTCGCCGGAAGTGAAGTACGCGAAGCTGTTCCGGAGGCTCGGTCCGCTGGCACCGCTCGCGGTGGTGCCTGCCAAGGCACTCATCGACGTGCGCCACCTGCTCGAGCGGCGACGCGACCTCGAAGCAGGCGCCGGAGCGACACTCGCAGTCGCGGGGCTGCTCGTGCTCAATGCACTCTCGGTGTCACTCGGGGCGATGCGGTACTACGCTGGACTTCCCCCGCCGCGACAGCCTCAGAACACGCGCTTCTCGGGAACAAGAAGGGCCACGGATCCAACGGATCTGACGGATTGACACGGGTCTTAACGCTACTTCAGATCTGTGTATATCCGTAGAGATCCGTGTAGATCCGTGGCCCTTCTTCAACTAGAACTCGTACCGAATTCCGAACTGCATCACGCGCGGCGGCGAGAGCGTGTCCTGATACCGCCCGAACGTTCCACTGTTCGTCAGGTCGAGCGAGATCGACGACACGTCGAATCTCGCGGTATTCGTCGCGTTGAACACTTCCCACCGGAACTGGAGCCGATGACCCTCCCACGGCATCTTGAACTCCTTGCCCAGTCCGAAATCGAGCGAGAAGAACCCGTCGCCACGAATGATGTTGCGTCCACCCGTCTGTCCGGCACGGGTGTTCTGGAAGCTAGTGATGGCCACGTCAGGGTCGTCGAAGAGGTTCGGACCGTCAGGCAGCCTTGTCGTGTTTCCCTTGATGTTGCCGGTCGGCGTGGCCCAACCCTGAATGTTCCAGTTCGTGGGCCAGATGCGGCCGTTGCTCACCGAGACCGGGAAGCCGGATGACATCCGGATGATCCCGCTCAACTGCCATCCCCCGAGGAATGCGTCCGCCACCGAACCCGCATCCGACGCGAGCCACTTGCCCTTACCGACCGGCAGTTCCCACAGCCAGTTGGCGTTGAACGCGTGCGTGGTGTCGAAGTCCGACACCGCCCGATTCTGGCTCTTGTCGAACGCGTTGATGATGAATCCCGTCGTGTTGTAGTCGCTGCCGAACTGTCCGGTCCGTTCGCCTTCGGACGTCAGGTCGATCGACTTCGACCACGTGTAGTTGAGGTCGAACACCAGTCCGTGATTCAGCCGCTTGCGCAGCATTACCTGCAGGCCGTTGTAGTTAGTGTCCTCGTTCGATCTCCACGCGGCCAGGCTCGAATACTGGTCGTCGTAGTACAGGCCAGGCCCGAACTTCGACGGGAAGACGAAGTCGAGGTAGTACTGGACGAACGTCCAGTCCGGCGCGAGGAACCCCGCCAGCCGATACGCCCGCTGCGTCGACGTCAATCCGTTGGCGGCGAGGCCCGGATAGAGGTTCTCGAAGTACGGGATCTTCGGGACGTCCTTGATGCGCGTGCTCGACGCAAGGTAGTCGCCGAGTATGCCGGCGACCGTGTACCAGTCCTGCCCCGACTCGGGGTCGCGGAAATTCACTGGCTGGGCAAGGTCCGACTGCGCGAGACGATGGCGCGCGAACCGGCCGACGTAGGCAGTCTCGAGCGTCAGATCCCAGGGCAGTTCACGAGAGAACGACACGTTCACCGAATAATCGACCGGAGTCACGATGTCGCGGTCGAGCCCGAACGTGATTGCGAACGTATCCTGCGGCAGCGATGCCGGGAAGCCTCCGGCCGGCGCTCCGGGGAGCGGAGGCAGGACGCCGACACCCTGATATCTCGGCGAAGTCGCCACGTCGTATCCGCCCGACGGATTCTCGAGCTGCGTCGTGAGTCCGACAGAACCGTCGCGGTCGAACGTGCTCGCGAGTCCCGCGCCGATGCGCTCGTAGTACACGCCGAAGCCGGCGCGAACGGAGCTGCCGTCAGGGCCGCCGAACAGCTTCGACCAGAATCCGTCGGTGAAACCCGGCGACCATGCAATCGCGACTCTGGGAGCAAAGTTGTTCTTGTCCCACGGATAATAGCCGTCCCGGCCGTTGGCAGGGCCGGCGAGATCGAACGCCACGGGCGGCGCGGCATTCGCCGGGATTCCGTTCGCGGCGTTGTCGAGACGGGTCTGGAAGAACTCGGCCAGCGGGATCGTGGGAGCAACCTGCAGTCCGTTCGTTTCCCACGGTGGCGAGTAGAGGCTCCAGCGGAGCCCTCCCGACAGCACGAGGTTCGGACGGATCTTCCACGAGTCCTGCATGTAGAGCTCGTACTCATTGGCCGCAAAGTCGCGTACCACGGGAGCTCCGACCGGCAGAGCGTTGCCTTCCCTGTCGTAGCTGTACTGCACGAACACGTAGTCGAGCAGTCCAAGCGTCGCGACCATCGCATCGAGATAAGCGACCTCGAACGTAGAGCTCAGGTCGGGAAGCGTCAGCTCTTCGCCCGTGCCGTCGAGCCAGGACGAATTAGACCGGGTGAACGGGAACGAGTTGTCGAACGACTTCGTGTGAAAGCGGATGAAGCGCATGTTCGTGCCGAATCCGAACGTGTGCGCGCCCTTGATCCAGGTCACGTCGTTCGCGATGTTGTGCGTCGGGACGACTCGACTCGAGGAATAGGTGTTCGCGACGATGCTGTCGAGGCCTCTGAATCCGAAGGCGGATTCGGACGACGCCCCCGCCGTCTCGAGGCCCTGTCGCGTCAATCCGTAACGGAACGAATTGGTGAGCGTGTCCGTGATCACGCTCGTGTAACCGAACGCGAAGCCCCGGCTGTTGTCGATGTCCCGGTAGCGTGGAGGCCCGCCCGGGAACTGCGGCGGAAAGTCCTCCGAATTGTCCGCGAGGTTGCCGCGCCAGAAGATGACGTTCTTGTCATTGATCGTGAAGTCGGCCCGCGCGATGTAGGTGTTGTTCGCGACCGAGACCGGCGCCTTGAATCGAAATCCCTGGAAATTGAGTCCGTCGCCGGCCGTGTCGTCGTTCGGCAGCGGATACTGCTGGAAGATCATCTGCGCGATCGGGCTGACGCCGATCCCGGCAGGATCGATGTCGGCGATCTCGGACGGCGAGAGCGACACAACGTCGCCGCTCGTGTTGATGTACTGGAGCACTCCCTGCCGTAGAAGAGCCGAAGGAACCGTGCGCAACACACTGTCCTCTCGCGCATCGCGTCGCCCTTCATAGTTCACGAAGAAGAAAAAGCGATCCTTCCAGATCGGTCCTCCGAACGAACCTCCGAAGACGTTTCGAAGGAGCTTGGGTCGTTCCACATCGGACAGGTTGTTGAAGTAGGTATTCGCGGTCGTCACCGTGTTGCGGTGAAACTCGTAGAGCGATCCGTGGAACTCGTTCGACCCGGACTTCGTGACGAGCGCCACCTGGGCGCCAGCGCCACGCCCGCCGTCGGCATTCGCGTTTGCAGTGATGACGCGGAACTCCTGGACCGAGTCGATCGTCACCGGGATAACGCTCTGGAACGGCAGGCCTTCCTGCTGATCGTTGACGTCGATGCCGTCGAGCGTGACGTTGGACTGATCGCCGCGCGAGCCGTTGACGGCTCCCGACCGCTGATCGTCGTGTCCGTCGCCAGGATCGGTTTTAGTTACGCCGGGCTGCAGGCTCAGGAGGTCGACGACGTTGCGTCCCTCGATCGGCAGCTGCCGGATCTGCTTCTCGCCGAGCGTGTTCCCGATGGTTGCATCGGTCCGGTTGATGGTCTCGCCGCCGCTGACAACGTCGACGGTTTCCGTGACCGAGCCTGTCTCGAGCTGGATCTCGAAGCTCAGCGGCGTGTTCACCTGAATGGCTACCGATTCGAGCGAGGCCGGCCGGAATCCGTCGGCGGTCACGCGAATGTCGTAAGTTCCGGGCGGCACCTGCGCGAGTTGCCAGCCGCCGCGGCTGTCAGTCTTGGTGTCGCGCGACGCATTCGTGCCCTTGTTGACGATGCTGATGGCAGCACCAGGTATCGCGTCACCACGCGCGTCACGGACCGTGCCTCCGATGGAACCAAACGACTGGCCGATGGCAGGCGTAGCAATACCGAGCAGAGCGACGATGAGCAGCATCGCCGCGCGAGAGTTCAGTGAACGCATGTCGTCGTAACCTCCGGATTGAACGGAATGCGCCTGCGTCAGCGGTGAAGGCGGCAGGGGCCCTGCGGTCGCATCCGTCGGATCTTGTTACTGATGAGAGAAACTAGTCGGGAACTGCTCGTACTGTGGCAAAAACCCGTGCGTCGTGCAATGGACGAAACGCGTCAGCACCGCCCGCCTTGCGACGGAATCCTCGGACTCATTGCGCGATGACTCCTACCCCGTCCGCTTGTACAACACGTCCTTTCACGCAAAGATAGCGGCCGTCCGGAGATCTCCTCATCCATGCCAAGTCATCGAATCCTGGTCGTCGACGACGAAGACATCCTGCGCGAGGGCATCCTCGCCTACCTTCGAGCGCAGGGGTTCGACGTCGCCGAAGCCTCGTCGTGCGCAAAGGCGCGTGAGCTCTTCCAGTCCTTCAAGCCCGACGTCGCCGTCGTCGACTACCTGCTCGGAGACGGCAATGCGCTCGAGCTGCTTCCCAGGCTGCGCGAGATAGATCCCGACAC
The DNA here is from genome assembly GCA_964591515.1 of uncultured Clostridia bacterium. Lineage (GTDB taxonomy): Bacteria > Acidobacteriota > Blastocatellia > UBA7656 > JADIYM01 > JADIYM01. Next base: position 20,263 of record CAZQBW010000025.1, read on the forward strand.
GCCGATTCTGATACTGACCAGCCACGGAAGCATCGACCTGGCTGTACGCTCCATCAAGGAAGGCGCCGATCAGTTCCTGACCAAGCCGCTCGAGTTCTCGGTGCTTCACGTGCTCATCAAGCGCGCCCTCGAGAAGGAACGCGTCCGTCGCAAGCTCGCCGCAAGCCGGTCGCGCGACGCGCGCGACTCGATCGAACCGTTCCTTGGCACGAGCCCGGCCATCCGTCAGCTCGCCGCCGATGCACGCCGTGTGGTCGCTGCCGAAAGCCCTATTCTCATCCAGGGTGAAACTGGAACCGGCAAGAGCGTGCTCGCTCGCTGGCTGCACAACAACGGTCCGCGGGCCGACGAGGCGTTCGTTGAGTTCAACTGCGCGGGTCTCTCGCGCGAACTCGTCGAGACCGAGTTCTTCGGCCACGAACGTGGGGCCTTCACCGGCGCCGTCTCTGCGAAAATGGGCCTCCTCGAAGTCGCGCATCGCGGCACCGTTTTTCTGGACGAGCTCGGCGACATGGACGTGCAGATCCAGCCCAAGCTCCTCAAGGTCTTAGAGGAGAAGCGCTTTCGCCGCGTCGGCGAGCTGCGCGACCGTCAGGTCGACGTTCGCCTGATCGCGGCTACGCACCAGGATCTCGAATCACTCGTGAGAGAGAAGACGTTCCGCGCCGATCTCTACTTTCGCGTGAGCACGATTCCACTCGTGATTCCGCCGCTGCGCGACCGAATCGACGACCTGATTCCCCTTGCGCGTCACCTTGTCGCGGAAATCGCCATCGACCTCGGCGCTGGCGACGTCGTCCTCACACCCGAGGCCGAACGTGCGATCGCGACATACACGTGGCCGGGGAACATCCGCGAGCTTCGCAACGTCCTCGAGCGCGCAATTCTGCTGCGCGACGGCTCCGAGCTCACTCCTCGCACGCTCCGCTTCGTCGGCGCGACACATGATGCCGGAGCTATCGGGTTCGCCGACGGCGGCGACTCGACATCGACGCTCGCCGAGAACGAACGCCGTCACATCGTTCGGGTTCTTCACGCAAACGGCGGATCGGTTGTCGCGGCGGCAAAGGTCCTCGGACTTTCACGGAGCAGCATGTACGAGCGACTCAGGAAACACTCGATCGACCCTTCGAGAGCCGCCGCACAATGACAGCGCGAATCAGGCGGCCCGGGGCTCTCGCCAGACGACGCTGATTCGAATTACCTGCGACGTCACCAGCCTCGCGGACGAGTCGTGGGCCTGCCTTATCGGCGAAAGAAACACCGCGCGGTCGCCGACCCGGACGCCGCCTTTCCAGAAGGCCTGTTCTCCGCTGACAGCGCCGATGGCGAATGCCTGCTGAAGCGCCGGAAGACTTCCGCCTCCCAGCGCGCCGAGTCGCTGCGACGGATCCGACATCGAGAACGTGTAGACGCTGCGCGCCGTCTCGATGACGAGCTGATCACCTGCCGCCAGCTCCGCAAACGACACCACATTGCGGATTTCGCGTACTTCACCAGTCTCCATGCTCAGTCCCTTTACCTCCAGGATTCAAGGATTGCCTATGCCAACGACTTAGCAAGGCACGGGCCAAGGATTCCTTTCCCTCGCAGCGTCGAAAATGCTGGTCGAATACCGGACAAACGGCTCCTGAATTGTCCGTCGTCCGGAAATCCGGATGTCAGGTGGTCCGGGTCTCCGGACGATTGATCCATCGGGTTGGGGCCATTGGCGCACTCCTTGCGGAATCGTGCATGATGGCGGCAACGGCGTGGCAATCATTCAATGCGGATTGCGGACCACGGAGGCATCGATGGAACAGCTCGTTCAGCTGGTGAGTGAGAAGGCCGGAATATCGGTCGAGAGCGCACAGAAGGCCGTCGACACGGTTCTGGGGTTCATCAAGGAGAGGTTGCCGGAGCCGCTGGCGTCGCAGCTCGACGGGTTCATCGGGGGCGGCGGTACGGAGGATGGTGAAGCCGGCGGCGGAATGCTCGGCGACATCGCGGGGAAGATCGGGGGACTGCTGGGGTAAGCGGAGCCTCAGGCGGCAATTCGGGGTTCATCCCATTTGTCTTTGCGTCTTTGCGAGACCTTGGCGTCTTTGCGAGAAACTCCGTTTGAGATCGAGTTTCCCGCAAAGACGCCAAGGTCTCGCAAAGACGCAGAGGAAGACGCGCCGAAACCCGAACCTCTTGCTCCCCACGCACTTCGCCCCGATAATGACCGCATTCGACTCGTCAGCCGGTTCGCAGCTGCCATCTTCTCTTCGAGACCGCCGGAGACCTGGATCCGCGGTCGCTTTGGCATCGGGAGGCCCTCCGATGGACGACTGGGACATCACGCTCGCGAGACTTCGCCGTGCGTTCCTCGATAGGGTGCCATCTCTCGCCGACGATGCCTCCAATGCTCTCGAAGGCCTGGCCATTGACGCGTCGTCGCGCGATTCGCTACTTGCACTCCGTCTCGCGTTCCACAAGTTTGCCGGCTCTGGCGGCACTTACGGCTTTACCGCGCTCGCGGCGACAGCCACCGAAGCCGAAAAGCGCTGCCTGTTGCACCTCGAAGCCGGATCGAACCCGTCGGCAGCCGATCTCGATGCCTGGAAACACCACATTTTTCTGATTCGTAGCGAGGCGAACGACGCGCGAGACCGCCTGATCGTCGTCCCATCCGGTGCCGAAGACTCTACAGAGGCACCGCAAACCTCGACCTGATCCCAGCCTGACGACGGAGAACGCCGATGGCCTCCCGAACAACAGCAGCTCGGTCGGCGAAACCCTCCAAGGGTGCTCGCACCGTTCCGACAACCAAGCCGAAAACGGCGGCCAAGCCTGCCAGTCGCCCGGCTCCGCAGCGACCGGCCGTCAAGACGCCGGCACGAAAGTCCGCTCCGCCGCCAACGACGGCGAAACCGAAACCGACGACGGTAAAACCAGCAGCGAGGAGAACACCGATGACGACTTCGTCCGGAAAGAACCGACCCGACGCCGAATCCGATGCCAAGGCCCTGAGCGCCGCCGGCGAGATGGCCGGCTCCGGAAATCTCGAAAAAGTCCGCGACATCCTTTTCGGATCGCAGATGCAGGCGCTCGACAGGCGCTTCCAGAAGCTCGAGGAGCGCATCGTCAAGGAGACGTCGATGCTCCGCGACGAAACGAAAAAGCGGCTCGACGACCTCGATGGCTACGTCAAGCGCGAGGTCGATTCGCTCGTCGACCGGATCCGGGCCGAGCAGAACGACCGGGCCTCGGCCGACAAGGACCTCGGGCAACAGCTGCGTGAGACGTCTTCCACAATCGAAGCCCGCATCTCGGCGCTCGACGAGCAGACCGCGAAGGCGGACCGCGAGCTCCGGCAGGCACTGCTCGACCAGTCGAAGACGCTGGGCGAAGAGATCCGTATGAAGGCCGAGGAGCTGTCCGCAGCGCTCGATCGCGAATCCGAGCACCTGACGAACGACAAGGCGAGTCGCTCGGCGCTCGCTTCCCTGTTCATGGAGTTGAGCATGCGGCTCAACAACGAGTTCAACCTGCCGCTCGACGAATAACGTGTCAGGTCCCGATCCACGGGAGGCGCCCGCCCCGCCAGACGCCACCTCATCCGAGCCGTTCAACGAGCTGCGGTCGATCCTGCTCGCTCCCGAGCAGGAAGGACTCAGAAAGCTCACCGAGCGGCTCGATGACCCGCGCCATCGCGCCGAGGACATCAGCGGAGTCCTTCCCGAAGCCATCGCGCTGCGCGCTCGCCGCGACGACCGGTTGATGGTATCGATGCGGCCGGTCGTGTCGGAAGCGATGCGCGATTCGATACGCCGCGACCCGAAGTCATTCGCCGACGCGCTCTTCCCGGCACTCGGTTCGGCCATCCGGAAAGCGATCGCCGCGACTCTTGGCGAAATGATCCAGTCGTTGAACCAGGTCGTGGAGCACACTTTCTCGGTTCGCGGACTTCAATGGCGGCTCGAGGCCATTCGCACGAGCCGGCCCTTTGCCGAAGTCGTGATGTTGCGCAGCATGGTCTATCGCGTGGAGCAGGTATTTCTCGTGCATCGCGAGACCGGGCTCCTGCTGCAGCACGTCGAGTCGGGACAGGCAGCGGTGAAGGATGCGGACATGGCCTCGGCAATGCTTACTGCCATCCGCGACTTCGCGCGCGACACGTTCGACGCCGGTCAGGACGACACGCTCAACAGCCTGAACATCGGCGAGCTGACGCTCTGGATAGAGCAGGGTCCCCACGCCATCGTCGCCGCCGTCATCCGCGGCTCGGCGCCGCTCTCGTTCAAGGACGTGCTTCGCGAAACCGTGGAGCGAATCCACCTCGAGCAACTCGAACCGCTCGAGGACTTCCAGGGCGACGCGTCGCCGTTCGAGTCGTCACGGCCGGCGCTCGAGGCGTGTCTTCTTGCGCAGTACGCGGTGCCCGACAAGGGCGCGTCACCCGTACTGAAGATCGCTTCTGCCGTCCTCGCCGCCGTGATTCTCGTCGCGGTAGCCATGTGGGCGTACGCTGCGTGGTCGTGGAGAAACGCCGTGGCGGCGCTCAAGGCCGAGCCCGGCATCGTCGTGACGGAGGCGGACCGTTCGTGGTTCGGGGCAAATCACGTAGCCGGCCTTCGCGATCCGCTCTCGAAAGACCCTCGCGACCTGCTGAGCGAGCATGGGTACGGCATGACTGACGTGCAGTTTGCATTGCAGTCGTTCGATTCGGCGGATCCGGGAATCGTAAAGCAACGAGCCCGCGAAGTCCTGCGCGCACCCGAAACGGTGACGCTGGCATTCGAGAACGGAGTCCTCACGGCGACGGGCCACGCTCCATCGGCCTGGATCGCGCGCGCCCGCGAATTCGCGCCGTTCGTCGCCGGAGTTCGAACCTACCGTGACGACGATCTTCTCGACGCGACGGGTGCCGCGGTCCGGGCCGAGGCCGAGAAGCTGCGCGCCATACACATTCCGTTTGCCGTTGGTTCGGCTCAGCTCGAGCCCGATGCGCGCGCGCTCGCCGAGTCCTCCGTCGCGATTCTCGGTCGGCTCGACGCCATCGCGCTCGATAACGGCGGGCGCCTTCGCATTCGGGTGATCGGACAGGCCGATGCGACCGGCACCGAGGCGACCAACGCGCGGATCAGCAAGCTCCGGGCAGACGCCGTCGCCGAAGTCGTTGGCGCAACCGGATTTCGCAACCTCTCTTTCGACCTGCAGGGCCTCGGGGCCACGCCCGAATCCGATCGCACCGTGACGTTCGACGTAGACGAAGCGTCACTGGCTCCCCGGTAGCGAACCCGTGATCCAGAAAAAAGTCTGCATGATCGGATCCTTCGCCGTCGGCAAGACGAGCCTGGTCGCGCAGTTCGTCCACAGCATCTACCGCGAGCAGTACCTGACGACCGTCGGCGTCAAGATCGACAAGAAACTCGTTCGCGTCGGCGACGCGGACGTGTCGCTGATCCTGTGGGACCTGCACGGTGAAGACGAGTTCCAGAAGATCCGGACGGCGTACCTGCGAGGCTCGTCGGGCTTCATCTTCGTGGCCGACGGGACTCGCCGGTCGACGCTCGACAAGGTCGTCGAGTTGCAGCGGAGCACGCTCGAGAGCGTGGGAGACGTTCCGTTCGTGGTCTTGGTGAACAAGGCGGATCTCGAGGCCGAGTGGGACGTCGATCGAGAAGCGCTGGAAGCCGCCGCGGCTCGCGGATGGACGGTCTTTCGAACTAGCGCGAAGACGGGACTTGGCGTCGAAAGCGCCTTCACGGGCCTCGCTGCCCGGATGATGGAGTCCTGATCGATGGTGGATCTGCCGGACCCGGTCGCTGAATACCTCGAGACGGCGGTCGTCGCGACCCGACTGCCGGCGTGGTTGCACGTCGGGCGCGACGGACGGCTCGCAGGCTCGGGAGGTCCGCTCGGCGTCTACGGAATCGGTTCGATGGCAATGGGCGATCGAGTCGCGCTCGCGGTTCCTGTCCTCGAAGGTCTTCTGCCGCTCGACGGGCTGATTGCGCTGCCGTGTGTCGCGATGGGATCCGGACTTCCGGCTGACATCCATCTGATCCCGGGCCAGGACGGAGACTGGGTGCTTCTGCTCGACGCTTCAACAGAAGCGATTCTGCGCGGACTCGTGCAGCAGCGGTCGAACGACCTGACCTTGCTGCAGGCACGACACGCTGCGCTCGAACAGGGTCCCCCGGCAATGCGAGACGTTCCATCGATGCTGGCCGCGGTGCTGGGCGCGCTCGTGATCGAGGAGGAGAGGCCCGGCGAGCTCGTCGCGATCGGACGGCCCCCGCAGTGGCTCTCGCGATTCATGGATTTCGCGGTGCCGCCTTCCGGCGCGGACGTAGTCTGCCGCTTCGCGTTCCTCGAGGCGTTTCTGGACGACGCCCGCGAATTCTGGGAATCCGGGCGCGGTCCCGTGCTAGAAGGAGGTTCGTGGGAAGAAACCGACGATCACGGCAGCGACGTGAGCCTCGACGCGGTGGCGGTGCACGCCGAAGGGCGGCGATTTCTCGTCGTCCGGCACGTTGACGAGGCGCGCGACGAGCGACGGCGTGTCATCCAGCGCGCGCGCGAAGTCTCGCTCGACCTGGATCGGCTGCAGCGCGACTCGCAGCAACGTGATGTCCTGTTCCACTGTATCGTCCACGACCTGGCGGGACCGCTGACGAGCATCAAGGCGATATTCTCCATGTTGGAGCGAGAGGAACTGCCTGATGCAATGAAGCGAATGGTCGACATCGGCGTGCGACAGACAGCCCGGCAGGAAGAGCTGATTCGCGACATGCTCGCCGTGTTTGCGGCGGAGCGTCGAGTCTTCGACCCCGCGACATTCGACCGGGCAACGGCGCCGGATGTCGTGGCGTGTCTCAGGACGGTCGTCGATTCGCTCGCGCCAGCCGCGCGTGCGCGTGGCCTCGAGTTGCAGCTCGACGCGGATTCCGGCGACGGTCAGCCGCCGGTGCGCGTAATCGGCGACCGGCTGATGCTCGAGCGCGTCATCTCGAATCTCGTGGAAAACGCGGTACGACATTCCCCTGAGGGCGGCCACATTCGGGTCCGCGTGGTAACGAAGCCCGACGAGGCGCGAATCGAGGTCGACGATGAAGGCCCTGGCGTGGCGCCCGAGGTGGCGCCGACGCTCTTCCGAAGACTGGCGCAGGGGCAGGGTCAGCGAGGCAAGGCGGGCCTCGGCCTTTACTTCGTTCGAATTACGGTTGAGCGCTGGGGCGGTACGGTCGGGTTCGACGCCCGGCCCGAAGGCGGAACGCGCTTCTGGTTCACCCTCCCGGTCGTGTGATGTCCACAGGTCAACACAGGTGATCACAGATCGGATCTGTGCTCATCTGTGTTGATCTGCTGACAATGCAGCCCGAATGGTGTCGCCGAGGCTGACCGGGTCGAAGGGCTTTGCCACTACGGCGAGCGCGCCGATGCGAATGAGTCGTTCGATGTCCGAGTCGGCGGCGTTCGCAGTCATGAAGATGACGGGAATCGCGGCCGTGGCAGGATCCCGCCGCAACTGCTCGAGCACGTTCGGGCCGTCCACGTGCGGCATCACGACGTCGAGCAGGATGACGTCGGGCTGTTCCTCGCGCGCGATGGCGATGGCTTCGTCCGCCGTCGCGGCTTCGCAGGCTGACATACCGCCGAAACGCTCGAGTCCGAGCGCCGCCAGATAGCGGATGTCCGGCTCGTCATCGAGGATCAGGACCTTCAAACAGTATCGTCCTCTGTGATCTCTGTGTCTCCGTGATCTCTGTACGGCAACGCCATTGCCGTCGGCATACCGAGAGCACAAAGGCACAGAGTGCACGGAGTCTTGACCGCGCGCAACTCAAGACTTTCACCTTCTTTCGCGAAAATCCCTTCAGTCAGGATTTGCCGGACTGTTCCACCCTGCCGAGAACTCACTGATTCGATGGGACTTGAACGCGACCGCGGATCGGTGCGTTCGTGAGCCGGAAGTGGCACTCCGTTTGCCCTGTCGGGCGTCGTGAGAACCGACCGTCTCGATTTCTTCGGACTGGCCCTCCTGACGGCCTCGCTTGCGCTGTTCTCGGCAGCGTCGATCATCCGCGAGGTCGCCACGTCTTCCGTCACTCCCGCGACTGACCTGGAGACCGCAACAACCGTCGACATCGCCATCCGCGCACGCGCTGAAGGTCGCGCGGCACAGGCCGATTCCCTGCTCGCATCACTGGCTGCCCGCCACGCCGCACTCGAGACCGCGCAGTCCGCGCAGCTTAACGATTCGGCACTGGACGGTGCGACAACAGCCTGTCTTTCCGGACTCGCCCTGGCGTTCGGCATCTCAGGTCTGTCATGTGTCGTCCTGGCTGCGGGACGCCGGCGACGGACCTTCGAGCTCGTGTCCGCGGAACTCGAACAGCCTGCACCGAGTGACGATCCCGGCAGGCTCGTCGTGGGCCTCTATCGCCTTCGCGCCGAGCGCGAGGCAGCACAGTCCGATCTGAGGAGAGCGTTGCGGCAGCTCGAGCAGGGCCCGAGACCGACTGGGCCGCACGTGCAGACTCCCGGCCACTCAGTGGCCGAAGACTCGATTCCAAGAATTGCCGAATCGAATCGGCACCCATTTCACGACCTCGGCCGGATAGTCGAGATAACGGCGATCGATCCGGACTGTTCGTTCCGCGATCGGCACCTGTGACTGCTCGAGGGCCGAGTCACGGTCGGACCTGTATGATGCCGGCGTGCCGGGACTTCCAGTCGTCATTGTCGGAGCGGGCGCCGCTGGCCTGATGGCCGCAGTATCGTCGGCTCGCACTGGCGCCACGACCCTGCTATTCGATCGCCGTCGCAAGATCGGAGCCAAGATCCTCATGTCGGGCGGCACGCGCTGCAACGTCACGAACGCGGCAGTTTCGGAGCGCGACTTCAATACGCCCTCCGGCCCTTTCGTTCGCACGGTCCTGAAGCAGTTTCCACCCGATACGGCTCGTGCATTCTTCGAGAAGGAAGGCGTCGAGTTGAAGCTGGAGCCGACGGGCAAGTACTTTCCCGCCAGCGACTCTGCGACGGACGTGCTCGCCGGACTGCTCCGCGCCGTCGAGTCGGCAGGGGTAGTGCTTCATCGCGAATCGCTGGTCGGCGGCGCCGAACCATCGGAAGGCGGTTTGGTTGTCGAGACGTCCACGGGCAAGGTCGATGCCGCGGCCGTGGTGCTCGCAACCGGAGGTCTCTCGTATCCCGAGACCGGGAGCGACGGCGTCGGGTACCGGATCGCACGGCAACTCGGTCATTCGATCATTCGCCAATCGGCCGCACTCAGTCCGCTAATCGCTGCTCCTGCGGTTCATTCGTCCTTGGCTGGAATCACGGTCGACGCCGGGCTGCGTGTCGTCTCGCATTCGAAGACCGTTGCAACGCGTCGCGGTTCGTTCCTGTTCACTCACAACGGCTATAGCGGTCCCGCAGCGCTCGACATCAGCCGTCACTGGGAGCGGACTTCGTGGGAGGACCGCGACGCCGAGGTTCGGGTGACGTTTGTCCCGGAGAAGACTCCTGCCGAGCTCGAAGACCATGTGCTGGCCGAGGCACGACGCGCTCCCCGACGCCACGTCGCCAATCTGCTGGCGGAGTTCATGCCGCTCAGGCTCGCCGAAGTCCTGATGAGCTCCGCCAAGGTACCTGCGGGAACGATGCTCACGTCGCTCGGCCGCGACGCACGCCGAGCCCTTGTCCGGACCGTTACGGACCTACGTCTGCCCGTCACCGGCCTCGCGGGCTTCGGCAAGGCCGAGGTCACGGCCGGAGGCGTCCCGCTTGGAGAGGTAAGGGCACGCGACATGTCGTCGAAGCTCGTCGCGGGACTCTACTTCGCGGGAGAGATCCTCGACGTCGACGGCTACATCGGCGGCTACAACTTCCAGTGGGCCTGGTCGAGCGGGTGGGTGGCTGGCGCGGCGGCGGCCCGGCGTGCGTTGCAGGAGTGATACTCGGGTAGACTGCGCGAATGCCGAGATACGTCGCCTTTCTGCGCGCCATCAATGTCGGAGGCCGCACCGTGAAGATGGACGCGTTGCGGGCAATCTTCGAGGACCTGAAGCTGCAGCGCGTCTCGACTTTCATCGCGAGCGGCAACGTCATCTTCGAGACTCGTGCGAGCGACCGGAATGCCCTCGAGCGAAAGATCGAGAGTCAGTTGAATCACGCACTCGGTTTCGACGTCGCGACGATGCTCAGAACGGACTCTGAGGTCGCACGGGTTGCCGCCTACGAGCCGTTCGAACGCGCGGCGATGGATGCAGCCGCGGGAATGAACGTCGGATTCCTGTCCGGAGCGCTGGATGGCAGCGCGCTCGAAGCCGTTGAACGGATGACGACCGACATCGACAAATTCCACGTGCACGGTTGCGAGGTCTACTGGATGTGCTCGGCAAAGGTCAGCGAGTCGAAATTCTCGATCGTCCGATTCGAGAAGGCCTGTGGCCGGTCCGTTACCTTCCGGTCGGTGAAGACCGTGCGCAAACTCGCGGGACTTTATCCGCCGGGATGAATGGTGACCAAGAAGGGCCACGGATCACACGGATCTTACGGATGAGCACGGATCTGAACTGAAACTCAGATCCGTGTTGATCCGTCAGATCCGTGTGATCCGTGGCCCTTCCGGCTGACTCGCGGATCAACGACTACAGCCACCGTCCCAGGAAGCCCATCGTCCGTCGCGCCGCATCCAGCGCCGTCAGCGGCGAAAAGTTGTGGCCTTCCTTGGGATACACCTGCAGGTCGAAAGGGACTCCGTGATCCGCGAGGCCCTTCGCCAGCCGCCTGGCCTCCGACACTGGCACGATCGGGTCGTCCTCACCGTGCAGCACGAGCGTAGGCGGCAGCTTGCCGACGTCGCGGTCGAACGGCGGAGGCAACCCGCCAAAGAAGTCGACGACCGCCTTAACCCGCGCGTCGTATGTCGCCACTGAGAGACCGAGGAACGCCCCGAGCGAGATTCCGATTATGCCGATACGCGCCGGATCCGTCGCCGGCCGCTTCTCGGCGAAGCTGAGAACGTCGCCGATCGTCTTGGTCCAGTCGACGAAATGGAGACGGCTGGTTTGCGGGGTGCTTCGCTCGGTTCCCGTACGCTCGAAATAGTGCGGAAGGTAGACCGCGTAACCCATTCCCACGATCGGCGCAATCAGCGCGCGGACGATCGGCGCCCCGCGGCTCATCCCGCCCGACCCGTGCAGAGCAATGATCGCCGGCGCATTCACCGCTCCGTCGGGCTCAAAGCACTCGACGGTCACCTGTCTGCCGCCGCTCGGTATCGACTCGCTTGCTTCGCGCATAAGCGCGCGAGTCTACCACGGGCTCGAAAGCCATCGATTGCGGGGCTCGTCGAATGAGGTTTTCTGCCGGGAGATCTCCACCGGATCCGCACCGTCGGCTCACTCCACACGATCCGTGTTGCTCTTCTCAATGCCCTCGTCAGGCCCGTCGCCATTGGATCGAGCAGTCGAGCCTTCAGGCGACGCTGAATCTCCCGACCCCGATGCCTCCACGTCGCCCGGCACGCGCGAGTCGAGACTCGCCCTCAGCGAAAGCAGGGTCATCGCAAAGCGCGACCAGAATGCTCCACGCCGCGTCCGCTCATCATCGTCCTGATCGACATTCGACATTGGTATTCCTGCCGAGCGCATATGCCACGCGAACTGCAAGCACCGTTCCGGCCGTAAACCAATGACAATAGAGAGATTTGGAAACACACCGCCCTGAAATCTGGGCGCAGTTCCACAGGCGAAGGGCCAACTTCCGCAGACGCGGGCGAGGCAGCCGTCCGCTTCCACCGTCCGGAGGCGCCGGGATCCCTGTCGACTAAGGCAACGAGAATCACCGGCGCCAGCTGTCGCCCGTGACCTACTCCGGCAGCATCGAGCCCGTCTCGATGAACCGCCGATGGAAGTCGAACACACGTTCGAGGTCGTGGGGCATGTGGCCTCCCGGCGACACTCGAATCGCGTGATCGAGGTACTCGGCCAGCATGTCGCGATACTCGGGCGCCGCGCACCGCTCGATGATTGATCGGGCCCGCCGCACCGGACTCAGCCCGCGCAGGTCCGCCAGTCCGTGCTCAGAGACGACGATCTGCACGGAATGCTCGACGTGATCCACATGCGACACCATCGGCACGAACGCCGAGATCTTCCCGCCCTTCGCCATCGACGGCGTCAGGAATATCGAGATGTAGGCGTTGCGAGTGAAGTCTCCGCTGCCGCCGATTCCGTTCATGATCGAGCTGCCCATCACGTGCGTCGAGTTCACGTGGCCATAGATGTCCACCTCGAGCGCCGTGTTCATCGCAATGATTCCCATCCGGCGAATCACTTCCGGGTTGTTCGAGATTTCCTGCGGGCGAATGACGAACTTCCGCTTCAGCTCCTCGATGCTGTCGAGGAACTTCTTTTCAGCCACGGGCGAGAACGTGAGCGAGCACGTGGATGCGAACTCGAGCTTGTCCGCTTCGATCAGGTCAAAGATTGAGTCCTGGAGCAGTTCCGTGTACATCCGGATCGACGGCACCCAATCCGCATGCGCCATGGAGGCCAGAACCGCGTTCGCGACATTGCCGACGCCCGACTGGAACGGCAGAAGTTCCTTCGGAATGCGGCCGAACGCGACTTCGTGTCGAACGAACTCCAGCACGTGCCCGGCAATCGCTTCCGAGATTGCGTCCGGGGCCCGGTACGGGTCGACGTGGTCTCGCAACTCCGTCTTGACGATGCCGCGAATCTTGTCGGGATCGCAGGCGATGTACGGAACGCCGATCCGGTCGTCAACCGAAGTGATGTGGATCGGCCTTCCGTGCGGAGCCGGCTCGGGCAGGAAAATGTCGTGATAGCCCTTCAGCTCGTAAGGATGAATCGAGTTCAGCTCGACGAAGACTTCTTTGGCGAACTGGATGTACGTCGGAGTCATGCCCGAGGAGGTCGTCAGGTAGATACGCCCGTCGTTCGTGACATCGACGGCCTCGACGATTGCGTAGTCGATCGGATCCAGAATCCCGTGCTCGATGTAGGTGGCAACGTGGCTCAGGTGCATGTCGACGAACTCGACTTCGCCGCTGTTGATCTGTTTCCTGAGGCCGGGCGTCGACATGAACGGAATCCGGTACTTGATGGCGTTCGCGCGAGAGAGCACGCCGTCGAGCTCGTCGCCCGTAGATGCACCCGTGTAGAGGTTGTAGCCGAAATTGCCTTCCCACTTTTCCGACTCGATGCGCTTTGCGAGCGCAAGCGGTATGGCTTTCGGATGGGCGTTCGTGAACCCGCTCGTTGCGAGGGTTCCCCTGCGTGGCAGCAAGGATGCGGCATCCTCGGCCGACATCAGTTTCGACTGAACCAGTTTGTTGTCGCTTCCCATAGGTTCTCCAGAGGTCTTCTCTACTCCACGCCAGGAAACAGGGTCCACAGATTACACAGATCCGCAAAGATCTGACAGATCCTCTGATCTGTGGAATCTGTTTTGATCTGTGTCAATCTGTGGACCTATTTGCCTCCGACCGGCGGAACGCCCGCCGCGATTACGGCCGCATTGAACGCCGCGACGTCGGACTCCCGAACGGCCTTGTAGTCAGCCATGACTGACGTAAATTTCGCGTCGGCTTCGCGAAAGAGCGCCAGCGAGCCGGCCGTCGGTCGTGCATCGGCGCCGCTCGAAACCGACGTGATGCCGATGAAGCTGTGATCGAGCGACGGCGGAAAGTTCAGCACGTCCTGGCTGCTCTTGATGTCCGGGTTCACGAGTCGGCGCTCGATCGCCGACAGCTTCTCCACCAACGCTTTCGCTGGCTCCTTGAGCGTCGCGTCCCTTCCCATCTTCGCCGCTCGCTCGACGATTGCGTTGATCTGGGCCTTCATGTCGCGAATGGACAACACGGCACCGTGAATGTCGGTCACTCGATCGCGGCAGTTCTTCAGTAGCTCGAACTGCGCGCGATAGTCGTCGAGCGAAGCGCCGGCCATCTGATTCGCCGTGATCGTGAACGACTGCTCGACTACCTCGTCGCCCAGGCGAACGCGCACACGGTAGCTGCCCGGCACGACCTTCGGGCCGTCGGTCGATCCCCAGACGATCGCGTTGGGAATGAGCACCGAGTCTCGGATGCGCATGTCCCATACGAACCTGTTGAGTCCGGCTTTCTGTTCCGCGAGCGACTCGATGGCCGGATCAGGCGGCCCCTCCACCTTCCTGGTCGTGAAGGTCCGCAGCACCGTATCGCCATCGAGGATCTCGATCGTCAGCGGCTTCGCTTCGTCGGGCTTTGCCGCAAGCATGTACTGAACGACGACACCGTTTGCCGGATTTCGCCCGAACGCGCCTCCACCGCCGCCTTCGTCCGAGCCGCCGCCGAACCCGCTCCAGCGCATTGCCGGCCGAACGCTGAAGACGTGCAGCGGTTTGCCTGCAACCGACGCGTTCAGCTCGCGCACCGGCGTCAGGTCGTCGAGGATCCAGAAGCCTCGACCCTGCGTCGCCACGACGAGGTCGGATGCCGTCACCTTAATGTCCGTGATCGGCACGACCGGCAGATTCAACTGGAAGGGCTGCCAGTTCGACCCGTCGTCGAGAGAGACAAATGCGCCCGTTTCGGTTCCGGCATAGAGCACACCTCGACGCGCGGTGTCTTCCCGCACGACGCGCGTGAAGGCGCCGTCCGGAATGCCGTTGACGATCCTGGTCCAGGTCTGGCCATAGTCGGTCGTCCGATAGATGTACGGCCGGAAGTCGTCGTGCTTGTACATCGTCGCCGCGATATATGCGGTGCCCTTGTCGTGCGGCGAAACGTCGATCGAGTTGACCTGGATCCACTCCGGCATGCCCTTCGGCGTCACGTTCTGCCACGTCTTTCCGGCGTCGCGCGTTATCTGGACGAGACCGTCGTCGGTGCCGGCCCAG
>CAZQBW010000026.1:0-35096 GCA_964591515.1 uncultured Clostridia bacterium
AACGAGAAGATCTCCGATCCTCGCGTCTCCGGACGCGGAAGGATCGAGTCCCTCGGGAACTTCCAGCAGGGGCAGGTCCGACATCGGGGGCCATCACTTTGCGGGCTCAGTTCGGATGAGCAAGGCTCGCACCACGCCGGCTATCCCGCATGCAATCGAGATTCCACATCGAACGCGGCATAAGGTAACGGGATACGACCCAGGATTGGACTTTTCGGAACGAAGGGCTGCATCGGCCTGTGCATGAATCCGCACGCACTGCGCGGCTCTGCCCAGATCGCGCAGCAATGACGTGCCCAGTGACAGCCTCGCGCGTTGCGAGTCCGCGCTCAGTCCGGCTTCAGTCCCGCTCCGGTCTAGCTGATCTTGACCACTATGTCCTGCAGGGTGTTGCCGCAGATCGCGACCCGATCAGCAGCGTTCGACACATGTCGATAGACCTCGCGACGCTTCAGCATGTCGACATAGTCGGTTCCCTGGAATAGATCCGCCAATGCGGAACGGTAAGCCTTCTCGACCCGGCGCTCGGACTTGCGGGCGACACGGCCCAGTTCGGCCGCCTCGGCGGGGCTCGATTTCAGCTTTGCAAAGGCTTCCGCGAGCGCTTCGCAGCCTTCCCGGAGGATCGTCGTCATCTCGATAAGGTGAGGATCTGGCGCGAGCTGGAATTCATACATCTCGTAGACCGTCGTCTTGCAGTAGTTCAGGATCTCGTCGAGGTTCACGATCGCACGGTAGATGTCTTCCCTGTCGACGGGTGTCGCAAACGACTCGTTGAGGATCTGCAGGTTCCGGAGCTTGGTCTTGTCGGCCTCGTGCTCCTCGCGGCGGATCTCGTTGCCTATCTCCGGGTCGGCGGTCTCCATCAGTCGAACGAGAAGCGCCACGCCGTCCCGGACCTGAAGCGACTGCTCAGACAGGAGGCCGAAAAAGTCGGGCATGCTCGGGAACACGCGATCGAAGAACCGGTGGAAGATCGAAGGTTTCGAGTCTGGCATGTCCTTCTCCGTTGCAGGCGATCAGCGCTCGGCCGTCAGTACGACGCGAAACGCAGGATCGCGTACGCGAGCTTGTGTATCAGCACTGCCATCAGCGCCGAGCCGGGGATGGTGATGATCCAGGTAAGTGCGATTTCACGCGCCTTGTCCCAGTGAACGTACTTTGGGCGCTCCGCTGCTCCAACGCCCATGATCGAGGTCGAAACGACGTGTGTCGTGGAAACGGGCGCGCCGGCGGCCGACGCCCCGAGAACGACTAGCGTGCTCGCGAGCTGCGAGTCGAGTGCGTGAAGCGGCCGAACCTTGAAGATCGCGAAGCCCAGCGTCCGGACGATCCGCCAGCCGCCAGAGAGTATTCCGGCCGTAATCGCGCTCGCGCACGCTAGCATTACCCAGAACGGGACGGCGAACGTCTCGATGTAGCCGCCAAGCAGGAGTACGAGCGTGAGAATTCCCATGCTCTTCTGGGCGTCGTTGGCCCCGTGTGAGAACGAGAGGCCCGCCGCCGTGAGGAACTGGCTCCGTCTGAGCCAGGTGTTGGCTGACGGTCTCGCGCGGTTCATCTGCCGGCGAACGATGCGGTGCAGCACGAAGGCAAACCCGAATCCGATGACCGGAGAAATCAGCAGCGCCAGTAACACCTTCGTCACGCCGTGGACTTCGCCCTTCGAGACCAGATCGCTGAAGCCCCAGACCACGTGCTCGCGTCCGACCGATGCCGAGACCACGCCGGCCAGCGCACCGACGAGTGCGTGCGACGACGACGACGGAATGCCCCGCCACCAGGTAAGCAGATTCCAGAGTATGGCGCCGGCCAGGCCGCAAACGACGATCAGCAGCGCGGACTCGCGGTCGATGTCCGACAGATGCACGATTCCGCCGATCGTGTTCGCAACGGCGGTGCCGCCGAGAACGGGGCCCAGGAACTCGAATACTCCTACGACGATCACCGCCTGTCGCGGCGTCATCGCGTTCGAAGCGATGACGGTGGCGACGACGTTGGCGGCGTCGTTAAAACCGTTGGTGAAGTCGAAGAGGAGGACGACAACGACCGCGACGATCGCGAGAACGATCAGGGTGCTCATCGCCCGTAGATATAAAGGAATCGCAAGTGATGCGCCAATCGAAGAGAAATCGAAGTGAAATCCGGGTGAATTTCATCGGAAATCGGCCGCCGGGGAAACGACTGCGGAGCGGTCGAAGGAAATAGCCGTGGGTCGCACGGGGGCGAGTGCAACGAGCCCTCGTGCGACCCGCGGTACCTCCAACCAGAGCGCGGCGACCGCGGAGCAGTCGCATTGTTTCCTGAATGGCAAGCAACACGACGACGGGCGCGACCTCGCCGCCAACGCATGCTATCTCTCGGGGGACTGACGATGCGACCGCTCCGCGGTCGGACCGACGTGGGCGCCGGCACCGCGGGTCGCGTGTGCTCGCTGCACTCGCCCTCGCGACCCACGGCTATTTTCTTCGACCGCTCCGCGGTCGATGAGCGCCTTCGGCGATGTTCCGGAATCCTGCAGGTTGGTCGCGATATCGATCTTATAGACTTCTCGCAGGTATCAAGCCCTCAGCGATCCACTGCGTCGGATTCTGGCGGCGCCATCTCTGTGAATCAGTGGACTAGTCCCAGTCCTCCATCCTGCTCGGCACCGATCCGGCCGCGACCCACGCATCTGCCGTCTCGCGAATCGTTGCCCAGTGGATGCCCCGCAACGCACCCACGCGATTCGCCCAGGCTTCGATCGCATCGATTCCATCGGACGTATCCGGAATCACGAGCGTTCGCGGCGACACCATGACCGTTGCGCTCAGCACCGGCGGCAGCCCGCCGTCGTCATTGGCGACCGTCTGTGCGAACCTCTCGATCGCCGCCAGCTCTCTGGAACCACCGCCGACAGCGATCAGGCTGCCGTTCGCGTCGTGCGTCGTCCACTCCGCCGAGCTTTTGGGTCGCCAGATGCCGACGGCTAGGTCGTCCGAGTCTGTTCCGTGTCTCGGCAGCCAGACAACTCCCCACAGTACCTCCGCTTGCCACGTGGTCCCCGAGCTGCTTCGCAGCGGCTCGCGCAGGGCATCGATTTCGGAATACACGAGCCCCGACGCGACGCCGTTTGGGTGCCCGCCGAGACGTTGGATCTCCGCAAACACGTCCGCCCGATCCGACATCTGGTGAGCATGGACGTCCCACACGACGCTAAGGGCCTCGGTCCTGCGAATTATCTCCCCGGCGCGCGGCTCCCCGCGGAGCCAACCGATGTCCGCACCGATCGACCAACGCATCCCGGACGTCTGGTTGCCAACCCTGCCGGTCTGCGTCGCGCGCTCGAGAAACGCCGCGAGCGCGTCGGCGTCCGGCCAACTCGCGGGATTCGACTCGATGTGCATCGTGGCCGACAGGTACAGCGACGCGGACTGCGTTCCGCCT
The DNA here is from genome assembly GCA_964591515.1 of uncultured Clostridia bacterium. Taxonomy (GTDB): domain Bacteria; phylum Acidobacteriota; class Blastocatellia; order UBA7656; family JADIYM01; genus JADIYM01. The sequence goes on from CAZQBW010000026.1 coordinate 3,427, forward strand.
CCGTCGCCGAGCATGTCGACTACGATCGGCGCGTTGAGCGGCTGGTATACCGCGCGCTTGCGCCCGACGAACCGGACAGTCCTTTCATACTGCTTCCAGACGGCCTGCTGGTCCGATTCCGAAAGAAGCGGCGAGAGCCGAGTCGGATCGAACGGCGGACGCTTCGGACCCCGTGCATAGTTCGTCACCCAGGCCGACTCGTCCGCGAAGAAGTCGTTGTCGTGCATCTTCACGCCGACGAAATACGGCGCGCGCGTGCCAGGCGTAGCCTTTGCCTCGGCCAGCGCATTCTTCAGCAGTGACTTGGGCCTCTCGCCGATGTGCTGAAACAGCATCAGGTCGTAGTGCTCGGGACGAAGCGCGATTCCATCGCGGCTCTCTCCGAGATTGATTGCGCGACCGTGCTCGACGAGGAGCTTCGCTCCGAGCTGGCGGAAAACTGAGTTGACAGCCGGTCCGAGTCCTCCGTTTGTCTGGGCGCCGACGACAACCGGCGCGTAGCCCATCGTCCCGGCGAGCTTCGCGTAGCCTCCGGGCTCGGACGTCGGTTCGCCCGTGACGAGATCGAGGCCGTGCGTCTCGTACTCGAGGATGGCCGCCTCCTGCTCGTCGCGCGACAGGTTGGCGAGCCCTGCCCAGTCGTAGTCGGTGTAGTAAGGATTTGGCGGACGGACGTGGTAGGAGACCGATGCGACGCTCGAGGCGCGCAATCGTTCAATCAGGTCGGGCGCCAGCGAGGCGAAGAGGTCGGCGCTCGTCGTCGTCAGGTAGATGTCGACGGGAACCTGATTGGCTTCGTGAATGTCGAGGATTCGTCGAACGGTCGCGATGCTCAGCTCGGGATAGCTGAAGTCCTGCACGTTGATCGCGAACATGACGAAGTCGCCGGAAGGGGCGGCGCCGACCATTGGCGTCGTCGTTCCCGCAGCCAGGGTTGCTGGTCTTAGCGACGCGGTGCATCCGGCCAGGAGAATGAAAACGAGTGCGTATCGAGCGAGTCGGTCCAGTCGTGTCGGGATATCCATCGAGCCTCCTCATCCTGTGAGCGAGAGATCGTTGGCAGGCATCCCGTTGGACGACAGGGAATCATCCCCGGTCTGAATATCAGTCCCGGGAGCGTCAGCGGCCGGGAAGTCTCACGCGGCGACATCGGTCGCCGCGTGAGACTTCCCGGTCGCTGACGCTCCCGTTACTGACCCGACGTTGCTATGTTTCGGAGACGGGAGTCGCGAGCACTTCGGCGCCGACAGTGGAGTCCTCTTGCGCTGCTTCCGTGGAAGCATCGGTCGGCGCAGATTCGTCAGCAGCAACAAGCGGGCTCTCGGTCGCACTCCCGGCAATGCCCGCCTCGACTTCCGCCGCCGCGACTTCGCCGTAGTCCACGTTCGGATCCGCCTCGACGTCCAGGGATCCGTCGTCACGTGCTTCGCGAAGGTATTTCACCTCGTACAGATCCTTCCGACGGTCGTTCCAGTTCAGCACGCTGCCCGACTGCTTGTGCGTCCGCAACAACTCGAGGTCCAGATCCTGGAAGATCACGGTCTCGATGTTCGGCGAACACTCCGCGGCGATTGCATCGCGCGTGAACGGAATGTCGGACGGCGTGAAGATCCCCGACTGCGCATAATGGATGTCGAGGTTGTCGACGAAAGGAAGGTTTCCGACGCTGCCCGCGATCGCGACGTAGATCTGGTTCTCCACGCATCTCGCCTGCGCGCAGTAGCGCACCCGCAGGTAGGCGTAACGTTCGTCGGTGCAGAACGGGACGAAGATGATCTGCGCGCCCTTCTCGACCGCGATCCGTGTCAGTTCCGGAAACTCGATGTCGTAGCAGATCTGGATTGCGATCTTCCCGCGGTCCGTGTCGAAGACCTCAACGGAATCACCGGCCTGCACGCCCCACCAGTCGCGCTCGCTCGGCGTGATGTGCAGCTTGTACTGCTTCTCGAGCGTGCCGTCGCGCCGGAACAGGTACGAGATGTTGTAGAGCGACTCCTCCTCCATCGTGAAGTGCGATCCGCCGATGATGTTCACGTTGTACTTCACCGCGAGCTGGGTGAAGAGGTCCAGGTATCGGGGTGTGAACTCCGCAAGCTCGCGCATCGCTATCGACGGGTGATCCGCCCGGATGAACGACAGCAACTGCGTAGTGACCATCTCGGGAAAGAGGATGAAGTCGCACTTGTAGTCCGAGGCCACATCGACGAAGTAGGCGCACTGGTGCGCGAAGTCGTCGAAACAGGTGATCTGCCGCATCTGGTACTGCACGACGCAGACGCGAACCGGCGCAACCCAGATGAACTTCCCCTTCGACGGCGGGTTGTAGTCGATGTTCGTCCATTCGAGAAAGGTCGCGAAGCCGCGCGACTCGATGTCCTCGCGCAGGTAATTCGGGATCAGTCGCTTGAGCACGAATCCGTTCGCAAGCTGTTTCGACAGGACCGGGTCCATCAGGTCCTTGTTCATCACCCGGTCGATGTACTCGCGGGCGGTCATCTGGTCCGAGTACCTCGCGAAGCCGGGGATGCGTCCGCCGATGACGATCCTCATCAGATTCAGATCCCGCGCGAGTTGCTTGCGGGTGTCGTAGAGACGCCGCGCGAGCTTGAGTCCGCGAGCCGACGGATCGACCATCATCTCGATGCCGTAGAGCGTGTTGCCCTCCGAGTTGTGATTCCGGATGTAGCCGTTGTCTGAGATCTCTTCCCAGCTCTGCCAGTCCTTGTAGAGCGCAAAGTCGAGGATGACCGAGCTCGACGAGGCGACGAGCTTGCCCCGGTACTCGATGCCGATCTGGCCCTCGGGAAAGATCGAGATCTGGCTCTCGAACTGTTCTCGGGTCCAGGGCTCCATGCCGGCGAAGCAGCGCTTCTGTAGCTCTACGACGCTGTCGAAGTCCTCGCTGCGCAGCGACCGGATCGTTACGGCTTTCTCGTACTTCTTGAGGTTGAGTTTGGCGTGTTTCTTCATTGGTAGCCCCAATGATCGGCCGTACAGGGGCAGTCGTCAATCGGCGACACCGTTGAACTCCGTGACTCTGTGTCTCTGTGCCTGTTACGAAACCGTGCAAGGGAGTCGGGGCGTGAGTAACTCAGAGTGCCGCGGATCGACGTACTGCGGCCTACCGAGTTCAGTACCGGGAGTGACAGCGACCGGGTTCTTCGTCCGATGGAGGCTACCCGGTCGCTGTCGCTCCCGGTACTGATCTCCGTGGGCCGCAAATGTCGCTCCAGGACGGTCTGCTCCCAATCCGTTCCGTTTCATCAAACGGGGTGCGGCGGAGCCGCATTGGCACCTCCGAGATTCGCACACAATGGCACTGAGTCACGGAGACACTGAGAAGCAGAGGCTCCGTTCCTCAGATGTCCTGGCTGACGACCCGGTTCGCAACCAGAAACGCGACGATCGCCGCAATCAGCCCGATGCCAATTGGCAGCACATAGTTCGGACCGTCCTTAGGCTGCTCAACGGGGGCAACGGCTCTATCTGCCGGCACCGGCGGACGACCGTTGGGCGCGGCGTTCGTCGCCTTTTCGACCGTCGGCGGCTCGGCCGGGGCCGTCACGGCAGGTGCATCCTGGACCTGTGACTGCATCGACTTGGTTTGCCGCGCCTGCTGCTCGAGGATGCCAGCGCTGCCGTCGGTCTTCGACCGCAATGCGGTCTCTCGCTCAATTGCCTCGCGGGCCTCTCGCTCCTGATCGGTGAGAGGCGTCGCCAGCGGAGCACTCGAACCCGGAACAGCCGTGTTCGCCGTTGCGACTGCGAGCGGCTGCGGCTCCTTGAGCAGGAACCACGACGACATCGAACCGGCTGCGGAGCCGACGATGAGCGCGATCAGGATCAGGAGGAAGACTCTCACGGCGTGACCTCGACGGAAGGAATGCAGTCCACGTTCTTCCGCGGACGCCCGCGATCCTACGAAGGCGGGACTCTTGCGTCAACGGACGCGTCCCGATCGCCCGCGCAATCGTACCTGTCGCGGGGCTCGGCCCTTGGCACGTGCAAATCGCCGTTGACCGTATAGTGCTCGCTGGGGAAAGCTCTCGCGTCATATGAGATTGCTCGTCTTCGGCAATTCGGGATCCGGGAAGTCTACGCTTGCACGACGCCTCTGCGAGTTGCACGGCCTCGTCCATCTCGATCTCGACTCGATTGTCTGGGAGCCCGGAAAGATCGCGGTCCAGCGGGCCACCGAGGACGTCCACGCCGATCTTGACCGGTTCGTGGCCGGAAACGAGTCGTGGGTCGTCGAGGGCTGCTACGCCGAGCTCATCGAGCGCGCGCTGCCTTTCTGCACGCGACTCGTCTTCATGAATCCGCGTGCCGAGGCTTGCCGGCGCAACAACGAGCGGCGCGACTGGGAGCCGCACAAGTACGCTTCGAAGGAAGACCAGGACCGCATGCTCCCGTTCCTGCAAACCTGGGTCGCGGAGTACTACTCACGCGACGATGCCTGGTCATATTCGGCGCACCGGCGTCTGTTCGATGCTTTCGGCGGCGAGAAGCTGGAGCTCACGGAGAGCTCTGACCGTTCGGTGCCGGCTTCATTGTTCATCTGAGCTCCAGAGCCTGGACGGCTTTCTGTCCCACCTGGTGAAAAGCACCCTCGCCGCTACGACCTCGTGAAGTTCCGCACCGTCGTTCCTCCGTCCGGCGCCCGTACGATGACGCGTACCGTCGCGCCGATCGCGATCGCCTGACCAAGCGTCCGTCCATCCACGAGCCGGCCGCTCTGGACGAGCTTCTGACCGCTCGCCTTCACTTTGGCAGGAGTCTCGAATCCGACAGTGTCTAAGAACACCTCCGTGCCCGCTTCGAATCCGGTCCCGTTGATCGTCAGCTTTCCCTTGAAGACATTCAGCTTGACCGACCGGACCTCGGGACGCCTGAGTCCGTCGACCTCGTCGAGCGCCGCGAGGGCGTCGACTTTCCCATGGCCCCAGCTGGTGTTCGGCGTGTTGCCCGTGAATGCGTCACGCCGCCCCGTTTCCTGGAGGATCGACTTGACAGCAAGAGCATCGAGATTCGGATCCAGCTCCAGCATGAGCGCGACGATGCCCGTCACTTGCGGCGCCGCAGCGCTCACGGCACTCTGAGCTCCGTAGAAACCCCCGCCGCCCTGGATCTGGTTGAACCGGAAGGCGCTGTAATACGAAGTGGGACTGTACGTCGTGAAGACCGTGTTCCCTGGTGCGCAGACATCGACGCCGATCCGTCCATCGAACGTCGGTCCGATGCTGGTCCCGGTCCACAGCTCGCCGACGTCGCCTTCGTCGAAGCTCCCTCGCGTGATGCCGTCCAGATCGACCCACTCCTGCCGAAGAACGTAGTCACCCGGGCAGACGTTGTACCGCGCCGTCGCGCCGTCCCAGATGCTGCCCGGCGCAACAGACGTCAGAATCCGGTTCCGCGCGTTCTCGCTCTGGAAAATCGACGCCGGGTTGAGCGTTCCGTCGAACCGTCCACTCGTCACCTGTCGGCCGATCAGCTCGATCGTGTACGTCCCGATCGGGCCGCCGATGTAGAGCGAGATCTCACGCTTCGAATTGTCCGCACTGAAGAAGTCTACGTCCGGCCCGAGGTTGTAATAGTCGAACACGGCATTGCGAACGAAAGCGCTTCCATCGTCGGCCTCGGGAGCTGCGTACGGTCCGAACGTCCCGGACGGCGTAATCAGCCGGACATCGAATCGGTCCGTTCCCGGATACCAGAGGTCGAAGACCATCGTTCCGGCGGCGCCCTTCTGGATCTGGATCGAAGTGGTCGCACCGCTCGCGACAACCCCGCCGCAGCGATTCGCGACGCCTCCGTCGTCCCCCGGACCCGTCACGAAAACGAGGCCGGGCGTACCCGGTCGAACCGTCTCGTCGATCAGGCGCGCCAGTTCGCTGGTTCCGTCCGTCGGCCCGCCCTGGGATCCGATGTTCAGAAGCATCACGCAGGGCATCCCCATCGATCGCGCCGTATCACGCACGAACCGGATGCCTACCAGGACGCGTTCCGGATCATAGAACCCCGGCTCGGCCGGCTGGTCTCCGTGCGCGGGCGCACCTCCGACGATCTTCACGACGATCAACGTCGCTTCGGGTGCGATGCCCCGGTAGAGCGCATTCGCACTGTTCGCGCCGTTGCCGGTTGCGATGCCCGCCGTGGCGTCGCCGTGTCCGATCGCGTCGCGCGTAGGAAGCGGGGTGCCCGATGCGAGCGCGGCATCGATCTGCTCGCGGGTGTAGATCGTGCCGACGTCGTAGGCATTCGCCGGATCAGACGCTCCCCTGTCGTCGCTGAGGTCGAAAATCCTCGCAATACGCGTCGTGCCGTCGGCGTTCCGGAAGTCATTGTTCGTATAGTTGATCCCGCGATCGAGTATCGCGACGAGTACCCCTCGGCCCGTCACGCCGTACTTCGCCACGGCCGCATCGACGCGGGTCTCGATCCGGGCGCGGTCCATGGCGCGTGTGACTGGAAGCAGCGCCAATGCAGAAGCCGCCACGACCGTGGCGGCAAGCAGTCGACAGGTCCTCGATGTCATTCGGGAGCCTCCGGAGTGCCCTTGTCTCGCCGCAAGTATACGACGATGGGGTCCGAAGTGCTCGAAACGACCGCGGAGCGGTCGAATCAGTAGACCAAAATCCGGAGAACCGTGCGCGGTAGCGCACGGTTCTCCCTCTGGTTTCGAGGCGACCCACATTCGACGACACGACGCAGGAGCGCGACCGGCCTGGCCACGCTCCTGCCCAGACTCGAGCCGACTAGTTGCCGCCGTGACCCATCGGACCGTGACCGTGCTTGCCTCCGAATCCGCCTTGCTGCATGTGCTCGATCAGCTTAGTGCGCTGTTCGGGCGTCAACACGGCAAAGATCTGCGCCTTCGTCTTCTCGCGGGCGACAATACGCTCGGTCATTCCAGCGGAAAGCTGGCTGGCCAGTTCGCGAACCTTGGCTTCGTTGAACGTTCCGTCCGTCCCCTGCAGGCGGAGCTGTTCGTGGATGGCCTTCTGCTCCTCGAACGAAGCGTCGTCGCCAGCGCGCTCGGCCGCTACGATCTGCTCGATCGAAGCCTTCTGCGCGTCGGTCAACGCGAGCTCGCCCGAGAGTCGCTCGACGATCATGCCGAGAGGAGGAGGTCCGCCCGGTCCGCCGCCACGCCCGTGGCCGAAACCACCGCCCGGTCCCGGTCCCGGTCCCTGTCCGGCACCGTTGACCGCCATTCCGAGAGTCGCAGCGATCGCTACCACCGCAATCGCTGCCGAAATCATCAACACGTTCCGTTTCATCGTCGTCCCTCCAGTGAATTCAAATCGAGGATCAACGGCCTCGCTCGCTGATGTAGACGATGAGCGCGACGGAAAGGTCGTCCAGTTCCGTCAACGGTTTGTGAAGATTCGTCAAGATCCTCTGATTCCGAAAGCGACGGGTTGCCGGGCGTGATACCAATGACTGTCGGACGACATCGGAGCGAAGGAACGCCATCCGTGACTGTACGATCTGAACGCGTGCTGCTGATCGACGACGACGTCGAGCTCTGCCAGCTCGTTGCCCAGTATCTCTCGGGAGAGGGCTTCGTCGTCGAGTCCGTCCACGACGGCGCGCTTGGTGCCGAGCGGGCGCTCGAAGGTGGAAACGACATCCTGGTCCTCGACGTGATGCTTCCTGGTGTCAACGGATTCGAGGTGCTTCGCCGCATCCGGGCGTCGTCTCGCGTTCCCGTCATCATGCTGACCGCGCGCGGAGAGGAGGTCGACCGCATAGTCGGACTCGAGCTAGGCGCGGACGACTATCTGGCAAAGCCCTTCAGCCCGCGCGAGCTCGTCGCCCGGCTCCGTGCCGTGTTGCGTCGCTCGCTGCCGCCGGGACCGACCGCCGCTCAGACCCCGGAACTGATTGTCGTCGGCGACGTGGAGCTCAACACCGGAAGTCGAACTGTTCATCGCGGCAACGAACCGATCGAGCTCACGACGGTCGAGTTCGATCTGCTGGCCATCCTGCTTCGCGAGGCCGGACACGTCGTATCGCGCGAGAACCTCGCGGCCGAAGCGCTTGGCCGGCCATACACGCCCCTCGATCGGAGCATCGACACCCACGTCAGCAATCTTCGCCGGAAGCTGGGCCCCGGGTTGGACGGCCGTCCGCGCATCAAATCGGTCCGTGGCACCGGTTACCAGCTCGTCTGGGCGGGATTGGCTGAAGGCTACTAGACCGCCATGCGACGTCTCTTCCTCAAGATCTTCCTGTGGTACTGGATGGCGACCTCGCTGATGGGGCTCGTGCTCGTGATTGCAGTCTGGACCACGTCAGACGGCCAGGGCCCGCTCTGGCTGCGCGATGTCGGGAACCTGGTGGCGATTCACGGTGAGACCGCCGTCGAAGCCTATGAGCGTGATGGACCCGATGGCCTGAACGCGTATCTCCGCCGGTCCGAGCCCGATGCGACGTTCCGGACTTTCGTGTTCGACGACACGGGCGCGGAGGTTTCCAGGCGAACCGCCCCCGATTCAGTTCTCGAGCTGGCCAACGCCGCGCGTCGATCCAACCACGCGGAGTTTGGCCACGGAATGCCATTCCTTGTCGTTGCAAGACCAGTCGTGGCTCCGAGCGGACGCAGCTTCGTCGTCGCGGCACAGTTTGCCGGAGCGAGGCACGAGTTGCCGGCATTTCCCTCGTGGCTGCTGGTTCGCGGTCTCGCGGTTCTCGTGACCGCGGGCATCGTCTGCTACGGACTTGCCTGGTACCTGACGCGGCGTCTCGGCCGGCTTCGAACGGCGACGCGCGCGCTCGCGCAGGGCGACCTATCGGTGCGTGTCGGCGAGAGTCTCGGGGGCAGTCCGGACGAATTGACCGATCTTGGTCGCGACGTCGACGAGATGGCCGAGCGGCTCGAGACGCTGATTGCCTCGGAACGGCGGCTGCTGCAGGACGTGTCGCACGAGCTTCGCTCGCCGCTCGCTCGCCTCGTCGTCGCGCTCGAGCTCCTCCGTCAGCGGGAAGGCGTCCCGGGCGCTCCCGAGATCGAGCGCATCGAGCTAGAGGCCGCGCGGATCGACGAACTGATCGGAAGGGTCCTGACGCTGCTGCGGCTAGAGACGGCGAGTCCAGCAGCCGAGCCTGCCTCAACTGTGGATCTCGCCGGTCTTGTGAGCGACGTGGCGGCGGATGCCGAATTCGAAGCGGCTGCTGCCAGGCGGCTCGTCGTCGTTTCGACCGATCCCTGCGTCGTCACGGGCGACGAGTCGATGCTTCGCAGCGCGATAGAGAACGTGATCCGCAACGCGATCCGGTACACGTCCGAGGATTCGGCGGTGGAAGTCACCTTGAGACGGATACCTGGCGCCGCCGGCAACTCGAGCGACGCCGTGGTGAGCATAAGGGATCACGGTCCGGGCGTGCCGGAAGACGCCCTCGAAAACCTCTTTCGACCGTTCTACCGAGTCGACGACGGGCGGGCGCGCGAGTCCGGTGGCGCCGGTCTCGGACTTGCAATTGCCGATCGCGCGGTACGGTTGCACGGCGGCACCGTAACGGCGGCCAACGCACCCGACGGCGGTCTGATCGTCGTGATCCGTCTGCCTGCGGAAGAGGAGAGTTGACAGGATTTCAGGATTATCAGGATGACGGGAATTGTCCTGCTCATCCTGTCAGTCCTGAAATCCTGGCTACTCTGTTCCCCGTTTACAGCCCGTCCCAGTCGCCGACGATCGGCACGAGACCCGGCCCGCCGAATCCCGCCGTGACGTCTGCGCCTCCTCCCGAGTTCGAGTTCTTCAGGAAGAAAACCGCCGAGCCCGGAATGTAAAGACCGATCGAGTCGGTACCGTCGCCGTTCCAGTCGCCGCCGACTGCGACAGCGCCGCCGGCTCCGAACGTGAACACCAGGTCCGCACCGCCACCGCTGTTCGCGTTTCGCAGGAAGAACGCGCCGGATGCCGAGTCGTAAAGGCCGATCGTGTCCGTGCCATCTCCGTTCCAGTCACCAGTCAGAGCCGACACGGTTCCGCCACCGACTCCGAATGTGAACACGATGTCCGCGGGACCCGCCGAATTGCTGTTTCGCAGGAAGAACGTGCCGGATGCCGGATCGTAGAGCCCCGGCGTGTCGGTGCCGTTTCCGTCCCAGTCGCCCGAGAGCGGAACCACGGTGCCACCGGCGCCAAAGCCGAATATCACGTCGGCCGGTCCGGGCGTATTCGAATTCCGCAGGAAGAACGCCCCGGTCGTCGAGTCGTACGCACCGATCGTGTCTGTTCCGTCTCCGTTCCAGTCGCCACGGATAGGCTTGAGTCCGGGAACTCCGAAACTCGTGGTGATGTCCGCGGCACCCGCCGTATTCGAATTGCGCAGGAAGAAAGTCGCACCGGCGTCTACCCAGACGCCCAACGTATCTGCTCCATTGGTCGGAGCCGCGCTCACGGGGATCTTGGCGAACCTCACGTTCTGATTGCGGCGGGTACTGTTGTGGTTCAGATCCCGGTTGTCGCCCCACGAGTAGTAGAAAAAGTTCGCATCCGCAGACGCCTGGTCGTAGTCGCCCATGTATGACCCGACGATGGCCGGGTCGACGCCCACGACGACCGGAAACGACGTCGTCGTCACCCGTTGACTGGCGTCGAACGTCACAGTCGATCCCGACAGCGTCGCCGTCCGGCAGTACGTGTCGATCATGACGTTGTTCACGTCGAGCTGCCGGCTGTAGTAGCCGACGAACAGTCGCGTGCCTGCGGGATTGATCGCCACGGTCGGCATGAACTGGTCGGTCGTAGTTGCGTCGTCGTTGACCTGGACCCGCGGACTCCATGTCGTTCCGCCGTCGCTCGATGTCGTCATGTAGATGTTCGCCTTGTCGGGCGTAGTTCCCTTGTCCGGGAAGATCACGTAGATCTGGTTGGGATTCGCCGGATTCACGACCGCCTGCGGGAAGGTGCTGGAGCGGAAACCGCCGCCGAGGCCGAGGTCTCCGTTCGTGCCCTGGCTGTCGATATCGGCAACGGTGACGGCCGGAGCGAACGACACGCCGAGGTTGGTCGACTTCCGCATCTTGAGCTGCAGAGTCGCACCAGAGCCGAACAGCCAGAAGCAGTAGACGGCGTGGTCCGGTCCGACACAGACCCAGGCGCCCTGCCCCCCTGCCGTCGCGTCGTCGATGAGCACCCACGGCCGAATCGGGCCGAAGGTCGCTCCGCCGTCCGTCGACCGGCAGAATCGCATGCCTCCGTTGTTCGTGCCGCCGCCGAAGTTCCTCCAGAAGTTGTAGATGTTGCCCTGTCCGGTGCCGGGGAAGTTGTCTACGGTGATCCACTCCTTGTCCATGCTGTCGCCCGCGCGGGCGTCGGGCGTGCAGTTCACCGGCGCGCCGAACGTCAGTCCGCCATCCGTCGACTTCCAGAACTGGAGGTTGTCGTTCGTGTTGAATGACAGCGTCGCCATGTAGACGGCACCCGTCACGTTGTCGCGCGCGAGGACGGGATCGCCGGCGTCGCCGGCAGTGCTGTTCGGCAGCACGCCCTTGTCGACGAACGTGGTTCCACCGTCGGTCGAAACCGCCCAGCCGGTGAAGTGTCCGCCAGCCACGGTGTTCGAGCCCGAGTCGTTGTAGCCGACGACGACATTGTTTCCGGCCACCAGGCACGAGGTCTCGCTCTGGGTGTCGTTGGTCGTGTCACCTGCAGGGGTGTTCACGAGGACGTTGTCGAAACTGATCTTGTCGGCAAAGTTCTCGGCGCGCGGAATCTCGCCGGCAGTCGGCACGAGACCCTTGCGGGGCTTCTTGCCGAAGACGCGTTCGAGTTGCGCCTGGGCGGCCGACGACAGCTGATCGAACAGTTCGTCATTGTCGTAGAGCGCTCGCGCGTCGACGTCCTCGGCGATTGGGGTTCCAATTGGCGACTCAGCCCGCGCGGCGGGCCGATCGCCGGCTCCGCGTTGCCGGGCAGACGCAAGTGGGCCCGAAAGAGTAGTTAGAAGAGCAAGAGCAGTGGCGACCACCGCGAGCCGGTACGACCGTGTCATTGAGTGTCCTCCTGGACCGACCTTCATGAGAGTCTCTGGGCGGGGGTGCACCGGCGACGGACCTGTAGTTCATCGAGTGAAGCAAGCGGCAGTCACAAGCATCCGGTGCAAGCCCGTGATGTACTCTGTCGCCGCAATTGCCGTCAAGTCGGCGCTGACTGAAAAATTTCACGGCCCACGTCTCGACAGAACCTGTTCAACCCGAGACGGCACGACACCGACTCACTGTCCTTCATTGGAGCCTCGGTGTCACAGTGCCTTCGGCGTGCGAATCTCTCCTGTCCACAAGGCCACCAATTAACCACCTAACCATTTCGTGTAGTCGGCTTTCTATCTGGTGCACGGGGAGGGCACTTCGCCCCACATCAATCAGCAACGGCAGCTGTATCGCTTCTCTTTACAACTACTTACCACACTCACGAGGCAGTGGCACTGGTCTTGCAATAGAGCAGGGCAATGGACCGGGTGAGCGGGGCTCGCCACCGACCCGGACCCAAATTTCTCCGCAGATCGGAGGCTTCCAATGAACACCCTGAAAAACACTCTTCGCATCCTCTCCGTTTCGCTTCTCGCCACCCTCTTCCTCGTCGGCTCCGCCGCGACGCCGGCTTCGGCCCATTCCTTCCGCGACTCGTCGCGCAACTTCTTCTCGACGAGCTACGCCTACGCTCGCGGCTACCGCGAAGGCTACCGCGTTGGATTCCGGGATGGCCGCATCGAGGCACGTTCGGACCGCAGTGCTCGTCGCTCGACTCGAATGTCGGTGCAGGACGCATTCGACCGCGGATTCTCGGTCGGATACTCGAACGGATTCCGCGCGGGCTATGAGCAGAACCGCCGGCGCGACCGGCGTGACGACCGCTGGGACGACCGCTGGGACGACCGTGACGATCGCTGGGACGACCGTAACGACCGCCGTGACGACCGCCGGGATAGACGAGATGACCGTCGCGACCGCCGGCACGACGATGACGACGACGAGTAGACCGCTTCCAATGGAAGTCTTCGAGCGAGGCGCGAACCAGGAGTTTGCGCCTCGCTTTCGTATGGAACGAGATCGTCGTCAGAAGCAGGCACCTGTCCACGCCCCGTGCATCCGGACCACGTTATCGCCGATGGGCGTCCGATCCTACCGGGTGCACCCCGAGTGCTATTGAAATTGCGTCGTCGAATGAGATCGAGTCGGCTTCCGCCCGGCAGCTCTCGGCCACTTCATCTCCGAGTGCCGAACGGGCCGACGACGAAAGCGCCGTCATCTCTTCGCGCTCCCTGCGAGGCAGCGGGTCACCCAGCTCGTCGCGATGCCTCGCTGCAACCTGAGCAAATTTGAGAGCCCACCGATGGTCTCCGGATGCGGCGGCGAGCCGGGCCGATCCCTCGAGCCCACGAACGACATCATCGACCGCTCCGAGGCTCTGTGCTCGCCGGAGTGCATCTACGAGCGAAGTCCGGGCACGCTCAACCTCGCCCTGTGCAATGAGCGCCTCCGCAACGATCCGCTGACTCTGCGCGACGAGAATCTCGAATTCGCCAGCACGTGCGACCGTCAAGCTCTCGATCGCCCGGTCGTGAGCGGATTGATCCTCGCCGAAGGCCAACGCAACCTTCGCCCGGTCGAGTAACGCCACCGCAATTCCCTGCGAGAATCCAGCGCCACGGAACATATCGAGGCTTTCTCCAAGCCATCGGTCCGCCTCGGCAAACTCGCCGGACTCGATCGCCGCAGCGCCAAGCCCCTGCAGCGTGCTGGCGACTGTAATTGGCGTACCGACCTTGCGATGCATCTCTAGAGCCTCGAGCAGCAGTGTCCGCTGCTCACTGAACCGCCCGAGCGATCCAACACATCTGCCGAGTTGCGTGAGGGTCTCGGCGATCATCCGAACCCGATCGGTGCCGCGAATGAGCTCGAGGCATTGGCGCGAGAGGGACTCGGCGCGAGCGAATTCGCTCTGACGCTGGGCAAGGGACGCGAGTCTGAAGTACGCCCGTGCACGCATGAACTCGTCGGCCCCAGAACAGGCCGACAGCGAATCCTCGAGCCATCGACGGCCGAGATCCCAGAATCCGTACGTCTCCCAGAACGCCCCGAGCGAGACCGCGAGTCGAAGGTTCTCGGACGGGTTTTCGGCGACCTTGCTGCCCCATTCGAGCGCCGCCAGTGCATTCCGGTGTTCAAGAGACACCCGGCGGTGCCACCGTTCGTGGTTCTCGCCGCCAAAATCGACGAAGGCACGCTCGACCGACTCGATCACCCACATCCGATGCCGGGACGCGACCCAGTCGAAATCTCCTGACGCCTTGAGCCGCGTGTCAGCAAACGTCCGGATCGTCTCGAGCATTCGGTATCTGGCTCCGTCCTGCTGCTCGTCCATCACGACGAGCGACTTCTCGACGAGATGCTCGAGACACGGAAAAACGGCATCCGACTGGAGAGAGTCCGAGGATGCTACCGACTCGGCGGCTTCGAGAATCCATCCGCCCGCAAAGACCGCGAGACGCTGCATCAGCAAGCGCTCGTCATCGTCGAGCAAGTTGTAGCTCCATTCGATTGTCGCCTCGAGCGTCTGGTGCCTTGCCGGGGCCGAGCGGCCACCACCGGACAGGAGCGCGAGCCCGGAGAGTCGATCGAGGATTTGCGGCACCGACAGCGCCTTGACGCGCGCGGCCGCCAGCTCGATCGCAAGTGGAATGCCGTCAAGTCGTTGGCAGACAGTCGCAACGAGTGGTGCATCCTCGTCCGAGAGAGACCACGAGGGGCGCGCCAGACGCGCCCGGTCGACGAATAGCCGTATGGCATCGCAATCGAAGGCCTCAGCGGCCGTGCGTGCCATTACAGGATCCGCAACCGGGAGCGGATCCAATTGCAGAACCGTTTCACCATCGATGGAGAGCGGTTCGCGACTGGACGCCACCAGTGTAAGTCCCGGGCATCCACGCAAGAGCGCCGTTGCAAGCGACGCACACGCATCGATGAGGTGTTCGCAATTGTCGAGCACGACGAGAACTCGCCGGTTCCGAAGGTGTCCGATCACGACTTCGCGGGCCGGGCGTCCGGGCTCGTCACCGAGCTCAAAGACGCTCGCGACGACGCGGTCGACGTGAGCGGGATCGCTCAGCGCTCCGAAATCGGCAATCCATACGCCATCGACAAAGTCATCGGCTGTCCGCGCGACGACCTGCAGCACGAGGCGGCTCTTGCCGATACCTCCGGAACCAGTCACCGTAAGGAGCCGCGTTGTTCCGAGCAGCTCCCGTGCGTCGGTCACGTCGCGGACGCGCCCGATGAACCGGGAGACCTCGGCCGGCAGGTTGTTGGGAACGCGGATCCGGGCGTCGGCAAGGCTTTCGGAGGCGAGGTTTGCCGCAAGCGGAAGCGTATCGATGGACGCCAGGTAGTCGACCAGACCACCAGATACTCTCATCCCAAGGGCAGTTCGAAACTCGGTAACCGTAGGAAAACGGTCCCGAAGGTCCTTCGCGAGTGCCTTGAGGATTGCGGCGTCCAGATACTCCGGCATATCCGGAACAAGCTTGGAAGGCGGAGTCGGGGTCACCGATACGTGTTGGTAGAGCAGCGCATGCGTGGACTCGCCCTGGAATGGAGGCCGTCCCGTCAGCAATTCGTAGAGGACACAACCGAGAGCGTAAATGTCGCTCGCAGGACCGACCGGCTCACCGCGACATTGCTCGGGCGACATGTAGTGAGGCGTCCCGACGATGCCTCCAGAGCCCGTCAGCGGTGTCACGGCCATCTCGCTTTCGGACATGAACTTCGCGATGCCAAAGTCGAGCACCTTGGCGATCCGCTGGTCGTCGGACGGCTCGAGGATGACGTTCTCTGGCTTCAGATCCCTATGAACGAGGCCGGCCGTGTGCGCTGCGTGAACGGCGGAGCAGATCTGGGCGAACCACTCGAGTGCTTCACGGACGGGGACGCGCCCGCGGCGTCGAATCTCATCGCGCAGCGATCGTCCCTCGAGAAACTCCATGACGAGGTACGCGCCAACACTCGATGCAACACCGTAATCGTGCACGGCGACGATGTGAGGGTGTCGAAGGCGGGCGACCGCGAGGGCCTCCTGTTCGAATCGACGGACCGTCAAAGGGACTCCGGCGCCGGAGCCGAGGATCACCTTGATGGCTACTTGCCGCTGCAGGACGATCTGTGTCCCTCGGTAGACGGCGCCCATGCCCCCGGCGCCGAGTCGCGCGTCTACCCGGTACTTCCCATCAAGAGTCTGTCCGACAAGCGGATCAGTCTCCACGAGCAGAGCGCCGTCGCGTGGGCACATTTCGGCGGCACCTTTGAAGTCCGTCGCGCAGACAGGGCAAAAGGGCAAGATCGTTATCCCGTGCTTTTGTGCATACGTCAGAGCGCCTTCGCCCAACGGATTTGACTTGTTCGTACACCGGATCGGAGATATACCGGCGTCTCGGGAAACAGCAATCGAGTTTCAGGAGAATCAATGATACGCCACGATCGTCGAAGTCCAATTGTCCGACTCGTCTTGCCTCTTGCCGTCATCGGAGTGGTCTGCTTTTGCGAGGCGGAGCCTGGACGCGGTCTTGCCGACGGCTCGGTTCGAACTGCCTCATCGGCTGCCGGCTCCGGGAGTGCGCAATCGTCCACGACGGGCGATCCACTCGGGTCCGCGAACAATCCGGTGATCCTCCCGAACGGGTACTTCCGAACGGCGACGATCGTCGCGCAGTGGCCTTCCGACGCTCTCTCGGGATCGACGGAGAAGCTCACAATAGTCTTGAAGGACTCGCAGGAGGCCGTGCGTCAGCAGGTGGTCGATCTCGACGGGAAACGTGGGATCAAGTCGTACAACGTCAGCATTACACCTTCGCCGACCGCAGGTTTTTTTCGAAAGCTCTTCTTCAACGTGCCAAGGGGAGACTGGAGCGTGGTCGCCTATGACGATCCCGCCTTCAAGGATGGCGATTCGCAGCGACGTGTGACGGTGCTCTTCGTCAAGCCCGACAATCCGGCCCAACTCGCTGGCGGGTCGTTCACCACTCCGATCGGCTTCACAGTAATCCTGACGAACTGAGAACCGGCGCGGGATGACCCGGCTAGTGCACCAATAAGGTCTTCACGAGACATATCGCGTTTCCGAATTTCGGACCAGAGAACCATCCCCCATGAGCTCACGACGTTCCGCCGCGACGATGCTGCTGACGAATCAGTCGCTCTCCGTCAATCACTCGGACGCTCTCGTCTTCTTCGGCGCCACTGGCGACCTCGCATTCAAGAAGATCTTTCCGGCGCTGCAATCGATGATCAAGCACGGCACGCTCAACGTGCCGGTCATCGGCGTCGCGAAGCAGGACTGGACGCTCGAGCAGATGCGGGAGCGGGCTCGCGCCAGCCTCGAGAAGCACGGCGGCGGAGTCGACGACCTTGCCTTCGCGAAGCTCATCGGCCTGCTCCGATACGTCGATGGCGACTACGGCGACCCGGCGACCTTCGAGAAGCTGCGGGACGAGCTCGGCTCGGCGCGCAGACCCGCGCACTACCTTGCCATTCCGCCGATCCTGTTCGGAACGGTCGTCGAGGGGCTCGGTGCTTCCGGTTGCGCGAACGATGCCCGCGTCATCGTCGAGAAACCCTTTGGCCACGACCTGCTGTCGGCGAAGCTGCTCAACCGCACGCTCCACACCGTCTTTCCGGAACCACAGATCTATCGCATCGACCACTACCTCGGGAAGGACTCGGTCGAGAACCTGATCTTCTTCCGTTTCGCGAATGCGTTTCTCGAGCCGATCTGGAATCGCAACTACGTCGAGAGCGTGCAGATCACGATGGCCGAGAACTTCGGCGTCGCGGGCCGCGGCAAGTTCTATGACGCGACAGGTGCGATTCGCGACGTCGTGCAGAACCATCTGCTGCAGGTCATCGCATTCCTCGCAATCGAGCCTCCTACGCTCAACTACGAGGAAGCCCTTCGCGACGAGCTCGCGAAGATCCTCAGGACCATGCCCGCGCTCAGCGCCGACCACATCGTCCGCGGTCAGTTTCGCGGATACACGGAGGAGCCCGGCGTCGATCCCGAATCCAAGGTCGAGACTTTCGCCGCGGTGCGGCTCGAAATCGACTCGTGGCGCTGGGCCGGCGTTCCGTTCGTCATCCGCGCCGGCAAGAACATGCCGGTCACGGCGACCGAGGCCCTCGTCAAGTTGCGCAGACCACCCCTCGGCAGTGTGACGGGACGCAACTATTTCCGGTTCCGGCTCGGACCGGATCTGGCCATCGGACTCGGTGCGCGCATCAAGCAGCCCGGGCGCGAGATGGCGTCGCAGTCTGTCGAGCTCTCGCCGGTCAAGATCGATCAGAACGACGAGATGGAAGCGTACGAGCGGTTACTGACCGATGCGATGCGGGGCGACAAGATGCTCTTCGTGCGCGAGGACGTCGTGGAGGCGCAGTGGGCGGTCGTCGAACCGATCCTCGGCAACGTCACACCCGTGTATCAGTACGAGCCCGGGACCTGGGGACCGAGGGAAGCCGACAAGTTCGCCGACGAGGTCGGCGGCTGGCACAACCCGGTTTAGCTGAAGAAAAGAGAAGGCGTGGCCGTACAGAGGGCACAGAGGCACGAAGAACACAGGGTCACGATGTTTATGGACCCTGTGTTCTCTGTGGCTCTGTGCTCTCTGTACGGCTACGCCTGGATGTCCCGGCGCCCGGACTACTCCGCCGGCCGCGTTCCACCGAGCACGCGATCCGCGATGAACTGACCGTTCGGATCGCGCTCTCCGTGCGCCTTCACGCGATCTCCGGCGACGAAGTCAGCGACTGTTGCCGGCTGCCGGTTACGCAGGATATGCGTCTCGGCAGTCGTGAAGATCACAAGCGAGTTGCCTTCGCGTCCCGTGATCGTGATCGACCCCTGACCGGCGTCAACGCTCACGACCTCACCGGCCACCCGTCCGCCGTGCTGCGGCGGACGAACGCTGCGGCTTCTAACGTCATCGGCAACGACTCCGCCGCTGCCGTCGGGATGAACGCGCGCCGTGATGGGATCGTCAACGGCATAATCCGCGAGCGTCGCAGGCTCACCGTCGATCGTGAAGGTCGTTTCCGCCGTCGTGGCGATCGACATCGCCGTCCCGTCGCGGCGCGCGATCGAGATCGTGGTGCCGTTGATGGCCGTGATCTTTCCACGAACGCGGGCCCCGTCATGGCCTTCGCCCTGTGCGTGCAGTGCCGACGGCGCGATGAACATCAGGGACACGCCGAGAATGGCCGTGAAGAAGTACTTCCGCAGAGGATTCATGATCCGTTACTCCTGAAAATGGCTAGGATTGACCGGAACGCTTAGCGTTCAACTCGAAGCGGCGCGAGAGCGTTTCGGCGCTGCTTGGACGCCGGCTTCGCCGCGAAAGTCTGACGGACTTCCTTCAGCGGTTCTCAGTCGCCGGCGGCAGCCGCAACAGCGGATGGCGAATCCGCGGTTACCTGGCGCCGCTCGATCGATTCGTACGCATCGGCGTCGAATTTCCGCAGTCGAAGCCGGAACTCGACAGTCGAACCGGGCCACAGCGTCGGATTGCGCCCGCGCGCGTCGAGGTACCACGAGCTGCAGCCGCCGGAATTCCACACGCTCTTCGTGATCCGTCGCTGAATCTCGGCGTTGTACGCGGTCTGCACGGCGGGCTTCGGATCGAAGGCCGCAACCCTGCGCTCCTCCATGGCCCGCAACGCCCCGAGCACGTAAGCGAACTGCGATTCGAGGACGAAGACGATCGACGAGTGACCGAGTCCGGTGTTCGGACCTGTCATCAGGAAGAGATTCGGGAATCCCGCGACCGTGGTGCCTAGGTACGCCTCCATTCCCTTCTCGCGCCAGTGATCGCCAAGATTGACGCCATTGCGTCCGACGATGTGATCGAACCCCGGATGGGTAGTCACTCGAAACCCCGTACCGAAAATGATCGCGTCCACCTCGCGCTCGACGCCATCGGCGCCGACGACGGCTCCGGGCCTTATCTCGCTGACGCCCGTCTCGACGAGCTCGACGTTCGGCTGCTGGATCGCCGGATACCAGGCGTCAGAGAGCAGGATCCTCTTGCAGCCGATCTCGTAAGGTGGAGTCAGGCGACGGCGCAACTCGGGATCCGGAACCTGCTTCTCGAGGTGCTTCGTCGCCATCCGACGGGCGAGATGTCGCAGGAACGACATTCTCGTCCACCCCGAGACGGTGACCTCGCGGCTCCAGTATTGCCAGAGCCGGACGAGTCGCTGCATCCACGGATGGCGTGCATAACGCTGCTGCCATTCGGGACCGATCGCCGCGTCCATCTGCGGCACGACCCACGGAGGCGTGCGCTGGAAGACGACGAGTCGCTTGACGAGCGGCTGAATTCTCGGGACGAACTGGATCGCCGACGAACCCGTACCTACGACCGCTGCGTTGCGCCCCCCGAGATCCACGTCGTGACGCCACGTCGCCGAATGGAACATCGGGCCCTCGAACGACTCGATTCCCGGTATGTCGGGAAGACTCGGCTCCGACAACGCGCCGACGCCGGCGACGAGCGCGTCCGCCGTCCATTCTCCATCGGGCGTCTCGATGCGCCAGCGACGGAAATCCTCGTCCCAGTGAGCAGCAGTGACCGTCGTGTTGAACCGGATCGACCTGCGGATATCGAACTGGTCGGTGCAGTCCTCGAGGTATCGCCAGATCTCCTCGCGAAGTGGGTACGAGCGCGTCCAGTCGGCCTTCGGCGCGAACGAGTACGAGTATAGGTGCGAGGGAATGTCGCACTGGCAGCCGGGGTACACGTTGTCGCGCCATACGCCGCCGACCGTTTCGGCCCGCTCGAGGACGACGAAGTCGTGTATGCCGGCCCGCCTTAGCGCAATCGCCATTCCGACCCCGGCGAAGCCCGTGCCAATGATGACTACTCGATAATGCGTGCCGGGCACGGTTGCCAGTGTACGACAGGGGAAAACAGAAGGGCCACGGATCGGAAGGATCTCACGGATGCGCACGGATCTGAGTCTGGATTCGGATCCGTACTCATCCGTGAGACCCGTGCAATCCGTGGCCCGTCCGGTTGCCCCGCTCCGCGGCAGTCCAGAGTAGAAGTCCCTGTAGTCGCGCTCGGTTCGCTCATTCGACTGAGGCGGTTTGCCCCACCCCCTTCAGCCGTGTTATTCGTGTATTTCATTTCCGTTTTCCGCAGTAAACAACAACGAGGGTCCCCCATGCCGCGTCGCCACCTGTTCGTCTCTGTCGCTGTCGGTCTGTTTGTTCTCGGATCGTCGCTCGTGGCGTTCACGTCGGTGCGTCGCGTCTCGAGCGAGGACTCTTCGCTGTCAGCATCGCGGTCGGCCGCGCAGCCGCTGTCGACGGTGCTGGGAACCGCCGGGCCCAGGCTCTCGGTAAGGTCGATCCCCTCGCTGCCCGAGACGGCGGATGACATTCCAGCGGCTATTGCCGGGCTGCACCCGACTTCGGTCTCGAGCGCCGACCTGGACGAAGACGGCACGCCGGATCTCGTTGCGGCGTACGGCAGCGAGGAATCCGGCAGCATTGCGGTCTGGCGTGGCAACGTCGATGCCCGTTACCCGAACGCGCCGGAAGCGCAGACTCGACGCGACGAGGGTACATTCACCGATGCGCCATTCCTGGGCGTGCTGTCGACGGGCGCAATCGAATTCATGCCCGACTTCGTCGCCGCGAGTGACTTCGACGGCGATGGCCAACTGGATGTCGTCGCGACTCGGACCGGATCGACATCGGTCTCGCTGATGTCGGGTGACGGAAAGGGTGGACTTGCCGAGGCTCGATCGATCGACCTTCCGGGGTCTGTAACGGCATTCGCAAGTGGCGACGTCGGACTACTGGACGCGCACGCCGATATCGTGCTCGGACTGTCAACGGCGGACGGCCCCCGGCTGGCCGTGCTCACCGCGGGATCCCAGGCGTTCGGGACATCGCCCGAGTCAATCGCCGTTCCTGCCGCTCCTGTCGACCTTGAGATCGGCCGGGTGGGCGACGACGGGCCCACCGACATCGTTGGCGTGTCGGGTTCGTCGGTCTGGGTTCTCAACGGCGTCAGTCCTGATTCGCGCGACCACCGTTCATTCGACAGCCGGGTCATCGTTCGCGACCTCGCGTTCGAGCCGGTCGCCGTCGCCATTGGCAACTTCTCCGGATCGAAGCGTCGCGACATCGCGATGCGCGACCGTGACGGGCGCGTCCACGTCATTGCACAGACGGGCGAGCGGGATTTCAAAGTTCCTGCCGCCTCACTGCCACCGCTGTCGACGCTCTCGTCGTCTTCGAGTTGGGCCCTGCTCGAGGACGTCTGGGTCCCCTCTTCTCCTGGCGACACGCGACACACTCTGACGGCCGCACGGCTTTCCGATGTTGGCCTCGACGACCTCGTCCTGTCAGACGGTCCGGACACGACCGCCCTGCTGATCAATGGCAGCGAGCTGGAAGCGAACAAGCTGGGGCCGTCGTTCGATGCCGTCGTCGAGCGGATCTCGACGCCGACCGAGACCACCGCCGTCATTCCGATGCAGCTCAACGCCGATGCCATAACGGACCTCGTGCTGCTCGGCACTGGCGACCCGCGGCCCTCGACGATTGTCTCGTCGCCTCGCCTCACATTCATCGTCAGCAACACGGCTGACGCCGGGGCCGGCTCGCTGCGGCAGGCCATTATCGACGCCAACGGGGCAGCGGGTTTCGATTCCATCACTTTCGCAATCCCCGGTGGCGGACCGCACGTGATCACCCTCGCGACGGCGTTGCCGCAGGTCACCGGTGTCTGCTCGATCGACGCCACGACGCAGCCCGGTTATGCGGGCACTCCCGTCGTCCGTGTTCACGGAGCCGCAATTGCAGGAACAGCGAACGGATTCGAGGTCGTCGGCGGCTCTACGCTTATTCGCGGATTCTCGATCACGGGGTTTCCCGGATCGGTACTGACCGGAAACGGCATCTTCTTCCCGTCGGCATCGGGCGACGCAAACACTGTCGACGGCAACTTCGTCGGCATCGACACCGGCGGTGTCACGGTCATCGCGAACGCCAGCGACGGCATACGAGGCGAGGCCGGCTCTGACAGTCACACGATTGGCGGAACGGTTCCGGCGGCGCGCAACGTCTCGACGGCGAACAGCGACGGCGTGCAGCTGAGCAACACGGTCGGCGCGATGATCCAGGGCAACTACCTTGGTCCGAATGCCACCGGAACGGCCGGTCCGGGCAACGTCGCGTCAGGATGCCGAATGATCGGCACGACGGCCTGCACCGTCGGCGGCCCGGCGGGTAGCCGCAACATCATCTCGGGAAACACGACCGACGGCGTAGTGGTGAACACCGGCGGAACGAGTAATACCATTGCCGGCAACTACATCGGCATGACCGTCACCGGGAATGCGCCGTTCGGCAACGGCGCGTTCGGCGTGAACGTTTCCGGAGCGAATGCCACGAACGTCGGTGGCCCGACCGTCACCGACCGCAACGTGATCACTGCGAATCCCGGAGGCGGTGTCAACGCGCCGGCACAGTCTCACAACATCCAGGGCAACTACATAGGGCTCGACGCGGCGGCAATGGTCGGTTACGGCAACGGCGCCAACGGCATCATTGCCGGTGGAAACAACACTGGAATCTCGGGAAACGAAGTGGTTCAGCATTCGAGCGCAGGCATCAATGCCAGCGGGATGAACGTATCGATCACGGCCAACAACATCTACGGGAACGGGACCTGCGTAGTGGCTTCGGCCTCCGGCGTTTCGGTCGTCTCGAACTTCATCGGGCAGAGTTCCGGCGGCGTCAACATCACCGCGAACGTAGTCTGTACCGACAACACCTTCGTTCAGATCACGCAGCCGATCCTGGTGACCGGCGCCGCCTCGTCTGACCTGCGGCGAAACCGGTTCATCGCCTGCGGCGCACCGCCCATCGACCTCAACGCGGACGGGCCGACTCCGAACGATGCGGGGGACGTCGATGCGGGTCCGAACGGACTGCAGAACTTCCCGGTCATCGTGTCCGCTGTCGCGATCCCCGGGGCTACGACGATTTCGGGCACGCTGAACTCGACGCCGGGCATTCCCTTTGAGCTCGTGTTCTACTCGAATTCGGCCTGCAATCCTGGCGAGGCGCAGACCTTGCTTGGCGCGTTTACGGTGATGACCGACGGCGCGGGTAACGCAATGTTCACGGTCAACGCACCGGCAACACCGCCGGGATCAGTCATAGTCGCGACCGCGACGAACACCGCGACTCCCACGCCGGCGACATCCGAGCTCTCGGCGTGCACGGCCGTCACCGTGTCTTCCGACATCAGCTCGACGATCGCGGACGCACCGGACCCCGTCATTGCTGGCGGCAACCTGTCGTACTCGATCACAGTCGGGAACGCCGGCCCCAGCATGGCGACGATGGCGACGTTCACGCAGACCATGCCCGCGGGTACGACCTTCGTTTCGATAGCGCCGTCCGGAGGCTGGTCGTGCTCCACGCCACCGATTGGCGGCAACGGCCCGATTACGTGCAACGCGCCGTCGATGGCGCCGTCCAGCTCGGCGTTCTTCTCCGTGACGGTCGCCGTCCCGCCGTCGGCCGGCGGGACGATGCTAAACAGTGGCGTGATGGCGTCGTCGGCTTCTCCCGATCCGGTGCCGGCCAACAACAACGCGGCAGCCACGACGACGGTGAACGCGGTGGCGGACCTGTCGATCGCCGTGACGGACAATCCAGATCCTGTGGCAGCTGGAGGAGTATTGACTCTCGGCACGACCGTCACGAACGGCGGTCCGAGTGACGCTTCAATGGGATCGCTGTCCCAGCAGGTCCCGGTCGGATCGACGTTCGCCGCATTCTCGTCGCCTCCCGGCTGGAGCTGCACCACGCCGCCGATCGGAAGTGGCGGAACGATCACGTGCACGAATCCGTCGATTCCCGCCGGAGCCGTCGCGGTCTTCTCGCTGACGGTCGACGTTCCGGCCAACACTCCGGATGCCACCCTGCTCACGTCGACGTCCTCGGTCACGTCCGCTACTGCCGATTCCAACAACGTCAACAATTCGACGAACACCACGACGACGGTGGACGCCCAGGCCGACCTCTCGATCACGGTCGTCGGCGCCCCGGATCCGGTCGTCGCGGGCAATGCGTTGACTTACGCAATCAACGTCGCGAACGCGGGACCGAGCGACGCACAGTCCGTGTCCATGACCCAGTCGACGCCGCCTGGCACGACATTCGCCGCCGTCGCTGCGCCGGGCGGATGGAGTTGCACGTCGCCGCCGATTGGCGGTACGGGCCCAGTCACGTGCACGGCTCCCGTCCTATCCAGTGGCGCCTCCGCTGCCTTCTCGCTGACGGTCACGGTCGCTCCCGGGACTCCGGACGGAACCAGCATCCCGGCAACCGCGAACGTCTCGAGCGCCACCACTGATCCGAACGGCGCCAACGACTCGGCCGGTGATTCGACGACCGTCGCCGTGTCGGCCGACGTCTCCATCGGCGTAATCGCGACGCCGAATCCCGTTGTTGCCGGAACGCAGCTGTCCTACAGCATAAACGTCACGAACGGCGGGCCGAGCAACGCGCTGACCGTCGCCGTGTCGCAGGCGACTCCTGCCGGTACGACATTCGCCGCCGTCACCGCGCCGCCGGGATGGAGCTGCACGGGTCCGGCGCCGGGTGGGACCGGAGCCGTGACGTGCACGAATCCGGTGCTCGCAGCAGGCGCATCCGCATCGTTCTCAATCACGGTCAACGTTCTGCCGAGTGTGCCGGATGGGTCGACGATTGCAGCGACGGCAACGATCGCGTCGGCAACTCCGGATGCCACCCCCGGGAACAACATGGCGGCTGAGATGACGTCCGTGGGAGCATCGGCGAACCTCTCCCTCGCAAGCACGTCAGAGCCCGAGACCGTGAACGCCGGCGAGACTGTCACCTACACTGTGACGGCAACGAACCTCGGACCGAGCGACGCCGTCAATCTCGCCATAGTGACGCCGATTCCGGCCGGCATGTCCTTCGAGTCCGCGACGGCTGACGGAGGCACGTGCTCCGTTCCGGACGTGGGCGCAACGTCGGGCGACGTGATCTGCACCTGGGCTGGGGTGACGCCAGCGGGCGGCACACGAACGGCCGTCATCACCCTTCGCGCCCTGACGACGATTGCCGACGGATCGCTCGTGGCAATCGACTCGACGGTGTCGTCCACGACGATCGATCCCGACACGACGAACAACATTGCGAGCGGCGGCGTCACCATCGTCCAGATCGCCGACCTCTCGCTCACGATCGTAAACGTGCCCGATCCCGTCGGACCCGGGTCCACGCTCGTGTCGACGATGACGGTTACGAACAATGGTCCGGTCGCGGCCGCGAGCGTGACAGTCGAGACAGCCACGCCCACGGGCACCGTCTTCAGCTCGATCCAGCTCACGCAAGGCACCGCCACGATGCCGGCAGTCGGCGAATCCGGGCCGATCATCGTCACGCTCGGCGACATGCCGAACGGAGCGACCGCGGTCATCACGATCGCATGCATCGTCACGGCGGCCGATGGTGCGTCGATCACCACCTCGGCGTCACTCTCAACGCTGACCACCGACCCGGACGAGGCGAACAATGCCACCTCGACCCAGGGTATCGTTGCCATCACGGCGCTGCAGTCGGATATCTCGACCTCGATCCTGCTCGATCCTCCCGAGGTGGTGAGCGGATCCGAGTCCATCATCGTGATCGACGTCGAGAACGCCGGACCTGACCCGGCCACCGACGTTGTGATGACCCAGACACTTCCACCCGGAACGCGGCTGCGCGACGTCTCGACGACGCAGGGAACCGTGACGGCTCCTGAGCCGGGCAGCGGTGGAACGATTCGCGCGCAGATCGGCGGCATGGTCGTCGGGTCCCGGGTCACCGTGCGAATCACGGTGCAGGTCACGGCGTCGACCGGCTCGTCGCTGCTGATCAGCGCGATCTCGAGCAGCTCGTCGTCTGACCCGGATCCTTTCAACAACACGAGTCTCGAGGATCTCGGGGTCCGGGCCGGCGAGACCGTCCTGCTCGACTGGCTCCCGCCTGACTTCGGAGAGCCGGTACCGTTCCCGCCGCCGCGCTCGCTCGTCGTCACGCGGCTCCGTCCGCGCTCGCCGGGCACGCTCGTGATCCCGATGGCTAACACGGTCACAACGCCGCGAGAGCCCCGGGCAACGCTCGTCGGCTACAACATCTACCGGTCGAACAGGCCGGGTACGGCGCCGATACCCGCGAACTTCTTCTCGCAGGTGCCCGCAGGCACGACGACGGTGACGATTCCGACGTCACCGGCCGGATCGTTCTTCGTCGTCACGGCGCAGTACGACACCGGAGAGAGCGGTCCGACGAACGAGGCCAGCGGCAACGTGGCTGCTGCCGAACTCGAACAGGTAAGCGTCAAGAGCTCGAAGATCGTGGCGGCAGGCACGGGCTTCTCGGATGAGGTCCAGGTCTTCGTGGACGGCATTCCGTTCGTCAAGGCTGCGAAGGTCAAGAAGGAAGCTACGAAGGTGATCCAGAAGGGCAACCTGATCACCGGGCAGACAATCGGTCAGTACGTCGCGAGCCGTGGAGGCGTCGTCGTCGTCAGCTTCCGCAACAGCAACGGGGGAATCGCGACTTACCGGTACGGCGAGTAGCGGAGCGGTACTTCGCCGAGCAATGCGCGAAGCGCTTTGGAGTGTGGCGTGAATCGCCGCCTTGGATCGATCCAAAGCGGCGATTCACGCCGCAGTCCAAAGCGCTTCGCGCATTGTTTCGAACCTCAACCCTCGGCTGCCTGAAACAAAGCGTCGAACATCGCCCGCGGACTGCGCGGCGCGCATCCCGCCGCTCGATTGAGAATCGCGTTGAGCGAGAGCTCGCGTTTCGCACGCAGTTCGCGCGCCCGCTGCAGCCGCGCCTCGCGATCGGCCGCCCTGGCGGCCGCCTTCACCAGGCGAGGCCTTCCAGCCCCAGCGACCGAATTCATCTCTTTTGCCTGAGAGTTCACCGCTGCACCACCTCCAATGCCGGATAGTCGACGTACCCGCGTTCCCCGCCCATGTAGAACAACGCCGGATCGGGCTTCGCCAGCGGAGCCCCGCTCGCAAACCGTTCCGGCAGATCCGGATTCGCGATGAACGGCACGCCGAACGCCACGAGGTCCGCTTCGCCGCGGTCGATCACCGCCTCTGCCGTCGCCTTGTCGTACCCGCCATTCGCGATGATCGGACCGTGGAAGAGCTCACGAAGTCGCGGCGTCAGCCGCTCGCCCTCGACCGCGCTCTTCGCCATCGGACCGGCTATCGCCTCGATAAGGTGAAGGTACGCAAGGTTGTAGCGGGCGAGCTGCTCGACCGCGTACGAGAACGTCGCCTCACGATTGCTCTCGCCCATGCTGTTGAACGTTCCGCGCGGCGAGAGCCGGATTCCGACGCGATTGGCGCCCCAGACGCCGACGACCGCCTCGGTTACTTCGAGCATGAATCGGGCTCGATATTCGACCGAACCGCCGTACTCGTCCGTCCGATGGTTCGAGTTGTCCTGCAGGAACTGATCGATCAGGTAGCCGTTCGCAGCGTGAATTTCGACGCCGTCAAATCCGGCCTTCTCGGCCATTCGCGCGCCGTGTGCATACTCGGCGACAATTCCCGGGATCTCGGACGTTTCGAGCGCCCGTGGAGTCACGAACGGCTTCGGCCCCTCGTACGTGAACACCTCACCCTCCGGTGCAATCGCCGACGGAGCCACCGGCAGTTCCCCGTTAGGCTGAAGCGACGGATGCGAGATCCGTCCGACGTGCCAAAGCTGCAGGAAGATCTTCCCGCCCCGGTCGTGCACGGCGCTCGTGACCTTGCGCCATCCCGCGACCTGCTCGTCGGTGTGGATTCCCGGCGTGGAGGTGTAGCCGATTCCCCGCTCTGAAACCTGGCTCGCTTCCGTGACGATGAGACCCGCCGAGGCTCTCTGGGCATAGTAGGTCGCGTTCATTTCCGTCGGCGCAAGGCCTTCGCCGGCCCGGCTGCGCGTCATCGGCGCCATCACGATACGATTCTTCAGCTCGACAGCGCCAATTCGCACCGGGGTCATGAGGTTACGCGTTTCGCTGGTCATCTTCGTGTCCTCTCGTTTCCACCATCTGTGTTTCGCCAATTGAACAGTACGAGCCCTGTACAGTTCAGGGATGTACGAAGTTCGCAAATTTTTTTAGCCGCCGCACGGTACCGCGGTCAGGCTCGCCAGAAAACGCTCGACGCGAGCTCGGTCATCGGCATCGACTCCGGCAAATAGTGTGGCATCAACGGTTTGCATGATTGCTGCGCCTTCCGCTGACTTGCCGCGGCCAAGGTCGGTGATCGCAGCAAGTACGGCGCGGCGGTCATTCGGATCGTCGATACGCGCCACGAGTCCCTCGGATTCGAGGCGATCGACGAGTTGGGTGACATTGGACTTCACGCAGGCCAGGCGCGTCGCCAACCGGCTCAATGGGATCGGCTCGCCGGCCTCGAGCAGGATGGCGAGAACATTAAGTTTCGAAAGCGACAGGCCGATTGGCGCCAGCTCGGCCTCGAATGCAGCCTCGACACGCTGCGAGGCGTGGAGAATCAGCTTCCAGAGCGGCTCCGTCGTAATACTGGGTATTTCGTTCACGAACTGAACAATACAACCGAGAACTGTTCGGGTCAAGAACTTTGTTTGAATTCGGATCTGAAGAGCGAACTGACAGGTGAGGTCAACTCGGGAGTATTCTTCCGCCTGTGAGGTTTCCCCGACCCACGAAGCGCCGGCTCGCCCGGGTGTCCGTCATCCTCGCTGCAGCTCTCGCATTGGTCATCGGTCTTCCGGCGCTGTTCATGGCCGTGGCAACTCCGCCTCTTGTCGAGGTCCCGTTGCCCGCGGTGGATCCGTCTGTCCGGCTTCGCGTCTACGTGCTCGCTTGGGGATACCACTCGTCGATATTCGTCGAGCAGGCGCCTGGCTGGCGGCTTGGACCGGAGGGTGACGAATCGGCACGAATAGTCGAATACGGCTGGGGCGATCGCTCCTTCTACATGGAGTCCAACTTCTGCCCCGATTCGCTGTTCGCCGCGGCCTTCGTTCCCACACCGACGGTGGTGTACGTCCGTGGCCACGATCGGCCGCCGAACGAGTTCGTGGTCGGGGGCGTCATTTCGGTCCGTGAGTGCTCTTCAACTGAAGTATTGGGCCTCGTCCGGATCCTCGAGGGGCAGATGGACCGAACCATCGATGGACTGCGCCCAGCGGCATATCCGCCAGTGGAAGGGTACGTCGGGCGGTTCTATCCGGGGCGCGAGTACTACGTGATCTGGTGGAACTGCAACCAGTGGACTGCGCGGATGCTGCGTGATGCCGGGATGGCGACATCGGCGGCGCTGGTCGTGACACCGGGCCAGGTGACTGGCCGGCTCGTCGGTTTCGAGGCGCCAAGGGGAGAATCGGCAGCGAGCTCGTCATGAGCCGCTGGTCAGTCCACTGTCCGGAATCGCCATTCACCTCTCATTCCCGACCGTCCATTGAATTGAGGTTCGGACGTCTCGCCGTCGTCGGTAGCCTCAGGATCGAATGAAACCGAACACAACGTCGTCTCCTGCTCCGACATCGGACCGCACCCTCAGCCACTCGAGTCGGACTCACGCCAGACGAAGCGCAGTCGTATTCATGCTGGTTGCGATACTTGCATCTCCAATGGCACGCGCGCTTGCGGTCGAGTCCGTTGCCGTCGGGACAGGCACCAGCTCCATCACTGGCGTCGTCACCATCGGCGACGACAAGCGACCGGTCGAGCACGCTCGAGTCTCGATATCGCCCGGCGGCAAGACCGTCTTCACCGAGGCCGACGGCCACTTCGCGTTCACCGGCCTCGCCGCAGGTCGATACGGCATCACGGCGCACATCGAGCGCGTCGACGACGGCGGCCTCGAGGTCGTCCTCGCCGAGAACGCCACCGAGACCGTCGAGATTAACCTTCTCATCGCCTCCATCCGCGAGGAAGTCACCGTAACGGCGTCCGGTCAGGAAGAAATCACGTCGAACTCGATGCAGGCAGTATCCGTCATCGGCTCGGACCAGCTGGCGACGCGCAATCCCGTTTCGCTCGGCGAGGCCCTCGATCACGAGCTCGGCATCGCCAAACGCAGCTTCGGACCGGGCAACGCTCGCCCCGTCGTCCGCGGCTTCGACGGCGACAGAGTCCTGGTTCTCCAGGACGGCCTTAAGATCGGAGCGCTCGGCAACCAGTCCGGCGATCATTCGGAACCCGTCGACGTCCTCAGCCTCGAACGCATCGAGATCGTCCGCGGACCGGCGACTCTGCTCTACGGCTCGAGCGCGATCGGCGGCGTCGTGAACGCGGTCCAGGGGCACGAGACCTCGCAGCCTGGCGTCCGCGGTTACCTTACCGGCGTCGTGAGCTCGAACAACAGCCAGGCGAGCGGAAACGGCGGGTTCGAACTGGGCAGCGAGCACTGGCTGCTCTTTGTCGGCGGCGGTGGAAACCGCGTGAGCGACTACGAGACGCCGCTCGGAACCGTCCCGAACTCGTACGTCAACGGCGGCGGACTCACCGTCGGCGGCGGCTGGTTCGGCCAGAAGGCCTGGGTCAATGGCACGTACGTGTACGACAAG
>CAZQBW010000027.1:0-34949 GCA_964591515.1 uncultured Clostridia bacterium
CCGCGGTCGGCGCGCTCTGGGTGGAGGTACCGCGGGTCGCGCGAAGGCTCGCTGCACTCGCCCGCGCGCGACCCACGGCTATTTCCTTCGACCGCTCCGCGGTCGTGTCACGGTCCCGTCGGACCGAAGTTGAAGGTGGAATCGGCGCCGCCCGGCGAGTTCGTGTTCTTCAGGAAGAACGCGCCGTTCGTCAGGTCGTACAGACCGATCGACTCGCCACCCGCGCCGTCCCAGTTGCCCGAGATCGGCACGAAGCCAAGTCCGCCAGGTCCGAAATTGAACGCCAGATCCGCCCCGCCGCTCGTGTTCGAATTGCGAAGGAAGAACGTCGACGTGGATCGAATGTAGACCCCGACCGTGGTCGTCCCGTTGCCGTCCCAATCGCCGACGATCGGCACGACGTCCGTTCCGCCGGCCCCGAACGTGAACACGAGATCGGCCGGTCCGGCAGTGTTCGAGTTACGGAGGAAGAACGCTCCGGTCGTCGGGTCGTAGAGACCGACCGTCTCGTCGCCGTCGCCGTCCCAGTCGCCGTAGATCGGCGTCAGGTTGGTACCCGCTCCGCCGAATCCGAAGACGAGGTTCGCTGCACCCGGCGAGTTCGAGTTCTTCAGGAAGAACGTCGAAGAGCCGGGATTGAAGAGTCCGGCCGTTCGCGAGTTGTTGCCGTCCCAGTCGCCGCCGAGCGGGACCCAGCCGGGGTTGGCGGGTCCGTATCCGAAGAACAGATCCGCCGCTCCAGGTGAATTCGTGTTGCGGAGCGCGTAGAAACCCGACGACCGGAAGTAGAGGCCGATCGACGCCGCGCCGTTCGCGTCCCAGTCTCCGCCCAGCGGAATCCGCGACGGAGCGTTGGCCGCCACGGCCACTGCCGCGTAGACCGTCGTTCCCGCCAGCGTCGTGATCTCGTGATCCTGCGTCCCGCCGTCCGACCAGCCGCTGAACGTCGTGTAGGTCGTGCCGCCGACAGTCTGCGGCAGCGTGATACCGAGCTGCCGCTTCATTC
Organism: uncultured Clostridia bacterium; assembly: GCA_964591515.1. GTDB lineage: Bacteria > Acidobacteriota > Blastocatellia > UBA7656 > JADIYM01 > JADIYM01. The sequence goes on from CAZQBW010000027.1 coordinate 1,007, forward strand.
CGACGACCGACGTCGTATCGAGCGGAGCCGTCATCGGCTGTCCGTCGAGAGTGACGTCCAGTCCGGCGGGCACGGTCCTGAGCTGCAGGTTGCCGACGTTCGGGAAGATGAGCGTCGACTTCGTGTCGGGCACGTTGCTCGAGTCGCGCACGGTGAGAATGATCTCGTACCAGACGTTCGTCGCGGTTTCTCCAGTATCCGGAATTACGAAACTACCCGAGGTCGTGCCGGTTATGGGCCCGAGGAACGGATGCGTGTGATCGTTGTGGTGGAACACGACCTTCCATGTGAAGGCGCTCGCCGGACGGTTGCCGTCCTCCGGATCGACTCCAGTGCCCGAGTAGTTGATGGTCTGTCCGGCGTTGTACATCGAGTTCGCAACCGGCGACACGATAGTCGCGACTGGAGGCGATGTTCCGATGACGATCGGGATACCGATGCTCGTGTCCGCAAGGTTTGGCGATCCGTTGTCGGTGACCGTCAGTCGGGCGGTGACCGTGCGCGGCGAGCCGGTGTACTGATGAGTCGGATTCGGCACTGTCGAGGTCGTGCTGTCGCCGAAGTCCCACGAGTACGAGAGCGCATCGTTATCGGGATCCGAGGAGCCGGCGCTCGAGAAGGTCACGTTGAACGGCGCGAGTCCGGCGATCGGCGTCGCCGAGGCCATCGCGATTGGCGAGCGATTCGCGCCCGCCGCGTAAGTGATCCGGCGAATCTGGCCGCTGTTGATGGAGGTCCACCAGATCGCGTTGTTGAAGTACTCGATGTTGACCGGACCGTCGGCCGCAGTGCCCCAAGCCTCGTCCGACAGCACCTCGTTGGTGGGACTCAGCGTGAGTCGACGGATGTAGTTGTCGACGTAATCGCCGTAGAAGTACGAGTTCTGGTACTCGGTCGGAAACGTCGTGCCGGTGTAGAACGCACCGCCCGTGATCGACGCGCCGGTTCCGTTGTGGTTGTAGACGAAGACCGGATTCGTGAAGTTGGAGTTCGACGACTGACCTTCGGCCGTCGGCCATCCGTAATTGGCCCCCGGGACTCCGATGTTCACCTCTTCCCACGTATTCTGGCCGACGTCGGCGATGAAGAGCGCGTTCGTGCCGGGCTGCACGCAGAATCGCCAGGGGTTTCGCAGTCCGTAGCACCAGATCTCTTTCCGGACCCCGGGTCCCGGGTTGTTGAAGAACGGATTGTCGGACGGAATCGAGCCGTCCTTGTTGATCCGGTGGATCTTGCCGGCAAGCGTAGTCAGGCTCTGGCTGTTGCTCGAGTTTGCGCCGCCGTCGCCGCATGAGACGTAGAGTTTTCCGTCGGCGCCGAAGCGGAGCTGACCGCCGTTGTGGTTGCCCGCGTCGGATGGAATGAGGTCGAGCAGTATGACCTCGGTACCGCCAAGGACGGCGTTGCCGCTCATCGTGAATCTGGACACACGGTTCTTGGGAGTCGCAGGCGGGTTCAGGCTGCCCGCGCTCGTCGTGTAGTAGAGGTAGATGAATCCGTTGGTTGAGAAGTCCGGATCGAGGGCGATGCCGAGCAGTCCGCGCTCCGAGTTGCTCGTGACGGAAAGCGTCAGAGCGGTACCGGTGCCGAGCGGTGCTCCGTTGATGTCGAAGATCCGGAGGGCACCGCCCTGCTGGCAGACGAGAATCCGGTTGTCGGGCGTGAAGACAAACGAGTTCGGGGCCGAGAGTCCGGTGATGACGTTCGTCTCACTGAAGCCGGCCGGCAGCGTCGTGGCGAGAACCGTGGGGGCGGCAATCCAATACACAAACGCGGCAGCTGCGATGGCCGCGCACCCGCGGGCCGTGGCAGCGGCGGCGCGGTAACAGCGATTCAATGCGATCACGGGAATCCTCCTGAGCACGTCGTCGAGTGAAGAACGAAGGCTGGTGGCGCGACAGGCGGGGGGAACGCTGACGGGCAGTCGCCGGTTCGTGTGGCTCGTGATGTATGAGAGTCGTTGGGGACCGGATTGCCGCCGCAGGTGAGGACCAGTCGCGGGTCCGGGTCCTGAGGCAGGCAGGCGGGAGTATAGCGGTTTGGGCAATGTCGGCGCGAGCACCGTGTGACGGTCCCTTTGCGTCTTTGCGAGTCCTTTGCGCCTCTGCGAGAAACTCCTCTTTCGCCAGAGAGGTTTCTCGCAAAGGCGCAAAGCACTCGCAAAGACGCAAAGGAGAAAAGAAATCGTGGAAACGACTCAACTCTCACGCGCACTTTCCGATCATGGGGCAACCCACATCCCCGGAGGCCCCGATGATCGACCGCTGGCTCGACGCATTGAAGAGTCCTTTTTCCTCACGAACCGGCCGCCGCTTTCCCGCCGGCGAGGTCGCCCTCGCGGCGCTCGTTGTCGCCGTGCTCGTCATGATGATCGTGCCGCTGCCGCCCACGGCCCTCGACTTCCTCATCGCCCTGAACCTTGCCGTTTCACTGGCACTTCTGCTCGTTGCGCTGTGCGTTGCCGACTCGTCGAAGCTCGCCGCGCTGCCGTCGATCCTCCTCCTCGCGACGCTCTTCCGGCTCGGCCTGAACGTCTCGACGACGCGGCTGGTCCTGCTCGACGGCAACGCCGGACGGATCGTCGAAGCTTTCGGCAAGATTGTAGTGTCAGGGAATCTCGTCGTCGGCTGTGTCGTGTTCCTCGTCCTCGCGATCGTCCAGTTCATAGTGATCGCGAAGGGCGCGGAGCGCGTCGCCGAGGTCGCCGCGCGCTTTACCCTCGACGCGCTTCCGGGAAAGCAGATGGCCATCGACGCCGACCTGCGCGCCGGATCCGTCACACTCGATGATGCGCAGGAGCGCCGCCGATCGCTCGAGCGCGAGTCACAGCTCTACGGCGCGCTCGACGGCGCGATGAAGTTCATCAAGGGCGATGCGATTGCCGGGCTGGCGATCGTGGCCGTGAACATCGTCGGCGGCCTCGGGGTCGGAATGCTCCAGAAGGGAATGTCGATGTCCGCCGCGGCGTCGCACTACGCCGTCCTGACGATCGGCGACGGCCTCGCCGCGCAATTGCCGTCGCTGCTCGTATCGGCGACGGCGGGTCTCGTCGTGACGCGAGTGCCGGACGGCGACACGCTCGGCGGCGACATCGCCGACCAGTTCTCAGCGCAGCCGAAGGCGCTGCTGGCGACGGCGGGTCTGCTTGCGATCCTCGGACTGCTTCCCGGACTCCCAGCGCTGCCGTTCTTCGTGTTCGCCGGGCTCTCTGCCGTCGCCGGCGGTCTGAGGTTCCGGCGACCCGGGAATCGCGTCGGCTCGCGACAGAAATCCGGATCTGCCGGCGCTTCCGGCCACACGGACCGCGCACTGACGCTCTCGACGGGCATGCCGATTCGCGTGAGCGTCGGGACACGCCTGGCGGCGGCGCTGGTCGAGGACGATCCGGATGCGTTCGACACTGCGTTGAGGGATGCGCGAGTTCTCATCTGGACGACGCTCGGCGTTCGATTCCCCGAGACGGTCGTCGAGACGGTCGACGGGATGCCGCCGCTCGGCTTCGACGTGACGATTGGAGCAGCATCGTGCGCGGCGGGCGCGCTGTCAGAGCGCGAGCGATGGGTTTGCGCCACTCCACGTGAGCTCGCGGCACTACGTATCGATGCCGCAGGAGACGGCGGAATCGTGACGGGACGCGAGGGCGCGTGGACCGGAGTCGACGCGGCGGTCCGTGCGGCCGAGGCTGGCCTCGCCGTCACGGCCCGCGCAGGTGCGCTCGCCCGGATCGTCGAGCGCGCCGTGCGGTCGCAAGCTGGCGAGTTTCTCGGCGTCCAGGAAGCCCGCGATCTCGCCGATCAGCTCGAGGCGACGCATCCGGCGCTCGTCGCCGAGGTAGTTCCGCGACTCGTCTCGCTCGCACAGCTCGCCGACGTGCTGCGCCGGCTCGTCGGGGAGGAAGTATCCATTCGCGACCTGCGGAGCATCTTCGAAGCCCTCGCGGCCAACGCGCCGCGCGAGCCCGAGCCGGCGCTGCTGACCGAACGCGTCCGCGCCCATCTGCGTCGTCAGCTGTCGGCCGATGCCACCGGCGGCCGCCCGACCGTGCCGGTCATAGAGCTGGATCCCGATGTCGAGTTCGCATTTCGCGAGGCGGCGAGGTATGCGGATCCAACGGGACCGCCTCCTGTGGATCCGAACGTTGCCCGACGGATCGTGCAGTCGGTTCGCGAAATGGCGGTGCTCGACCGCGATCCGGCGGCGCCGGAGCCAATCGTTCTGACGGCCTCCGAGATTCGCCGTCACGTAAGGTGGCTGATCGAGTCCGACGCGCCGTGGCTGCGGGTGTACGCGCCGCAGGAGCTGTTGCCGGGCGTAGTGCCACAGCGGGTCGGGACACTCGGTTAGCTTTTGTGGGGGCAGGGAGAGTGGACAGGATTGTCGGGATTCACGGAGGATGCACGGGATGCGAAATGCCAGGAATCCTCCGAGTGTAGTCCGGTGCGTGCTGTTCGATCTTGATGGGACCCTCGTGGATTCGCGGCGTGACATCGCCGCGGCGCTCGATGATGCGCTCGGCGAGCACGGAATTGCGCCGGTGGGCGTCGAGCGGCTCGCGCCTCTCGTCGGGGACGGTGTCTCGATGTTGATCCGCAGGGCGCTGACGCTTACGGAGATGCCGCTGGACCTCGAGTCGGCGGTCCTGCCTTCATATATGGAAGCCTACGAAAGGAGGCATCTCGAAACGACGACGGCTTATGCCGGCGTTCCGGAAGCCATCGAGGCACTGGCCGAGCGCGAGGTCGCGATGGCCGTGGTCACGAACAAGCCGCACGGCTTCTCGGTGTCTATCCTCGAGCATCTCGGATTGATGCGGCACATGCGCGTCGTCATCGGCGGCGACAGCATGGTGCAGCGCAAACCGGAGCCGGAACCGGTGCTCGCGGCAATCGTAGCGTGCGACGCCGTGCCCGAGACATCGGTCATCGTCGGCGATGGCGACACCGACATGCAGGCCGGCATCGCGGCGGGGCTCTACACGATCGGCGTGACCTACGGCTTCCGATCCGCCGCGCAGCTCGTCGACGCCGGTGCGGACGTTCTCATCGACCGGATGGAGGAACTCACCGTCCTGCTCGAAACAAAAGAAGGGCCACGGATCAAACGGATCTAACGGATGAATACGGATCTGAACAAGCCATCTCGCTCAGATCCGTATTCATCCGTTAGATCCGTCTGATCCGTGGCCCTTCTCCATTCCCGCTACGCCTTCGCGTTCGCCCGGAACTCGGCAGCCTTCTCTTCCATCCCGACTTCGATCGCCGCCTCGACGTCCACGCCCTTCGACTCGGCATAGGCCCGCACGTCCTGCGTGATCTTCATCGAACAGAAATGCGGACCGCACATCGAGCAGAACTGCGCGTGCTTCGCGGCGTCCGACGGCAGCGTCTCGTCGTGGAACTTGCGCGCCGTCTCGGGATCGAGCGACAGGTCGAACTGGTCCTCCCACCGGAACTCGAATCGCGCGCGACTGAGCGCGTCGTCGCGCTCGCGAGCTCCCGGATGCCCCTTCGCGAGATCGGCCGCGTGCGCGGCGATCTTGTAGGCGATGACGCCGGCCTTCACGTCTTCCTTGTCCGGCAGTCCGAGGTGCTCCTTCGGCGTCACGTAGCAGAGCATCGCCGTCCCGAACCATCCGATCATCGCCGCGCCGATCGCCGACGTGATGTGGTCGTATCCCGGCGCGATGTCGGTCACGAGCGGCCCGAGCGTGTAGAACGGCGCCTCGTGGCACAGCTCGAGCTGAAGGTCCATGTTCTCCTTGATCAGGTTCATCGGGACGTGTCCCGGACCCTCGATCATCGTCTGCACGTCGTGCTTCCAGGCGATCTCGGTGAGCTCGCCCAGCGTGCGAAGCTCAGACAACTGCGCCTCGTCGTTCGCGTCCGCCACGCAGCCTGGCCTGAGGCCGTCGCCTAGCGAGAACGAGATGTCGTAGCGCTTCATCAGCTCGCAGATGTCCTCGAAGTGCGTGTAGAGGAAGTTTTCCTTGTGATGCGTCAGGCACCACTTCGCCATGATCGAACCGCCGCGCGACACGATTCCCGTCACGCGGTTCGCCGTCATTGGCACGTAGCGCAGCAGCACGCCGGAGTGGATCGTGAAGTAGTCGACGCCCTGCTTCGCCTGCTCCTCGAGCGTTTCCATGAAGATGTCGATGTTGAGGTCTTCGGCCTTGCCGCCGACCTTCTCGAGCGCCTGGTAGATCGGCACGGTCCCGATCGGCACCGGCGAGTTGCGCAGGATCATCTCGCGAGTTTCCTTGATGTTCTTCCCGGTCGAGAGATCCATGACCGTGTCGGCGCCCCACTTCGTCGACCAGGTCAGCTTCTCGACCTCTTCCTCGATCGACGAGCTGACGGCAGAGTTGCCGATGTTCGCGTTGATCTTCACGAGGAAGTTGCGGCCGATGATCATCGGCTCGCTCTCGGGATGCAGCCGGTTCGCCGGGATGATGGCGCGACCGCGCGCGACTTCGCTGCGGACGAACTCGGGGTCCACGTTTTCGCGGAGCGCGACGAAACGCATCTCCTCCGTGATCTCGCCCTTCCGCGCGTAGTGCATCTGCGAGAAGTTCGTGTCGCCGCGAGCGATGCGCGCATCGATCCACGGCTGGCGGAGCTTCGGAAGGCCCTTTCGCACGTCGTGGCCCTGCGGGCCGGAGGTCTCGTAGAGGTGGATGGTCTCGCCATTGGTGAGGCGAACCTCCCGGGTCGGGATCTTGAAGATGTCAGTCATTGATTTGGTTGGGTTATCCGCCGATGGAGGCCATCGTCTCTGCTGAAGGTGTGAAGCCCGGCTCGTTGATGCCGTGGCCGGCTTCCTTGGTCGCAACCGTCGCGATGAGGAACTGTCGAATCTCGTCGTCCGATGCGCCGCCGCGGACGAGTGACTTGAGGTCGTGCGAGCGCGAAGAGAACAGGCACGTCCGGAGCCGTCCGTCCGCCGTCAGCCGCAATCGGCTGCAGCCGTCGCAGAAAGGCTCGGTGATCGTCGTGATGAAGCCGAGCTCGCCCGGAGCGCCGTCGCGGAAGCGGTACCGAGTCGCCGTTTCGCTGCGGCTCGAGCGCTCGACCGGCTCGAGGTCGTAGTGTGCGCGGATCATCCCGAGCATCTCTGCGCCCGAGACAACCTGCGTCCGATCCCAGTCCGGCTTGCCGTCCAGCGGCATGTACTCGATGAAACGCACCGTGAGGTCGTGCGAGCGAGCGAAGCCGGCGAAGTCGACGACTTCGTCCTCGTTGAAGCCGCGGATGACGACGCAGTTCACCTTGATCGGCCCGAGCCCGGCGGCGCGTCCCGCCTCGATTCCTTCGAGGACTGGGGAGAGCGCGTCTCGGCCGGTCAGGAGTGCGAACTTGGCGGTCTTCATCGAGTCGAGGCTTACGGTGATGCGCTTGAGGCCGGCCGCAGCGAGCTGCTCTGCATTCTCGGGAAGGAAGTAGGCGTTCGTCGTCAGCGCGAGGTCGATGTCGGGATCGACGGCCCTGATCATCTCGATGAGTCGCGACAGGTCGCGTCGCAGCAGGGGCTCGCCGCCTGTGAGCCGCACTTTCCTGATGCCGAGGGGGACGGCGATCGCGATGATCCTCGCTATCTCCTCGTAGGTGAGGATCTCTGAGCGGGCGATCCAGTTGTTGTGCTCTTCCGGAAGGCAGTAGACGCACCGGAAGTTGCAGCGATCCGTGAGCGAGACGCGCAGGTCGGTGATGCGCCGGCCGAACGAGTCGGTCAGGCCGCCTCCCGGCGTGTTCCCCAGCATTGTAAGCTCTCGAATCATGATTCTGTTCCCCGACCGAAGTCAGGGCCGAATCTTAACCTCGCGACTTGGTGAACACAACGAAGGGGGTTGCAGGGAAGTGGAGCCTCACCTCTGCTCTTGCGCCTTTGCGTCTTCCTTTGCGCCTTTGCGAGAAACTCTTCGACGGCTCGAAGAGTTTCTCGCAAAGGCGCAAAGGAAGACGAACCCAGACTGATCCACTACCGGTCACAGTCCGTTTTGACAGATCTGACCCCGGACCTGTTCAGCGCATTCCTTCCAGAAACCGGCTGACGACCTCGTGAATCTGGTCGTAACCCAGCGGCTTGGCGATCGCTTCGTTGGCGCCGGCGTCGCGGGCGTCGAGGCAGCAACTGCTGCCGAGCGCCGAGATCGCGACGATCGGAACTTCAGCGAGTCCGTTCTCGGAGGCACGCAGCGCCCGGATCAAGTCGATGCCGTTCATCAGCGGCATGTTCACGTCGGTAATCACGAGGTCGGGATGATTGGCGCGCGCCATCACAAGCGCTTCGACGCCATCCGCGGCCCGCAGAACCCGATAACCGTCCATCTCCAGCATGACCGCGAGCATTTCACGACTGTCGGCGTGATCCTCAGCCAGGAGGACCGTGAGCTTCGTCCGTTCCGTCATCCGGCGTACCCCGCGTATTCTCCAGTGTTCGCTACCGTCCCAGACGGTACCCGAGGGGTTCCAATGGCGCAAGTCCATTGTTTGCCGTTCCTGCAGGCAGCCGCGGACGATTCGCGGTAGGATGGCCGGCATGTCGGAGCCCGCACGGCTGCACACGATCACCATTCCCGTACGCACCGGCCGATTCGCGTACGTTCGCGTCGCGCGTGACGGTGAGACGCACGACCTGCACGTCGGCTCGGGGGCGAAAGAACGCGGCAGCTTTGAGACAACGGTTTCGGACGGAGACCGGGTGATCGAGATAGCGCTCGGGTCGACTTCGGATCCCGACCTCGATCGCGCCCGTGGTCAGTTGTGGCCGCTCGAGGAGGAATAACGATGAACGACATGGATCTCACGTCGATGCTCTTCGTACCGGCAGCCAGTGCGAAGATGATTGGAAAGGCGCGCGGCCTCGATGCGCCTGCGGTCATTCTCGACCTCGAGGATGGCGTCGGCATTGGCGAGAAAGTATCCGCACGCGAGGGACTCGCGGCGATCATCGGCGAGTCGTGGCCCGATCGGCCGTTGCTCTTCGCGCGCGTAAACGCGCCCGGCACCGAGCATTTCGAGGCGGATCTTGCGGCCGTCGCCCGACTGCCGCTTGCCGGCATCTGCATTCCGAAGTGCGATACGGCAGCCGACGTGGTCCATGCCGAGAAATTGCTGCTCTATGGCGGAGCGTCAGCGGAGTTTCACCTCTGTCCGTTCATCGAGAGTGCGAAAGGCATCGTCCACGCGGCAGCTATCGCGTCAGCAACGCCCCGTGTCGTGGCGGTCGCGCTCGGCAGCGAAGACCTCGCCGCCGACATGGGCATTCGACGGACGAAGGGTGGCGCCGAGCTCGCATACTGGCGCGGGGTCGTCGCGACGGCGGCGCGCGCGGCCGGTGCGATTCCTATCGACGGAGTGTTCATCGACTTCTCGGATCCCGAGGGTCTCGAGGCCGACGCCGCGGTCGGCCGTTCGATGGGCTTCGGCGGCAAACAGATCATCCATCCGTCGCAGGTGGCGCCAGTAGCTCGCGCCTATGCCCCGACGGCCGACGAACTTGACCGTGCAAGGCGTATCGTTGCGGCGTTCGACGAAGCCGAGCGCGAAGGCCGCGGTGTCGTGGTCGTCGACGGACGCATGATCGATCGGCCGATCGTGTTGCAGGCGAGAAAGCTTCTCGGACTGTGATCTCTGTGCCTCCGTGCAGTCTGTGCGGCAACGCCATTGCCGTTGGCATACAGAGAGCACAGAGGCACAGAGAGCACAGAGCCTCCTGTGTTACGATTCGCCGCTTATGTCGAAGCAACGGACGCTCGTGATCGGTCTCGACGGCGGGACCTTCAAGGTCATTGACCGCCTGATCGCCGAGGGGCGCATGCCGACGCTCGAGCGCCTCACCCGCGAAGGCGTCCGCGGCTCGCTCGAGTCCACGATCATCACGAACAGCTTCCCGGCCTGGACGACGTGCACGACGGGTGTCAACCCCGGCAAACACGGCATCTTCTACGCCCTCCTTCGCGACCGAACGCGCTACGGCATGAAGCTGATGAACTCGTCGGACGTGAAGGCGCGACGCCTGTGGGACCTGCTCAACGACGCCGGGCTCACCGCCGGCATCGTGAACGTCCCGGGGACTTACCCGCCGCAGCCGCTCGACGGATATCTCATCACCGACATGCTCACGCCGAGCCTCGAGAGCCGGCTGACGGAACCCGAGTCGCTAAAGGCAGAGATGCTCGAGGAGATCGGCGACTACATCATCGACGTGCCGATCGGGCTCGGCGACAAGGACTACGTTCGCGACCGCCTGTTCCGGTCGATCGAGCTGCGCGAGGAACTGACGCTCTGGCTGATCGACCGTCATCCGTCGGACTTCTTCATGTGCATCTTCACGGAGTTGGACCGCTGCCAGCACCGGTTCTGGAACGACTCGGATCCCGAGCACCCGCTTTTCGAGCAGGGCAATCCGTTCCAGGGCGTCGTCGACGACGTCTATGCGCGGTGCGACCGGGCCGTCGGCCGGATCCTCGAGCACGTCGGCGACGACGTCCGCGTCTTTATCGTGTCGGACCACGGTTTCGCGGGGTACCGCAAGAACGTCCTCATCAACCACTGGCTGATCGACCAGGGACTGCTTGTGCTGCGCGATGCGCCGGCCGGACCGACGATCGTCGAGCGCGTGACAGGCCGCCTGAAGCGGATGTTCGCACCGCCGGCTCCACCGAAGGACGGTGCGAGCTACGTGTCGAAGTGGACGAACGTGACGAACTCGGAGAACGACTACCTCGAACGCGTCGACTGGTCTAGGACGAAGGTCTACTTCGCGCAGCACGGCGGCTTGCGGGTGAACCTCGCCGGCCGCGAGCCGCACGGCATCGTCGACGAAGCGGGCTACGCCGACGTCGTGGCGCACATACGGCGCGAGATCGTGAAGCTGCGGTTCCCCGACACGGGCGAGCAGATCTTCGAAACTGTAGTCACGAAGGAGGACGCGTTCTCCGGCCCGTTCCTCGAGGACGCGCCCGACATCCTCGTCGACGGCGCACGTCGCACGCGCCTCCGGATGTCGCTGATGCCCGGCCACGGCCTGTTCGTCGACGCGGTGCACGCGGGCCACGACGAGCTCGGGATTTTCTTCGCGACGGGGCCTGGCGTGCGGCGAGGCGTCGAGATCGAGGGCGCGAAGCTGCAGGATGTGACGCCGACCGTGCTCTACCAGTTCGGCCTGCCGCTGACCGAGGACATGGACGGCCGCGTGCTCGAAGAGGTCTTCACCGACGAATTCCGCTGCGGCCGGACGATCGAGCGGCGTGGGACGAGCGTGATGGCCGACCATTCCGAGAGCGTCTATGCCGAGGACGAACGCGAAGAGCTCGAAGGCCGGCTGCGAGACCTCGGCTACATCAACTGAGGGTAGAAGAAGGGCCACGGATTTGAACGGATCTGACGGATCAACACGGATCTGAATAAGAACTCAGATCCGTGTTGATCCGTCAGATCCGTATGATCCGTGGCCCTTCTTCTCGAACCTGCCCGCGTTTTGATTGCCCACGACGAGTTCGAGTCCTACACTGCCAGCGTATGCAGGAGCTTGAGACTCCGGAGTCCGCGACGACCCCCGCCGAATCCGGACCCAAAGAAGAACGTCGAGCCATCAGCAGCACCGAGTTCGGTACGGCGATGGCGCACTTCTATCGGGGCGAGATCTCTCGCGCAAACATCTGGCGCCAACGCCTCGACGCCACGTTCAACTGGGCCGTCCTGACGACCGGCACGACGCTCAGCTTCGCGTTCGGCACCGAGTCGAGCCCGCACGTCGTCATCCTCATCAACTCAATGCTCATCGTCGTGTTCCTCTTCATCGAGGCGCGACGGTATCGATACTACGAAGTCTGGTCGAGCCGTGTGCGCGTGATCGAGACCGACTACCTCGCGCCGATCCTGTCGCCGAAGGTCCGCGCCGTCGTGCCGCGCGACGTCTGGGCCGAACACCTGGCAGAAGACCTCATGCGTCCGCACTTCACGGTCGGGTTGTGGGAGTCGGTCGGCCGCCGCCTGCGGCGCAATTACATGTGGGTCTTCATGCTGCTCACGATGGCGTGGTCGGTGAAGGTCGCGATCCACCCGACTCCGGTCCGCAACTTCGGCGAGTTCCTGCACCGCGCCTCGATCGGCGCGCTCTCAGGGCCGATAGTCGTGGCGATCGTCGCGATCTACATGGCGCTGCTCTGGATGATCAGCTTCAGCACGATGGCACGCCACCGTGATTCGACCGAGGTTTCGACTGGCGGGCTCGAGCGGTCGATGCCGCCACCGCGCGAGCGGAAGCGGAAGAAGCGGCATCCGGATCCCGACATGACTGCGACGTTCGAACCGGTAATGCCGCGGTCCACGAGGGCGACGGCGACGCTCAAGCCACGCAGTCCGAAGGACTGAACCGGCGCGGATCGAGTATCGCGGCCGCCGGGTGCGGTGCGTCTCCGCGAACGATGCCGGCGACGATCTTCGCCGTGACCGGCGCGAGCAGGATGCCGTTCCGGAAGTGCCCGGTGGCTGCGATCAGGTTCTCGCCGAGTGGGCCAACCGCGGGAATGTCGTCCGGGGTCGCGGGCCGCAGTCCGGCCCAGGCTTCGCCGCCGAAGGCGCTGCCGAGCGTGGGAACGACTTCGCGACCGGCTTCGAGCAGGTTGCCGACCGCGCTGGCAACAACCGACTTGTCGAACCCGACGCGTTCCATCGTTCCGCCAACGAGCACGCGGCCGTCGATGCGCGCCACAATGTAGCAGCGCTCGCTGCGCAGCACCCGGCGGCAGGGCGGGGATGCCAGCTCGAGCATCAGCATCTGGCCCTTTACCGGCTCGACTGGAACGCCGAAGCCGCCAATGAGCGACGACCAGCTGCCGGCGGCGACGACGACGCATTCGGCTTCTATGTGCCCGGCTGTGGTGTCGACGCCGACGACACGGTCGTTCGCATCGCGCAGCAGCGACCGGACGGGCGTGTGCTCGACGATCTTCACGCCACGGGCATAGCAGGAAAGTGAGGCGGCCTCGACTAGCTTGCGGTTGTCGACCTGATGATCGCCGGGGACCGAGAGCGCCGCGGTGACGAGCGGCGAGAGCGCGGGTTCCTCGCGGCGCGCGATGTCGACCGGGATCATCTCGCTGTGCAGGCCGAGCGATGCGTGCAGCGCGGCGCGCGCGCGAAGTGCGGCGGCTTCCGTGTCGTCGAAGGCCAGCAGGTACGTGCCGTCGTCGCGGTACCAGACGTCGGTGCCGACCTCGGCGAAGAGCTCGTCGGCGAGCGTCGAGTGGAGGTCGCGGCTCTCGATGCATAGGTCGAGGAATGGACCGGGCTCGACGGCTTCGGCGAGGGGAGCGAGCATGCCGGCGGCATCGTGCGAGGCTTCGCGGCCGACCTTGGCGCGTTCGACGAGGGTGACGCGGTGGCCGTCGTGCGCGAGCTCGCGCGCGACGAGGCAGCCGATGAGGCCGCCGCCCACTACTACAACGTCTGTGTGTCTGATCGTCATGATTCCGAACGGGCGGACTATACCGACAGCGACAAAGAAGGGCCACGGATCAGACGGATCTGACGGATGAAGACGGATCTGAAAGAAAACCCGAAGAATGCAGATCCGTCTTCATCCGTCAGATCCGTCTGATCCGTGGCCCTTCTTCGCTTCCCCGAATTGACACGCCGCACGCACTGCGCGACATTTCGTGCGGCGCAGGAGGCGCCTGGCCGTCCCCATGCTCGTCTTTCTCGTCGCCATGCTCCTCGTGATCTGCGGCTGGCTCGCCTCGGTGGTGATCAGCCAGCGCCAGCGCCTCGACGCCGCCGAAGAGTCCGCGCAGGTCGAACGCGCCATCGTCCGCGCGGCCGTGCAGCGCGGAGGACGCATCACGGCGCTCGACGTGCGGCAGGCGGGCGACGTGGGCATCGCCGAGATCGAGAAGCAGCTCCGCCGGCTATCCGCGTCGGGCTACTGCGAGAGCGACCTGACTCCGGACGGCCAGACGTTCTACATCTTCCCGGCGTTCGACGATGCGCCGATCCGGGCGCGCCGGCTCGAGAAGCAGGTGCTGCAGCTCGCGAAGACGACGGGCGGCCTCGTGCGATTGAGCACCATCGCGACCGAGACGGAACTGACCTACGTCGACGCCCGGCAGATGGTGCACCACATGCACGAGGCGGGGATCTGCGAGCCGACGGACGATCCGGATGCGTTCCGGTTCTTCCGGACGAGGATCACGGACGGGGGCGAATCCGAATCCGGCACGAGGGCGGCGCCTCTCGTGCCGGAGCGGAATCGGTGACGGATTTCAGCGGGTAGAAGTTCGGACCGCAGGTTTGAGTCTCAGAAGCTCCCTTGCCCGGTCGTTTGCCGAGCCGGATCGGTCTGCGACGGCGCCATGTTCAGCACATCGGTCGTGAAGTTGGCATCGAGCCCGACAACGGCCGTGTTGCTTCCGTTCTGACCGTTGATCTGCCCGGTCTTGTTGCCGGGCTTGAGCACCACTGACGACATCGCTTTTCCGCTGAGAGTTCCCGTGACGGTCAACTCCTGCTTCGCAGAGTCGTAGGTCCACGTGACGACTATTGTTCCGAAGAAACTAGAGCTTCCGTTCGAGTTGCTGGTTCCCATTTGCGGGTGCCTCCAGATGTGTTTTTGGGTTAATTCGGGCCAAAACCGCGCCCAACGCATATATCGGCAACGAGTCGAAAACCTGTAGACGATCATGCGACTTTGTTGCTCTGGCTAATCGTGAATGGTATGAAATCGCGAAGTGTTCGACAGATTCGCGAGATTCGTTCGTCCCGGACGACGTCCATCCAAAAAGCGTCCAGCGGACGAGACCAGTTGGAAGGACCATGGGGCATCCCGCGGACACATGTTTCCGGTAGTTCCGGACGTTTCCGCGACTGTCGATCCTGTGCCATTTGGAGCTCCAGCTATCCGGGTTTACACAGATCGCGATGGACTGCCGCAGAATTCGATAAATCAGGTGTGTTTCGATGCGGCGGGGTTCCTCTGGATTGGCACACAGGATGGCGCCGCCCGTTACGATGGGCTCAGGTGGACCAACGTCCCGATGCCCAATCACTTCGCCTCGAACAACGTGCGCGCAGTGTGTGCAGCCGCGGATGGAAGCGTCTACTTTGGAACCCTCGGCGGTGGGCTGAACCGGTTCAAGAAGGACCGGTTTGTCGACTCTCCGTTGGCCGCAGACTTGCCTGACAGCTATGCATTGACCGTTCTCGAGCGGACGACGCGAAGCGGCAGCACTGAGCTGTGGGTTGGAACGAGGAAAGGGCTGGTTCGCTGGGCCGACGGAACTCTGACCACGCTCACGACGGCCGACGGACTTCCAGACAACGTCGTCGTTCACCTCTTCGCGTGTCTTGGTGACCACGGCGAGGACGAGCTCTGGATAGCGACACAGGGCGGACTCGCAAGACTCAGTGAGAACCGGTTGTCCGTATTCGACGAGACTGACGGCCTTCCCGGGAACAGTGTCCTTTCCCTGATGGGCCTTCAGGCCGAAGATGGCGCGCGAGTGTTGTGGGTCGGCACGGGGGCGGCGGGGCTCGCGCGACTGCGAAACGGGTCGTGGGATGTATTCACGACCGACGACGGATTGCCGGCCCGACGAATCAATGCCCTCGCCCCTGTTCGCGGAGCGGCCGACGGAATGAGCGCGTGGGTCGCGACTCCTGGCGGCCTTGCAAAGGTCGCCGGGAGGACCGTCATCCCTTGCGGCCGGGCGTTCGGCCTGCCGTCGCGGCCGATAATCGCCGTGCTTTCCGACGCATCGACGTGCAATGACGGTCTGATGTGGATAGGCACGGACGGCGGCGGGCTCGCACGCTACCGATTTGGCCGGTGGACTTCCTTCTCGCGAGCGACTGGACTCGAAACCTCTACGGTGGGGGCATTCTGCGAGTTCCAGGGCGACGACGGACCACCGAAGATGTGGGTCGGCTGCGCCGACGGACTGATGTCGTTCGAGGGCGATCGGTGGAAGGCGCATCCGGAACTGGCTCCGCCTATCTCCACCGAGATTTCGGCGATGGATGTAGAACGCATTCCCGGCGGACCCGACGCCCTCTGGTATTCAATGTCGATCGGAGGGGTCGGCCGATTTGACGGGGCGTCGGTGGCGATCATCGATCAGGTCGACGATTTTCCGAAGTTTGCCGCTCACACCCTCTGCGTGTGGAATCGCCCTGGAAAGCCGTCGGTCGTGTGGGTCGGCACTGATTATGGACTCGTTCGCATCGAAGGGTCTCGCATCGAGCAATTCGACGAAGAGGCCGGGCTGCCGCATCACGCGGTGGTTCGATCAATCATCGCGGGCGAGTCCGACGGCACGGTGTCGATGTGGGTTGCCACGGAAGGCGGCCTCGCTCGCATACGCCGCGATTCGATGGAGTCGTTCGGTTCCGATTCGGGACTCGGCGCGAACCGTCCCCTGGACGTCGTGGAAGTGTTCGATTCGAACGGAACTCGCCGAATAGTTGTGGGAATTGCCAATGGCGGCATTGCCTGGATCGAACCGGACGCCTCGATACCGCGGTGGCAGCACCTGTCGACCGAGACGACGCCGGACCTGCCGAACAACGATGTCGTTGGTCTTGTTGCCGACCGTGAGAATCGGGTCTACGCGCTGACGAACAAGGGCGTCGCGAGAATCACGTTCCGGGGAAAGCACCACGATGGAACGGACCGCACGTCCATTGAGGTCTTTACTGCAGAGGACGGACTGCCGAGCAGCGAGTGCAACATGCGGTCGGGGTACCTGGATTCACGAGGCAGGGTCTGGGTCGGGACGGTCAACGGCGCAGCGGTACTCGATCCCGCGACCGAGACTTTCGATAGAACCCCGAGCCCGCTGAGGCTCACGCGCACCGAGCTCGTCCGTTCGGGAGCCGCGCTGGCCGCCGGCGACACGCTTCGACATGACGAGAACGACATCGTCTTCGAGTACCGACTGCTCTTCTACTACCGCGAAGCCGACACGCGGTTTCGAACCCAGCTCATCGGCTTCGACGACCGGCCGTCAGAATGGACGTCGGAAGCCAAGCGCTCGTACACGAACCTCCCCGCCGGCAACTACGTCTTCCGCGTCTGGGCGCGCGACTACGCCGGCAACATCTCAGGCCCCGTCGACCACGAGTTCCGCATCAAGGTCGCACCGTGGCGCACCTGGTGGGCCTACGCGGGCTACGCGACCGCGGCGGGCGCCGCGACGTACGGCGGAGTCCGCTGGCGACTCCATCAGCTCCGGCTTCGCAACGAGATGCTCGAAGCCACGATCCGCGAGCAGACCGCCGACCTCGCGGCGAAGGTCGACCAGCTCCGGTACTCCGAGATGACGACGCGCGAAAAGGCCGACGAGCTCGCCCTCGCCGTCGACCAGCTCCGCGTCCTCGAACAGAAAGCACAGAAGGCGCGTCTCGAAGCCATCGGCGCCAAGGACCGCGCTCTCGAGGCGAGCCGCGCGAAGTCCGAGTTCCTCGCGAACATGAGCCACGAGCTGCGCACGCCGCTCAACGCCGTCATCGGCTTCGCCCAACTGCTCGAGCGCGATCCCGACCTCAACCGCGAACAGCGCGAGCACCTCACCGCGATCCTCTCGAGCGGCGAACACCTCCTGCACCTCATCAACGACGTGCTCTCGCTCTCGAAGATCGAGGCCGGGAAGATGTCGCTTACGATCGCCCAGTTCGACCTGCACCGCACGCTCGAGGGCGTCGAGGCGATGCTGCGCGGCCGCACGCGCGCCAAGGGACTGCAGCTCACGGTCGAGCGCGACCCCGACGTGCCGCGCTTCGTGCTGGGCGACGAGGGCAAGCTCCGCCAGATCATGATCAACCTGCTCGGCAACGCCGTGAAGTTCACCGACGCCGGGTCGATCACCCTGCGGGCCGCCTGGCAGGACGGCATCGGGATCTTCGAGGTCGAAGACACCGGGCACGGCATCGCAGAGGAGGAGCTCGAGAATCTCTTCGAGGCCTTCGTGCAGACCGAAAGCGGCCGGAAGTCGAAGGAAGGCACCGGGCTCGGCCTCGCCATCAGCCGGAATTTCGTGCAGATGATGGGCGGAGACATGCGGGTCCGCAGCACGCTCGGGAAGGGAACTACGTTCACGTTCGACGCGGAGCTGGCCGCGGTCACGGAGGGCGGCGATCGCATCGAGACGCGGCGCATCGTGGCGCTCGAGTCGGGACAGCCCGAGTTCCGGATTTTGGTCGTCGACGACGTCGAGCGGAACCGGACGGTGCTCGTGAAGTTGCTCGAGGCGGTCGGGTTCGTGGTCGACGAGGCCGCCGATGGCCGCGAGGCCGTTGCGAAGTGGTCGAGCTGGCGGCCCGACCTGATCCTGATGGACAAGCGGATGCCGGTGATGGACGGGCTCGCGGCGACGCGCGAGATCCGGCGGCTGGAAGCGGAGTTCGAGGACGCGGCGCTGCCCGAGTTCGAGGGAGCGCCGGTGCCGCCGGTCGGACGGACGGTGATCATTTCGCTGTCGGCGAGCGCGTTCGAGCACGAGCACGCCGAGATTCTCGGCGCCGGCTCGGACGAGATCATCACGAAGCCGTTCCGGCACGAGCGGTTGTTCGAGGCGCTGTCGAGGCACCTCGGAGCGCGGTTCGAGTCGTATCCCGACGAAGAGGAGCTCGAGATGTCGATCGCGCCGACCGAGGCGCCGAGCCCGGATCGGCTGCGAGACCTGCCGTCGGACTGGGTGGCAAGTCTCGTCGAGGCGGTGGTGCGTGGCGACGTCGAGCAGTGCGTGACGATCGTCGAACGGATCGGCGGGCGAGACGAGGAGCTGGCATCGCATCTGCGGGCGCTGGTGCGGAGTTACCGGTTCGACGACATCCAGTTGCTGATCGAGGAATCGCTGTCGGCATAGCAGGAGCGGGGCAGGCTTCGCATACAGAGAACACAGAGCCACAGAGAATCACAGAGCCACAGAGCACAGTGACAATCCGACTCTGTGTTTCTCTGTGACTCTGTGCTCTCTGTATGCGAAGCCTTCTTGTCCGCTGACGAACGCTTCGGCCCTTGAGATTGCGGCCCGCTCCTCCTACAGTCCGCTCTCGACATGCCCCTCACCTGTCCGTCGTGCTCCACCGTCAATTCCGACTCGGCCGTTTTCTGCGGTTCGTGCGCGCAGAAGCTCGTCGCCGGCGACACGTGGGTCACCGGTTCGCAGCACATCTCGGTCAGGACCTGGCTCATCGGCAGCAGTCCCGACTGCGACGTCGTCATACCGAGACCGACCGTCTCTCGCCGCCACTGCCGCCTCGTTCGCACGGAAGGCAACTACTCCCTCGAGGACCTGGGCTCGCGCAACGGCACGTTCGTCAACGGCACGCAGATCCGTTCGGCCACCGCCGTGTCACACACCGACCGCATCACAGTCGGCCAGACCGAACCGTTCCCGTGGGGCGCCGTCCTCGAGCCCGACCCCGCCGTAGACATTCCGCCGACGACCGCCGGCCGTCACCGCGTTCAGGCGCTTGCCGTCGAACCCGAACGCCCCCGAACGCTCGACGCGGATCTAATCGCGTCCGGTGCCGAGCGTGTGCTCACTATCGGGCGGGCCGCCGGAAACGACATCGTGCTCGATTACCCGATGGTCTCGACGCGGCACGCCCGGGTCGTCATCCGCAGGGATGGCGCCGTCATCGAAGACCTCGGGTCGACGAACGGCACCGCGGTCGGTACGCGCGAGAACCGCATCACGTCCGCGCCGATTCGCCCGGACGACGCAGTGTTTTTCGGATCTTTCCGCATTGCCGCATCCCGGCTGCTCTCAGGTCCGGTCGAGCTCGGCGCGGGATCCGGCACGCTGTTGCCGGTCCGCGGAGCGGAGGTCGTCTTCGGCCGCGACCCGTCCGCGAGCGAAGTGCTCGACTCGCCGATGGTCTCGTGGCGCCATGCGCGCATGCTGCGCGCCCCCGAGGGCGCGACGATCATGGACCTCGGGTCGACGAACGGCACTTACGTCAACGGCCAGCGCATCTCGGGCGCGACGGCGATCAAGGCGGGCGACGTCATCTCGATCGGCAGCTTCGCGTTCAAGGTGCGACCCGATGGCGGGCTCGACCGGCGTGACTTCCGCGGCGACGTCTCGATCGAGGTCCGCGGGCTCGACCTTGCCGTTCGCGGCAAGCCGTTGCTGCAGGACGTCAGCTTGACGATCTATCCGTCGGAGTTCGTCGGGCTGATGGGACCGAGCGGCGCCGGCAAGACGACACTGATGAATGCGATGAACGGCTACACGCCGCCGTCGCGCGGCGCGGTCGTGCTCAATGGCATCGACCTGTACGCGAACTACGGCCAGTTCTGCGGCCACCTCGGGTACGTGCCGCAGAACGACATCATGCACGGCGACCTGACGGTCGGGCAGGCGCTGAGGTACACCGCCCGATTGCGACTGCCTGGCGATTTCT
This sequence comes from uncultured Clostridia bacterium, assembly GCA_964591515.1. Taxonomy (GTDB): domain Bacteria; phylum Acidobacteriota; class Blastocatellia; order UBA7656; family JADIYM01; genus JADIYM01. The sequence continues at coordinate 21,418 of CAZQBW010000027.1, forward strand.
CGCGCGCGGACATTCGCGAGCGTGTGCGGGCGGTGCTCACGGAGCTCGGCCTCGAAGCCGTCGAGAACGTGCTGATCGGATCGGCCGAGAAGAAGGGCATCAGTGGCGGACAACGCAAGCGCGTGAACCTCGCGATGGAGTTGCTGACGGATCCGTCCGTGCTGTTCCTGGACGAACCGACGTCCGGGCTGTCGTCCGAAGACACGCTGATGGTCATGCGGCTGCTGCGAAAGCTCGCCGACGCCGGCAAGACCATCCTGTTGACGATCCACCAGCCGAGCCTCGAGGCGTTCCGCTTGATGGACGACGTTGTGATCGTCTCGAAGGACCGCGGTTCGTCGGCGCCGGGACGGCTCGCGTATTTCGGTCCGGCGTATCCGGATTCGGTGAACTTCTTCAACCCGGACGGCGTGCCCGGGCTGAAACCCGGTGCCGAGCCGCTGCCCGACGAGGTGCTGCGCGGGCTGTCGGCCCGGCCGACCGACGAGTGGGCGGCGCGGTTTGCGTCCTCACGGTACAGGCGCGAGTTCGTCGAGGAGCGGGCGGGTCGATCGCCGACCGGGCGGGCCGTCGCGGTGGCGCCGAAGATCCCGCGCAAGTTCGGCATCCGGCAGTGGGGCACGCTCGTTCGGCGCGCGCTGTCGATCAAGCGGCGTGACACCTGGAACACGGCGATCCTGCTAGCCCAGGCACCGATCATCGCGCTGATGATCGTCTTCGTGTTTGGCGACAAAGTGGCCGAAGGAGTTGCGACCGACGCCTCGCCCACGGATTGGCTGTCGTTCTCGGGCGCGACGGCGACGAGCGTGTTCCTGATGGCGATTTCGGCGATCTGGTTCGGATGTTCGAACGCGGCGCGCGAGATCGTCGGGGAGTGGGCGATCTACCATCGCGAGCGGATGGTGAACCTGAAGATCCCGTCGTACGTGGCGTCGAAGCTCACGGTGCTGGGAGGGCTCTGCTTCATCCAGTGCCTCGTGCTGCTCGGGATCGTGTGGGCCGGGTGCGAGTTGAAGGGCTCGTTCGGGTGGATGCTAGGGGTGCTGGTGCTGTCGTCACTGGCGGGGCTGGGGCTGGGGTTGACGGTATCGGCGCTGGCCCGGACGTCGGAGGTGGCGATCGCGCTGATCCCGTTGATCCTGATTCCGATGGTGATAGCGGGCGGGATGATGAAACCGGTGCATGAGATGAACACGCCGATGCAGGTGTTCGCGGGGGCGATGGCGTCGAGGTGGGCGTTCGAGGGGATGTTGCTGCTGGAGTCGGAGGCGCGGCCGGAGTGGGCGCCCGCGGTGCCGCCGGGTTTGGCGGCCGTGCGGGAGGATCTGGCGGAGCGCTACTTCCCGAAGGACGACGAACGGCTGGGGGTCGAGCCCGCGGCTGGGGTGCTCGGCGGAATGCTCGCGTTCCTGATCCTGGCGATCGGCGTGATCCTGCGCTGGCGGGATGTGCATTAAGGGGCGAGATCGTGTGCCGGCCCTCGCGTCTTTGCGTCTTTGCGAGTGCTTGGCGTCTTTGCGAATAATTCAACTCGCAAGAGCGCTTTTCACGCAAAGACGCCAAGCACTCGCAAAGGCGCAAAGGCGCAAAGTCAGATTCGAGCGCTCGCGACGTTCCGGATCCGCGTCTTGATCAACGGCCGGAGCCAGCGGGCGCGCAGGCCGCGGGGGTCGAGGTACTCCGTCATCGCGACGCCCGAAAGCTCGCGGCTCCCGATCGTCGCCGTCACGTCGCATATGAACCGCATGTAGAACGGCCCCCAGTCGACGACGTGCCGCCGGCGCGCCGTGAACGACACGCGATCGTCACCGCGCTGGCCCGAGACGGCCACAGCATTCGGAAACCGCGGGCACAACACCCTCCGCCGCCAGTCCGACGCCTCGAACCGCACATCCGAACAGTCCGCGGGAGCGCCCGACCCGTCGATCACCGCCAGCACGCTCTCATCGGAACCTGACGTCGGCTCGGTGTGGTAGTACACGATCGTCGTGTCCCCCAGATGCGCGCGTCCCCAGTGCCAGCGCCGGATTCCCTCCGTCAGCGGCCGGCGCCCGTAGTTGTGATCCACGTAACCCCGTCCCTCGAACTCGCTCGACCACTTCCCAGATCCATCTGCACCTGCAAGCCGAAGCGTCCCCGCCACCGAACACGACGGATTCAACGGATTCCACACGTGATCCGCTTCTCCCGCAACTTGGCCGATGCCGCCGCCATCAGGACCCGACGGGCAGACGCGCAGGTCACCCGACAGTCTGCCTCCGCCGAACAGCATCGGCGCGTCGACGACAGCCGAGATCGCGCCGTCCTCGTCTCGCTCGAGCATGTTTGGCCCGACCCGCACACTCAATCCCTCCCGCGACGCCGCAAACTCCGTCTCCGGATGCCGATTGAGCGCGTATGCGATCTGCTTTCCATCCACGTACACCGCAGTGAACATCGCGACGTGCTCCCGCGCGCTCGCCGGCCGCCCACGCTCGTGATTCGTCAACGCATCGGGCGAGAACGGCAGCCCCGCGAACCAGATGAACACGAACGCCGTGCGGCCATCCGCGGAGATCGCGTCGAGGTACCACCACTCGTACGCGGCCGACTCTTCGAGGTCGTGCCAGCCGGCGTCTCCAAGCCCCGGAATGATGCGCACCCGTTTCCCCCTGCATCTTGCGACGCCGCGCGACCGGCGAGTAAGCTCGCTCCGCCCGTCGGCACGGGCGAAAGACGGCGGATTTAAGCACGACCGAACCGTGGCGCATAGGCGATCTGCAACGACGACAGTCCAGCCGTCCGGCGCGCGCCAGCAGCTCGCCGAGGCGTACGCCCTCTGTCGCAACGTCACCCGCGACCACGCCAAGAGCTTCTACTTCTGCGCGCAGTTCCTGCCGGCTGGAAAGCGTCAGGCGATCTACGCGGTCTATGCCCTCTGCCGGCACCTCGACGACATCGTCGACACGGCAAGTGGCCGCTCCGCCGACGACACCCGCGCGGTGCTCGATGCGTGGAGCGCGAGGCTCGTCGAGGCAGGCCCGGACGACCATCCTGCGCTCGTTGCCTGGCGCGACGCCGCGAAGACTTTCGAAATCCCCGTCGATCTGGCCGAGGAGCTCGTGCGCGGCGTTCTGATGGATCTCGTACAATCGCGCTACGCGACGTTCGGAGAGCTCGAGGTCTACTGCTACCGCGTTGCCTCAGTCGTCGGCCTGATGACGAGCCGGATCTTCGGGTTCAACGACGAGCGCGCGCTCGACCGGGCCGTCGATCTCGGAATCGCGATGCAGCTGACGAACATCTGCCGCGACGTCGGCGAAGACGCGCGCCTTGGCCGGATCTACATTCCGCTCGAGGAGCTCGAGCGTTTCGGCGTCGCCGAATCTGACATCCTCGAAGGCCGGTTCAGCCCGTCGTTCGTGCGGCTCATGCAATTTCAGATCGAGCGCGCCCGGGTCCTGTATCGATCGGCGGAGCAGGGAATTGCCTGGCTCAGCGCCGACTCGCGCATGACGGTCCGACTGAGCAGCCGGATCTACGGTCAGATCCTCGGAAGGATCGAGCGCAACGGTTACGATGTCCTGTCGCGACGGGCCTACGTCCCGTTTCACCGAAAACTCGCCACACTCCCGCGAGTCTGGCTGGAGACGAAACTGCAGTGACCAAGAAGCACGAACCGGCCCTCGCGAGCCCATCCGTCTGGAAGCCGATCGGCATAGGCCTCGGAGTCCTGGGCGTTTTGATCATCATCGCCCTCGGCGCGATGTACTACGTCGCCGGGACACCGGCGTACTCGCTCTACAAGCTGCGCGCGGCGATACGCGAAGGCGACTTCGTCACGTTCGACGAACACTTCGACACGAAAAAGGTGATCTCGAACGCGATCCAGCGAGAGGTCGGCGGTCTGCCGGCCGGACCGCGCATCGTCTCGCAGAAGGCGATAGACATGCTCATTCCGGCGAGCGAGAAGATCATCAAGGCGCGCATCCAGGAAAAACTCGCCGAGAAGGGCTCACCGATGCTCGGGATGAGCTATGTGGGCGCGACCTACGTGAACAACGCCGCCATCGTGACGCTGCGCGACCCGGCCGACGGGTCCGAGACGAAGATCACGCTCGAACGGCTGCCGAACCGGCAGTGGAAGGTCGTCGACCTGGACCTGGGCAAGGCCGGTGTCACCTACTCACTCAAGGAAGCTCGTGAGATGGCCGAGGAGCTGATGCAGCCGATCATGCCGACGCCGGTAAAGCCGGGCACTCTGCTGCCGGAAGGTGTTCCGCCGGGCCTCGTTCCGCCTGTTCCCTAGTGCGGGTGAGTGGACAGGATTCACGGGATTCTCAGAGGATTCACAGGACCTTCCAATGCAGGACCATCGAAACAACAGGACGTTCATTGGTCCTGTGAATCCTCGGCCGAATCCCGTGAATCCTGTCCACTCTCCTACAGTTTCGGAAGCGTGAGGCCGGCCTGGCCCTGGTACTTGCCGGCCCGGTCCGCGTACGACGTCCTGCACTCTTCGTCGCTCTCGAAGAACAGGATCTGCACGAAGCCTTCCTCCGCATAGAGCCGGACCGGCAGATTGGCGGCGTTGTAGAGCTCGACGACGAGGCGTCCGTGCCAGTTGGCTTCGAGCGGCGTCGTGTTCACGATCAGGCCGCATCGCGCATACGTGCTCTTGCCGAGCGCGATGCAGGTCACGTTGCGGGGTATCTTGAACGTCTCGATCGTCACACCGAGCGCGTATGAGTGCGGCGGCAGGAGCCAGAACTCGGCGCCGTCCTCGTCCTGCTTCAGCGGCACGTCGAGCAGCGTGTTGACGTCGAAGCGCTTGGGATCGATCTCGGTGCCGTTGATCGGCGAGAAGACCTTGAACTCGTCGCGCGCAAGCCGGCAGTCGTAGCCGTAGCTCGAGAGCCCGGAGCTGATGATGCGCCGGTCGTCGACTCTGCGAACGAGCTCGCGCTCGAACGGCGAGATGAGGCCCTCCTCTTCGCACTTCCGCTCGATCCACAGGTCTGACTTGATGCTCACGGGTTTGCCGCCTCCTGAAAAACACGTTCCGAAAGAGCCGGAACTCTAGGGGAGCGCCGCGAGGACTGTCAACGCTTCGGTTCGCGCGCGGCGGCATGGTCAAATGCGCCCGCGGCCTGGACCGCAGGAGGGATGTGAAATGAAGGCAGCGGTGATGCGGGAACATGGCGGACCGGAAGTGCTGAAGATCGAGACCGTGCCCGATCCGGTGCTGCGGGCCGACGAGGTGCTCGTCGAAGTGCGGGCCTGTGCGCTCAACCATCTCGACACGTGGGTGCGTCGCGGACTGCCGGGGATGACGTTCGCGATGCCGCACATCCTTGGCAACGACATTGCCGGGGTTGTCCGCGAGGCGGGTGAACTGGTGTCGAACGTCAAGCCGGGAGACGAGGTGCTGCTGGCGCCGGGCGTGAGCTGCGGGGCGTGTCCGCAGTGCCTCGGCGGCGACGACAACCTGTGCGCGTCATACGACATGCTCGGTTACGGACTGCCGGGCGGATATGCCGAGCTTGTCGCGGCGCCCGCGCGCAACGCCCACGCGATCCCTGCCGGACTCACGTTCGAACAGGCGGCGACGGTTCCTCTGACATTCCTGACGGCGTGGCACATGCTCGTCGGCCGGGCGAAGCTCAAAGCAGGCGAGGACGTGCTCGTGCTTGCCGCCGGAAGCGGTGTCGGCGTCGCAGCGATTCAGATCGCGAAACTGCTCGGGGCGCGTGTGATTGCGACGGCATCGACGGAGGTCAAGCTCGAGCGGGCGAAGGCACTCGGCGCGGACGAGACCATCAACTATGAGTCGTCACCCGATTTTCACAAGGCGGTGAAGATGCTGACGGCGGGCAAGGGAGCGGAGGTCGTCGTCGAGCACGTTGGCGCGGCAACGTGGACGCGGAGCGTGGCGTCGCTTGCTCGAAACGGCCGCCTCGTCACGTGCGGCGCGACTACCGGGTACGAAGCGACGATCGACATCCGGCACCTGTTCTACAAGCACCTGTCGCTGCTCGGGTCGTTCATGGGGCGGCACTCGGAGCTCGTCGAGCTGTTGCCGTTCTTTGCGGACGGGCGGCTCAAGCCTGTCGTCGACCGGGTGCTGCCGCTCGAGGAGGCGGCCGAAGCGCACCAGCTGATGGGCGACCGTGCGCAGTTCGGGAAAATTGTGCTTACGCCGTAGCGGGGAGGGGGAAGGGCCACGGATATAACGGATCTTACGGATTGGCACGGATCTGAACTGATAGTCAGATCCGTGTTGATCCGTAAGATCCGTTATATCCGTGGCCCTTCTTCTACTTCCCGGCCGCCTTGTTTCCTGCGCCGGGCTTGTCGTTGACCATTACCTTGCGGCGCACGAGCTTCATGCGGAACTGCTTGACCTCGATCTTACCGATCGCAGGTCGCGTGGCAGCGCCGATGAGCTGTCCCTGAACTGTGACCTCTTCGCCGATGAAGAACTCGAGCTGCTTGTTGTTCTTCCGGATGTCGACCGTCTCGTCGTTGATGTAGAGCACGCCGTCGCTTCCGAGTACCGCCAGCGCTCCGCCGCCCTTCGACGTGGATTCCGCGCAGGCCTTCGCCTCGGCGGCGGGCATGTTCGGGTCCTTCTCGAGACAGAGCACTGCCACCACCCGGCCTTCGATCGAGTCCTCCATCCCCATCGGCACCGGCATGTTGCCGGGCATTCCGCCCGGCGTGGTCCCCGGTGCGTTCGTCGCGGACTTCGTTGCCGTATTCGTTGCGCCACCGGCTGTGCCGGCGGTATTTCCGCTGCCGGCCGGATCGCTCGAGCAACCGGCAAGCGTCACGATCGCCAGCAACAGCGCCGCGAACGGTGCGGCGCCGGTGCTCCGAGATCTAAGTGCGAACATCAATGTCACCTCAGGTTCCGGACGGCCCGCTACCGTCCCTTGAATTCGGGTTTCCGCTTCTCGAGGAACGCGGTAACGCCCTCCTCCTTGTCTTCGCTCGCAAAGCAGAGCGCGAACAGATCTATCTCGCGGTCGAGACCTTCACGCAGATTCGATCGTGCAGCCGTCTTCACGGCTTCCTTTGCCGCCTGAAGCGCGATCGGGCTCTTCTCGGCAATTCCGTTCGCCAGTTCCAGCGCACGGTCCATGAGTTTGTCGGCGTCGACGATCTCGTTCACGAGACCGATGGAGAGCGCCTCGTCGGCCTTCACCTGGCGTCCGGTCAGGATCAGCTCCATCGATTTGCCCTCACCGACGAGCCGCGTCAGACGCTGCGTGCCGCCGCCCCCGGGTATGATAGCCAGGATGATCTCGGGCTGACCGAGCCGCGCAGTCGCCGAAGCAAGCCGGATGTCGCACGCGAGCGCGAGCTCGCACCCGCCGCCGAGGCAGAATCCGTTGATCGCCGCGATTACCGGCTTCGGGAACTCCTCCATCGCGTTGAAGACCTTCATTCCCTGCATGACGGCGCGCTGCTGATGGGCCGTCCGCCCGGCGAACTCTGCAATGTCGGCGCCGGCAATGAAGGCTTTCTCGCCGGCGCCGGTGATGATGACGCAGCGAATCGACTCGTCGGCCTTCAGCTCCTCGAGCGCCGCGACGATGTCATTCCGTGTCGCGAGGTTGAGGGCGTTCAGCTTGTCCGGCCGGTTCACGGTGAGGACCGCCACGCGGTCCTTTCGTTCGAGGATGACGTTCTCGTACATAGTGCTCCTGGTGGTGTCGATGAGCTCGCCGGTCTTGCCGGCCGTTACCACGAATAGAATCCCTGGCCCGATTTCTTGCCGAGTTTGCCCTCGGCGACCATTCGCCTGAGGATCTCGGGAGGACGAAACGACTCGGATCCGAGCTCGCGATGCAGGTGCTCGGCGATGCTCAACCGGACGTCGAGCCCGACGAGGTCCGTCAATCTCAGTGGCCCCATCGGGTGGTTGTAGCCAAGCACCATCGCCTTGTCGATGTCTTCGGCCGATGCGACTCCCTGCTCGACCATGCGCATTGCCTCGAGGCCGATGCAGATCCCGAGACGGCTCGAAGCGAATCCGGGCACGTCGCGGACGACGATCGGTTCCTTGCCGAGCGCGTGCGCAACCGCGAGCGCTGCCTCGCGCGTGGCGTCTGACGTTTCGTCGTGCACGACGAGCTCGAGGAGCTTCATCAGGTGCACCGGGTTGAAGAAGTGCATCCCGATGACGCGATCCGGCCGGGCCGTCGCCGCCGCGATGGCAGCGACGCTCAGAGAAGAAGTGTTGGTCGCAAGAATGGCGGTCGCAGGGGCGATGCGATCGAGCTCGGCGAAGAGCGCCGTCTTGACGTCGAGCGATTCGACGACCGCTTCGATGACGAGACCGGCATCGGCCGCGGCAGCATCGATTGTCGACTCGACACGCAGGCGCGCGAGCGCAGCGTCGCGGGCGTCGACAGTCACCTTGCCGCGTTCGACGCCCTTGTCGAGGTTCTCGCGGATCTTGCCCAGCCCCTTCCCGGCAGCGCCTTCGAACGCGTCGAAGAGCGCGACGTCCATGCCGGCCATCGCCGCAACCTGCGCTATGCCGTGCCCCATCGTTCCAGCGCCGATGACGGCGACGCGTCGGATGTCCATTTCGGTGCTCATTCTCCGGTGAAATCGGGCGATCGCTTCTCGAGGAACGAAGCCACGCCCTCGCGCGCGTCCCGCGAGCCGAAACAGCCGATCTGCACGTCGACTTCGAACGCGAGGTTCTCGGTGAACGTGCGGTCTCCGCTCGCGTAGACACCCTGCTTGATCGCGCGCAGCGAAAGCGGCGGTCTCGACGCGAGCATCGTCGCCAGCGTGTCGACTTCGGCAGCGAGCGTGTCGTGCGGGACGACGCGATTGACGAGGCCGATTCGAAGCGCTTCGTGCGCGCCTACCATCGCTCCCGTCATCATCAACTCCATGGCCTTCGCCTCACCGACGAGGCGGGGGAGGAAGTGGATGCCGCCCCAGTCGGGAGCCAGTCCGATCCTTGTGAACGTCTGGCCGAAAGTGGCGTTCTCGGATGCGATCCGGATGTCGCAACCCAACGCGAGATTGCAGCCTCCGCCGGCTGCGGGACCGTTGACTGCTGCGATCACGGGCGCGTTCATCGCCCGGAGTTGCGCCACGACGTCTCGGCCGGCCTCGAGCAGCTTCGTGAAGTTCGCAGTGTCGCCGGCGGCGAGCAGTTCACTCAGGTAGCCGATGTCTGCTCCCGAGCAGAAACCGCGGCCAGCGCCTGTGATGACGACGACGCGGACATCCGGCGTGTCGAGCTCCTGCAACCCTTCCCTGACCTCGTCCCGCATGCGACCGGCAAAGGCGTTCAACTTGTCGGGACGGTTCAGCGTGAGCCGCCCGATGGGGCCGTCACGCTCGACGAGTATGTGTTCGTAAGACATCAGTTCAGATCCGTCCTCATCCGTTTAATCCGTCCCATCCGTGGCCCTTCTTCCGTCCCTTAAACAGTCGCGTTGCGATTACTGACCCTTGAAGGAAGGCGTGCGCTTCTCGACGTAAGCGCGAATGCCCTCGGACGCGTCTTCCGACTGAAACAGTTGCTGCTGCAGCTCGCGCTCGAGCGCCAGGCCCGATTCGAATCCGACCTCGAGGCCCGTCTGCACGGCGCGCTTGATCCGGCCAACAGCCATCGAGGCACGGGATGGCGGCACGAACTGCCGCGCATAGGTAATGACGTCGGCGAGGAAGTCGTCAGCCGTCTCGCTTTCGAGGATCTGGTTGACGAGCCCGAGGCTCTCTCCCTTCTCGAACGGGAATAGCTCGCCGGTGACCATCAGCTCGATTGCCTTCGCCTTGCCGACCAGGCGGGCGAGACGTTGAGTGCCGCCGGTGCCGGGGAGCACGCCGAGCGTAACCTCGGGGAGTCCCATTCGTCCGGCTCCGAGACGGGCGATTCGCATGTCGGCAGCCATTGCGATCTCGAGGCCGCCACCAACCGTGTGTCCGTTGAGCGCAGCAATGACGAGTTTCGGCGTCTGCTCGAGGCGGTTGAGCGTCTCGTTGGCGTGGAGGCAGAAGTAGTACTTGAACTGCGGCGTGACGTTGTCGAGCATCGAGATGTCGGCACCGGCGCAGAAGAACTTCTCGCCGGCGCCCCGCAGGACGATCACGTGCACCTCGTCATCGAAACGGGCCTTCAGGATGGCGTCGTCGAGATCACGGTGCATCGCGTACGAGTACGCGTTCGCGGGCGGCGAGCAGAGCGTGATGACGGCCACGCCGAGGTCGGTGGCGTACGTGACGAGACCGTTCGGCATGGATTCGGCTGCGGACTCGGGACCCTGTGACGACATGCGCTTTCTCCTCGCTTCGAAAGAACCCGGGAGTGTAGGGGACCGTTTCTTGGGGTGTCAACCGGGCGCCCCGTCGTGCTACACTGCCGGCCTGTCCCCGCCCCCGAGTGCGACGAGCAACTCGCAAGAACTCTCTTCCTTGCCCCCAGCAAGGACTCCCCGATGGACGAATTACAGGTCTCGCACGCGGTGCAGCTTTCTGCCCGGCTGAAGAAGCTGTCGGCTGTGGCATGGGTGAACGAGGTCGACCGGCTCGCGCGGTTCGATTCCGTTTCGATCGACGAGGTGCTGACACTGCTCGGACGCAGGTTTGCCGGCGAGTACCTGGAGCGACGACGTGGCATCGTTTGGAGCATGCTCGAGTACGTGTTCGTCCGGATCGAGCCGGAGGCGTGGGCCGATCCGGTCCGCGAGACGCCGAAGCGACGATCCGCACGGAAGGGCAAGGGCGCGGCGGCGTGAGGTTCTGAAATTGACTCCGTGATCTCTGTGCCTCTGTGCCCTCTGTACGGCAACGCCTTTGCCGTTGGCATACAGAGAGCACAGAGGCACAGAGACCACGGAGGCCGACCAGTCTTCGACTTCAGCTACCGGATGAGCGGCCCGAGCGGTCCGTCCGGGTTCAACGCACTCTTGATGTCGGCGAACGGCAGGTAGGCCTGCATCGTGTCGCCCGCGACGTGCGGAATCGAAAAGACGAAGGTCATCCCGCGTCGCGTCACGTACCACTCCGAAAAGTTCTCGGCCTTCGGATCGAGCTCGGTCTGGAACACCTCGTCCTTCGGCAGGATGGCGCGGCACTTCTGCGAGACAAGCGCCAGCAGCGATCGCGTGTCACCGGTAAGGTCGGTCAGCGTCAGGAATCGCCCCCTCGCGAACTCGAACGTTCTGCCGGTGACACCGGACGACGGATGCGCGCCGCCGAAATTCGAATACTCCGTGAATACGACGCTGACGACCTCGTCGGTCGCCGTCGCAATCTCGTAGTCGATCTCGAGCGCAAGCATGTCGACGGTCAGGTCACCGCCGAGATTCTCGACGGCATCGGCGGTGAACTCGCGGACGCGTTCGCGCACGAGCCCTTCGACGGCTGACGTGAACGCGGCAGCGCGCTGCGGGTCTCCGCCCTCGGCGCGCGGATAGGCGACCTTGACGACTCCGGCGAGTCGCTTGTCGGGCGATGGCATGTTCGCGGATACGAATCGCATGCCTCCGGGCGTCGAAGTCAGTTCGTTGAGCACGACCGGCATCGACCCGGAACCGTCAGGCTTCTTCCAGGATCCGACGAAACGCACGCCGAGATTCGTGTTCGTGAGCGTGCCTTCGAACACACCGGTCTTCGTTTCGTTGCCATCCGCGTCGCTGGCCGACTCGTTCATGCGAACCGTTCCGGCCGAATCGACCGTGCCCTCGAGCGAGAGCATGCCGACGACTGTGCGCATGGCCGCGCGTCCGGTCTCGTAGACGTACTCGCCCAGCAACCCGGACTTGTCCTTCGTGAGCCGCATTCGAACGGGGAGCGAGCCGATCGTGCCGTCGAGCGTACGTGTAAGGCTCTCGGGCATTTCGATCGTCGTCGCCGGCGGCATGGTCGCCGTTCCAGTCGATTCGGTCACCGGTACGGCCGCGTTCGAGACGTTCGCCGAGTTCGACGCCGTCGAGTGCGCGGCGGTACAACCGCCGAGAGCGATCGTCAGCGCGAGCAGACCATTTCGAATTGCATGGGTCGTCATTGAGTCACCGTCACGGAAGTGATGGAAGGAGGAGTCGAATCAGCGTGCGCCGAACGGGAGCGGGAAACCCATCGACTCGAGCCGTCGGATCTCGGCAAGCGCCAGCTTGAGCGGGTGATAGGCGGCAATCGGATTCTCGCGCGTCTCGTCGATCGGGATCTCGATGGACCGCTTCACCGAAAAGATCCACTTGCGGAACGTGCCGTGAACCGTGGCCTGACCCGTGAGCTGGAGGACGTCGCTCGGCATGATGGCTTCGTCGAACACGCCGGGCGCGACGCGGGAAAAACGGACGCGGAGTCGAAGCGGTTCGTCGAGCGTCTTGACGTCGTCGTCAGGCAGCTCGAAATCCGCCGTGTAAGGATCGACCTCGAACGGAATGCCGTTGATCCGCATGTCGGAGAACCCGATCCCGTGGATCTCGCCCGACACGCCGACGGGTCGGATCCGGACGGGCACGTTGACCACCACCTCGGTCCACGACACTTCGGCAACCGACGGCGTGCCGAGCTCGACGGATTGCCGGACGAGTGCGGTCGTCGACTCGGCGTCGCTCGCGGGAGCCGCCGTCGCAACGAGGAGCATCAGGACGCAGAGCGCCGTGATTCGTGCCGTCGCTACACCCATGTGGTCGATGCTACCACACGGACGCGAAGGCACGTTCGGCTCCGGTACCATTCGGTTCCATTCGACCAGTGCCTGGTTTAGACTGCCGCTGCCGGGCATGCACTGGGCCGCCCGTCGAGCATCGATGCCGAAATCGAAGAACCACGAAGACGTCGCGGCAGGCGCGGAGGTCGAGGAGCGCGAGGAATTCCGCATCTTCTACGACCACATCAAGCGCGCCGGTCTGAAGAAGACCGGTCAGCGCGACATGATCCTCGACGTTTTTCTGCGCACCGAGGGGCACGTCTCGAGCGAAGACCTTTACGAACTCGTCAAGCGCGAGGACCCGAGCATCGGGTTCACGACGGTCTACCGCACGCTCAAGCTGCTTCAGGAGTGCGGGCTTGCACGCAACGTGCAGTCCTATGACGGGCGCATGCTCTACGAGCACGACTTCAAGCACGAGCATCACGACCACTTGATCTGCACGTCGTGCGGGACGTTGATCGAGTTCTTCAACGAGACGATCGAGAAGATCCAGGACCAGATCGCCGACCAGCACCGGTTCAAGCCGGTCACGCACAGCCTTCGAATTTTCGGGCTCTGCTGGGACTGCCAGGTCGCGGCGGAAGCGGATGCCAGGCGTCGCCGCTGAGGGCATGTAAGTGGTGGTCGTCAAGGTGGTTCTCACACGGACCCGCCTGGGCGATTCCGGACCGAATCTTAAAGCGCCGGAGGCGCGAAAGAACCCGAGCCCACGGCGCAAGCCGTGGGGATAAGAGCGACTCCGAAGAGAGCCCCGCAAGGGGCGAAACAGGCGCAAGCTGACGCATGTTTCGCCCCTTACGGGGCTTTCGACCGCGGAGCGGTCGAAGGAAATAGCCGTGGGTCGCGGGGGCGAGTGCAA
>CAZQBW010000028.1:0-34028 GCA_964591515.1 uncultured Clostridia bacterium
GGTGACGGCTGCATCGTGGAGGCCGGCCTCTACGTGACCGGAGGAACCGTGGTCGCGACCAATAGAGGTCGGGACATCGAAATGCAACCCGGGGCGCAGCTGAGGATTCGAACGGGCCAGGGCGTGCGTCCCTAGTTTTCGATCCATCTACTCCATCCTTGTCAGCCGCCGGAACGAGTTGTTCCGGCGGCTGATTTTCTTTGTCGGAAGCCTCGCTGAATTGCCGGGCTCGGTATGACGTCCGAGGCGGTGGTAGTCTGGCGAACCTCGCACGCAAATTGCGCGACCGTTCGATGAAGACTCGCCACACGATTGCATATCTGCTGCTCGTAGGCTTGCCGGTAGGAGCGCTGCTCTATGTGCTCGCCGCAGGGTCCGGACTGTCGGGCCCGGTTGCACTCACGTCCGCGCCCGCAGGAGCCGCCACTGGCACTCTCGCATGGTCCACCGGACTTCTGATCGCGCAGGTAGCCGTCATCCTGCTCGCTGCGCGACTGGTCGGGCGGTTGTTTCGAAGTCTCGGTCAGCCCCAGGTGATCGGCGAGATGGCGGCCGGGATAATGCTGGGGCCGTCGCTGCTCGGCTGGCTCGCTCCGGGAGCGTCGCAGGCGCTCTTTGCACCGGGCTCGCTCGGCGGACTCGGAGCGCTCAGCGAGGTCGGGCTGGTGCTCTTCATGTTCGTGGTCGGCCTCGACCTGGACACGAAGGCGCTTCGCACGCACGGCCGCGCGGCGCTCGTGTGCAGTCACGCGAGCATCGTGGTTCCGTTCGTGCTGGGCTCGGCGCTGGCCCTGCACCTGTACGCCGACCTCGCGCCTCCCACGGCGTCGTTCGTCGGGTTCGCGCTTTTTCTCGGCGCGGCGATGAGCATCACGGCGTTTCCGGTTCTGGCGCGGATTCTCGCCGACGAAGGCCTGTCGAGGACTCGGCTCGGGACGATCGCGATAGCGGCGGCTGCGATCGGTGACGTGACGGCGTGGTGCGTTCTCGCGGGCATCGTCGTGGTTGTCCGGGCCGGATCCGGGACGTCGGGACTGTGGACCGCAATCGGGGGCTCGCTCGCGTTCACGTTTGTGATGTGGTTCGTGATCCGGCCAGCACTTCGCCTGCTCGAGAGACGATTCGCGGCATCGGGGCACCTGTCGACCGATTCCCTCGCGGTGATGCTCCTCGTGGCGCTGGGATCGGCGTGGGTGACGGATGCCATTGGCGTGCACGCACTCTTTGGGGCGTTTCTCGCTGGTGCCGTGATGCCGCGGTCTCCGCTATTGACGGCGGCTGTTCGGGAGCGGATCGAGTCGGTGACGGTTGTGCTTCTGCTGCCGATCTTCTTTGCCGTGACCGGACTGCGTTCGAGTCTCGACCTTCTCGTCGACCCGGCGCTCCTCGTAGACTTGGGGCTGGTGTTCGCGGTGGCCGTGATCGGAAAGCTTGGCGGAGCCGGGATCGCGGCGCGGTCGACCGGGATGCCGTGGCGTGCGGCCCTCGCATTCGGCGCGCTGATGAACACGCGCGGCCTGATGGAGCTCGTGATACTCAACATCGGTCTCGACATCGGTGCGATCTCGTCTCCGCTTTTCGCGATGATGGTGCTGATGGCCATCGTCACGACGATGATGACGACGCCGCTTTTGAGAATGCTGAAGCCCCCGGAGGCCGGATCGTGAGAGAGATCCGCGTCTATGACGACGACCGTCATCCGGTCTGGCGCCAGTCGCTGGCGCCCGGGGAAGTTGCTGCGTTCACCGTCGACGCGAGGACGGGACGACACGTTACCGGCAGGGGATTGCGACCGGCGTCGCACTGGTTGCGAACGTGCCTGGTGTTTCCGTCGCTCGACGAGGCCGTCGCCCACGCCGAGGGACACGTGCGGGAGTTCCCGAACGTGGCCGTCCGGATCTACGACGCCGACGCACCGGAATCGACGCCAACGCAGGTCGTTGCGAACGACGAGGCTCTGGCGGGAGTCTCGCCGGCCAGGGCGAAGCGGCTTGCCGCGTGGGGCGGGCTGCTCATCGCCATCGGAATCGGACTCTTCGTGCTTGACTGGATCAACGGCTGGCTGCTGATTCTCGGCGCCGTCATCGGCTCGAAGTTCCTGACGGTCGGGGTCATGCGCCTGGGCGAGGGCCTCAATCATCTTTGGGAGCGGCGCAAGGGCGGCGGCAAGAGCCCGCGACAGGCGGAGTCGACTCGCCGACGGTCCTGATCGACCCGACGGGTCCCGCCCGTCGCGCGAAGCGCTTTGGAGTGCGGCGTGAAGCGCCGCTTTGGATCGATCCAAAGCGGCGCTTCACGCCGCACTCCAAGGCCCTTCGCGCAAGAGGCGAGGCTATTGAACAGTCACGGTGAGGGTTGCGGTCTTCACCACCCCGGAGTCGCTCCGGCCCTCGAAGACGACCTGGTATGTGCCGGGCGTCGCACTGCGCTTGACCTTCAGCTCGAAGGCGATCGAAGCGCCCGTCGTCGAACTGCGCTTCGGCTTCAGTTTGCCCTTGAAGCCGAGGCTGGCCGGGCCCGACACCGTCACCTTCTCGGCAAACCCTCCGACACGACTGACGTCGATCGCGAACGGCGTCGTCGTGTTTCGATTCACCGTCAACGACGAGGGGGTTGCCGAAAGCGCATAGTCCGGGTTCGGATTCTGCGAGACTCCAAGCTCGAATGCGCCCCGGCCGTAGGTCGCGACCTGTACGACTCCTGACGGATGCGATGCCATCGCGATGCAGAGCGACGCCGGCATCCCGGCTCGAAGGCTTTCCCAACCGATGCCGCCCGTCGTCGACCGGAAGACCCCGATGTCCGTCGCGACGTAGACCGTGTTCGGGTCGAGCGGATCCTGAAGCGCGGCGTTCGCCGGAATGTCGGGGAGCTGACCGCTCACGTCCGTCCAGCTCGCACCCATGTTCGTCGTCTTGAAGACGTGCCCTGAGCGGAAGCCCGAGACCGTCAGCCAGGCGACGGACGGATTCGTCCGGTCGACCGCGATCCACGTGATGAACCGGTCGGGGAGTCCGGGCGTGACGTCGCGCCACGTCAGTCCCGAGTCGGAACTCACGAACGCCTTCCCCTGCGACGAGCCCGTGTAGATGACGCCTGGGCTGGACGACGAGACGCCTATGGCGCTCAGGGTGTCGAATCCGCCCTTCGTCAGATCCTTCGTACCGGCCGGGGCGCTCCACGAATCGCCGAGGTCGTCGCTGACGAACAGTCGCCACGTTCCGAAATACAGGCGTGGAGTCGTTCCGTTGCCGACGAACGGCGGATAGAAGGCGATGCGCGGACCGCTCGGCGATTCGCCGAACGTATCGCTCTCGGCGACCGTGCCGAGATACTCGTTGCCGAAGTTCCGCCACTTGAAGATCGTCCCGAATACGTAGGTCGTGAAGAAGATGTCGGGATCGACGGGATTGAAGACGATGCCGTTTCCGTCGCCCGTGATGATCTCGGACCACCCCTCGCCGCCGTCGTCGCGCCGCTCGGTGCCGTTGTCCTGCGTGCCGCCGAACGACATCGCGGGGTTCGACGGATGAATGGCGATGCTGCGAAACGTCGTCAGCGAGAGCGTCTGGTTGCGCGACACCAGCGTCTCACCGGCGTCGTCCGACGAATAGATCCCGCCATCTCCGCCGATGTGAATCCGCCCGTTCGGTCCGGGGGCGATGGCGAAACTGTGCAGGTCGACGTGCATCTTGTCGCCGTTGCCGAACCGTCCGTCACAGTAGCCCCGCGACAGGCACGTCCACGTCAGACCGCCATCGTTCGAGCGGTAGACGTCCGAGCCGTAGAAGCCGGTGTAGAGCCGCGTGGCGTCGAGCGGATCGGCCACGAGGAACTCGGCGCCGTAACGCTCGAGGTCTGAAGCGGACATGACGTTCCACGACTGTCCGCGGTTAGTCGTGACCGCCGTCCGCCCGGTCCGCGCGCCGCCGACGGTGCCCGCCATGAAGAGCGAGATGCGGTTTGGCTCCGCCGGCGTTACGGCGATCGAGACGTCGAGCGATTGGGTCGGATCGAACGGCCCGTGGTAGAAGTGCGACCAGGTCTGGCCGGCGTCGGTCGACTTCCAGACGCCCGTCGAGCGATCGTTGCCTTCGTCGACTCGTGACATCGCGAGGTAGAGCACATCCGGATTTCCGGGATCGACGGCGACGTCGCGGGGCAGACCGGCTAGCCGGCGCGACCACGTCCGGCCACCGTCGGTCGACAGGAAGAAGCCGCTGGCTCGCAGCACTCCGTCGTCGGCGATCCCGGCGTATTGAGCGAGGTAGACTCGATTCGGATTTCGCGGATCGACTTCGACGTCGTTCGCGAGGCCGGGAGCCGGCAGGGAGGAATCGTTGATGCGCACCCATGTCAGACCGGCATCGGTCGACTTGAGCACGCCCGAGCTCACGTACTCCTCGCCCATCGCGGCATAGACGATGGCCGGATCGCTCGGTGCGAACGCGATGGCACCGACCGACAGGTCGATCTGGTCGTCCGAGACCGGCGCGTAGGTGACACCGCCGTCAGTCGATCGCCAGACGCCTCCGCCCGCGCTTCCTGCGAGGACGATGTTCGCGTCGGCAGGCGAAACCGCCAGAGCCATCACGCGGCCGCTCACGGGCGTGATGGCACGGATGTTCGCCGCGGTTGGCGTTGGACCGATCGAATGCCATTCGACGAACGGACCGGCGGTCTTCGACTCTCTCGACCGGCGCTCAGAGCCGGATGCGGCCCGGGCGGCCTCGATGCGCAACCACGCTGCGTTCGCCTTGCCCCGCGCATCGGTCGGAATCGTGCCGAACGGATACGCGCGTTGTTGATAGAACCACTGCCGGTTCCGCTCAGCTTCGCCGGCTTCGTCGTCTTCTCCCTCTCCGCCCTTCTCCATCAGCAACGGCGGTGTGCGTCGTGCAGGACGCTGGTCCTGTGCGCGCACGGGCGACGCGAGGTATGCGAAGGCGAGCGAGGCGACGAGGGCGGCGACGAAGGGGCGGACAGGCACGAAAGACCTCCTGACGAAATGAAAAAAGGCCGGACGCCGGCAGCGGCTCAGGGCCTCCGGTCGGCGTCGCGGCGATTCGGGAGTGAGAACATCTACTGGACTCGCGTGGAAGAGGCTACGTCTCGGCCACGTGATACGCCCACCCGGTGCCTTCCGCAAGTGGCAGCGCCGAGAATCAGCAGGCGAGCCCAGATGATCCCATTGTCTTCGAGTACGGGCGTCGGACCATCAAGCCTCAACTCGAGGGCGTGACCGACGGCTCGGCAACGTCTTCGGTACTGCTTGCCGCCCGGCCAGTGTCTTCCGCAAGGCGCGCGAGGCGGCGGCGCAGGGAAGTTCCGAGCGACCGTGGCGGGAGCCGCCAGTCCCAGTTTCCGCTCGCGCTTGACGGCCGGTTCATCCGCGCGTCGGTCCCGAGGCCGAGGATGTCCTGCATCGGAGCGATCGCGATGTCCGAGACCGATGCGTACGCAGCCCTGATGAAATCCCAGCTGATGTCGACGCCGTACGTATTCAGGTAGCGACGCAGGTACGCGCGCTCCTTGCCGCTCGCCCCGGTCTTGTGGGCCCGAAACCAGCCGACCGTCGTGTCGTTGTCGTGTGTGCCGGTGTAGCACACCGAGTTGGGCACGTAGTTGTGGGGCAGGTGCGTGTTCGTCCCGTCGGTCGAGAAGGCAAACTGCAGGACGTGCATCCCGGGAAAGCCATAGCGATTGCGGAGCGCATCGACGTCCGGCGTGATGACTCCGAGGTCCTCGGCGACGATTGAGAGGTTGCCGAGCGCCGCGAAGCAGGCGTCGAACATCTCCTGGCCGGGCACGTCGACCCACGTGCCGCCGATGGCCGTCTCGTCCGTCGCCGGAACCTCCCAGCAGGCGGCGAACCCGCGGAAATGATCTAGCCGGACCAGGTCGAACAGACCGAGGCTAGCCCTGATGCGTTCGATCCACCATACGTAATTCGTCTCGCGCATCCGGTCCCAGTCGTAGAGCGGATTCCCCCACAGCTGTCCGGTCTTGCTGAAGTAGTCGGGTGGTACACCCGCGACCACCGTCGGCTGACCGGCGGCGTCCATCTTGAACAGCGGCCGGTTCGCCCAGACGTCGGCTGAGTCGAACGCAACGAAGATCGGCGCGTCGCCGAGTATCCGGACGCCTTTGGCGTTTGCATACGCCTTCAATTCGAACCATTGCCGGAAGAAGAGAAACTGCGCGAACTTGATCGCATCGACGCGATCGCCGAGCGTCTGGGCCGCGCGCGCGACGGCGTCGACGTTGCACGCGGCGAGATCGGGCTCCCACGTGTCCCAGCGCGCGCCGTCGCGTGCGTCCTTCAACGCCTGGAAGACCGCGTAGACGTCGAGCCACGACGCATTCTCGGCGCAGAACTGCGCGAATGGCGCGACGAGCTCGCCGGTGTTTCCAGCGCGGAACTGCCGGTAAGCCTGCGTCAGCAGGGCCTTCTTCGAGTCGATGACCGGGCCGAAATCGACGCGGTCGGCGGGGAAGTGCGGAACGTGGGCGAGATCCCGCTTCGTCAGCAGGCCGTCGCGGACGAGGCGCTCCGGACTGACGAGGTTCGGGTTGCCCGCGAAGGCCGAGAAGCACTGGTATGGCGAGTCGCCGTATCCGGTCGGGCCGAGAGGCAGAACCTGCCAGAGCCCCTGTCTGGCTTCGACGAGGAAGTCGACGAAGTGGAAGGCCTCGTCACCGAGATCGCCGATACCGAAGCGGCCGGGAAGGGACGTCGGGTGGAGAACGATACCCGCTGTTCGTTGTCGCATAAGGCGAAACGAATACCACGAAAAGAGGAGCGTCGTCTCGGTGCGGAGGGTCCTCAGTGTCTCAGTGTCTCAGTGACTCTGTGTGCGGAGCGTCTGAGGAGCTTCGCACGCAGAGACACCGAGACACGGAGACACGGAGATGAGTGACTATCGCGTGAAGGTCACCGTCACCGCACCGCCATCGGGGTTGACGATCCTGATGTCGGTGGGAACGCCGGCCGGGAAGGCCGCTTCGAGCGTCGCACCCTTGCGCAGGAGGAGTTGCGTCGATCCCTTGGACTTGACGCTCGGCCAGGCGGTCGAGCTCTCGCCGATGTACACGAGCGCTCCGGCCTGGAAGTTCGAGCCGGTGATCTTCACCCGGAACGGCTTTCCGCTCTGGACGAGTCCGCTGACGCTCTCGACGACCGGCGGAGGAACCTGCGGCGCTGCGGAAATTGAGACGATGAAGCCGTCGGCCGGTCCGCCGTCGAACGATCCGAGCGCGGTCGACGCAGGGAAGTCAGGCGAGCTGGTTTCGCCGGTTGCGACGATGGAGCCGCCGGGCGTGATCGCAAGTCCGACCCCGGCTTCGTCGACGCTTCCGCCGACGAAAGTCGACATGCGGATTGAGGAGCCCGACGGAGCGAACTGGGCGACGAACGCGTCGAACGTACCGCCGCCGAACGCCGGCTGCCCGGCCGAGACCGACGGGAAGTTCGTGGACGCGGTGAGTCCGGCCACCGCAACCGTGCCCGATGCGTCGACAGAGAGCCGATATCCCCGGTCGTCGTCGGACCCACCAAGATACGTCGAATAATCGAGCGAGCCTCCCGTCGGCGGAATTCGCGCGACGAATGCATCCAGGAACCCGCCGCCGTATATCGACTGGACCGCGGAACGAACCGGAAAGTCAGTCGACGATGCGGTAGCGCCCGTCACGACGACTGCTCCGGTCGAATCGAGCGCCATTCCTCCCACGCCGTCGACGTCGCTGCCTCCAAGCCACGTCGAGTAGACGAACGACGTCAGCCCGGAATTGAGCTTTGTGACGAACCCGTCGCACAGTCCTCCGAATTCGGACTGCACGGGCCGAATCTGGGGAAAGTCGAGCGACGACGTAACGCCGGCGACGACGACATTGCCTGAGGCATCGATGCCGATCGACGACGCTCCGTCACGTCCCTGGCCGCCAAGCATTGTCGATGCTTCGAGAGCGGCGCCCGACGACGACAGTCTCGCCACGAAACCATCGACGACGCCGGTCATGTCGCGATCAACGACACCGGACGTTACCGGGAAGTCGCCGGAAGTAGTTGCTCCCGTTACAAACGCGCGTCCGGACGCGTCGACGGCGATCCCGGTCGCTCCGTCGACCGAGGTTCCGCCGAGAAACGTGCCGTAGACGACAGTGCTTCCCGCAGGGTCGAGCTTCACGACGAAGGCGTCGGCCGAGCCGCGCCGTCCCCGCTGGTAGCCCCCCGGCGCGGGGAAGTTCGTCGACTCGGTCGTTCCGCAGACATAGATGTTCCCGGCGGAATCAGTCGATACGGCCGAGGCTACGTCCGCCGCCGTGCCGCCGAGGTAGGTCGAGAATACGATCTGTCCGTCCGGGGAGAACTTCGTGACAAAGGCGTCGCCCGCGCCGCGGTATTGCGGTTGAACTGCATTGACGAGCGTGAATCCGTTCCCGGCCGTCGCGCCGACCACGATCACGTTGCCGGCGGCGTCGACTGTCGCGGCGGAGGCGACGTCGTCGCCCGTGCCGCCGAGAAATCCCGAGGGCGCCGTTCCGAAACCCGAGGCCTTGCCTGCTCGAATCGCCGCCGGCGAGAACGCGAACCGGTTGCGGTCGACGACAACGCCGCCTGCGGCAAGAGTCTGCCTCGATCTAAGATCCCGGCGGACCAGTCGAAGCGTCCTGGCACTCTCGGGGTCGAGCCGGTCGGCAAGTCGGTCTAGCACTTCGCCGAGGTCGTCGAGGTTCGCTTGCTCGATTCGGGCCGTCCCGGTTTCGACGAGGCTGTCGAGGGACGGCATCAGGCGTGTCGACACGGCCGCGAACCGGAGCGCAAGGAGAGGACTGGCGACCAATGTCGCGACGGCCTCCGAGCCGTGGCGGGCATACCATCGGGCGTAAAGCCTGGTTCGAGCCGCGACGGCGAGCAGGTCGGGAATGCGAAGGAGGCGAGTCGAAACGTCGGCGCCGGCCGGAGCGAGTCCGGCGAGCCGGTCGGCGAATCCGTCAGCGGCGGCGTCCACGGACTGCTTGTCCAGTTGCGACGACGGCGAACGCTCGACGCGGACCCCAACGCTCATGAGCCGCTCCGGATCACGAAGGTCGCGTCTGAACGATGCGAGCGAATCGCGCAGCGCCGGACTCGCCGCGGCTTCGTACTCGGCCGCGAGCGAGTCGAATTCCTCGAGGTCGTCCTCTGTGACGATCGCGTTTCCGCCGTCGACGGCGCGCTGCAGATTTGCCGTGTGGCGTTTCAGCGCCCGCGCCGTCCTGAGCAGCAGCCAGGGATCGGCCGAGGCAATCATCACGGCTTCGCCCGTGTGGTCGTAATAGGCGCGCACGTACTCGGCGCCCCGCGGAGACCGGAGCAGCACCTCGTCGCGATAGCGGCGGGCCAGTCTGAGCGCGTCTCCGCCACGCGTGACGAGGCTGGCCGCCTTCGTCGCACAGCAGCCGTCGTCTCGCCCGCTGTTGCCGAGGCAATCGCTGACGATGTACCCGGACTGCTGTACGGGAATCTGGGTGCTGTTGACCCTTACGACACCGCCTCGCGGACTGCAGATCTGGCCGCCGGGCGCGGGCGCGATTGTGAGCGTCACCGTGCCGTCGCCGTAGCCGGAAGTGACGTTGGGAACGATCCAGTCGGCTTCCGACACGACTGTCCAGGAGCAGTACATGTCGTCGGCAGCGACCGAGACCGTTACGCTGCCGCCGGACGCCAGGACGCTGAGGGACGGGGGCATCACGGTTACCGAGCAACTGCCTCCTCCGCCGCCTTCTCCCGGCCGTTGAGCCGCCGCCTTGGGGAGATAAGGATTGATGAGAAGGAGCGCGAGTAGCGCGACGAACTGTCGTGATGCGAATTGAACGGACATGCGTGATCCTCCGGATGGGCGAGGCTTTTGCCTGCTTCCGGAGACGCGTCACGACTCGGAATCCTCTCATCTCGAATTTGGGCGATCCTCCAGCCCGTTGCACTCCAAAGCGCTTCGCGCAATCTACGGAGCCTTGCCGCCGAGTCCGATACGGGCAAGTGGCGAGTAACGCGCTCCAGACGGCAGCAGTTCACTCCGGATCACGGTCACAGAATCGACGACGAATGGCTTGCCGGTTAGCGTCGCACTGCCGAGCTCTCGAAGGACCGCCGCGAGCTCAGGACCTCGACCGTCCTTGACGCGGCCAATCGTGAGGTGCGGTCGGAACGGCTTGTCGTCGAGCGTGAATCCTTCAGAGCGAAGCGCGCCAGCGACTCGCCCCTGGAGCGCCCGGAGGGTGTCCACGTCACCGTCGACTCCGGCCCATAGAACTTTCGCCCGCGACGACGCAGGGAAGGAACCCGTTCCGTGAATCGATAGCTCGAAGGGCCGGAACGTGTCGCACGCGGCGGTGACGGCCGCCGTCACGCTACCGACGCGATCGCACTCGATGTCGCCGAGGAATGCGAGCGTGACGTGAACGTTCGCAGCCGGCACCCACGCGATTCGGGCTCCGAAGGATTTGAGATGGCCGGCGAGATCGCCGATGCGCGCCAGCTCCCGAGGCGGAATCTCGATCGCAACGAAGACGCGCAGCGATGTGGAAGATCGCACGACCCGGACCCGCTACTGGCCGGGCTCGAGCCGCAGCGTCGCCACTGTCGCCGCGGCCACGGCGCTCTCGGTGAATGGGAGCGGCCCCGTCCGTCCGACCCGCCAGTCCTCGGCCTGATCGCCGTAGTGCTCGCTTGCGTGTTGACCCGAGTTTCCCGACGGCAGCACGAGCGTCGTCTGATCGAGGTCCGCCAGATCGACGACCAGTCGCATCGAAGGTCCCGCCCCAGACACGACTCCCATCGCCTTGACCGTCGCCGGACCACCAGCCAGTTCCATGGTCGGCAGGTTCAACAACCCGGCCAGGCGCGGAATCCGGCCAAGCGGGTGGGCGAGCGTCAGGGTATTGATCTTGCCGTACTTCCACGACGACGGATTCGGCCCGATCTCGTTCTTGAGCGCCTCTCTCGCGTCAACGAAAGCCTGCAGGAAGACCGACTCCCAGTCGGGAGCGCCCTCCGGCAGCCACCGCGCCGGTCGCTTCTCGATGAGGTTCACGACGAACGAATCGCGACCGTAGAACGAATATCTGGCGGCGCGCTCGCCGAGCTTGGCCTTCAGCACCTGGTCGACGAACTGCCGTCGCGAGCGCACCGCGACCGTTGCCGAGATGCTGTCGACGTCGAGGTGGCCGTCCCATCCGCCCACGAACTCGACCAGGGACTGCCAGGTCTTTGCCTCCGGGTCGCCCGCGGCGATCCGGGCTTCGGCCATCTTCGTGACTTCGGCTGCAAAGATCGCATCCGGATACGAGTAGGTGTCGTTCTGCATCCGGTTCATGTCGTCGACGGTCAGTCGTGTGGCGACTCGCAGCATGTCGCCGATGCGCCGGGCCCGAAAAGGCGACATCCACATCTTCGTGTAGAACTGGGGAACCGAGTCGCCGACGATCCGGTTGTTCGCCGAAACGAGAAAGCCGCTCGGCGGATCGAACGCGTGCGGAAGCTGCTCGAACGGAATGAACCCGTTCCAGTCATTTGAGCGCGTGGCACCCGATACGGGCACGTCCCCCTTGCCGGAAGGCCGTACGGGCACGTTGCCGGCGCCGTAGTAGCCGATGTTGCCGTCGACGTCCGCATAGACGAAGCTCTGCATCGGACCGGGGTAATGACGCAATCCTGCCGTGAACTCGTCCCAGTTCCCGGCACGATTCAGGTAGAGGAACGCCGGCATTTCGCTCGCATCGTCGAGAGCCGTCCACCGCAGCGCGTACTTGGTGCTGCCGCTGTCCTTGACGATCGGTCCGTGGCGCGTCGAGAGCAGTTCGATCGGCATCTCCTCTATCTCGGTCGTGAACCCAGGCTTGCGGACACGCAGGACGTCCTGCCGGACCGTCACGTCTTCCCAGGCGTCGCCGACGCGATAGCGTGTTCCGCTCTCGTCGAATTCCTCGACGAATAGATCCTGCACGTCCGGCCCGAAATTCGTGACTCCCCAGGCGATCCGACGGTTGTGGCCGATCACGATGCCGGGCGCGCCGGGGAACGTGACACCGGCCACGTCGAGCGATCCGTCTCGAACGGTCAGGTGCGTCGCGTACCAGATCGGCGGCACGGCGAGCGGCAGATGCGGGTCGTTCGCGAGAATCGGCTTTCTGCTCGCCGAGCGCGTGCCGTCGACGACCCAGTTGTTCGATCCGACGACAAGCGGTTCCGATGCCGCCGCATTGCCCGTGTCGCGCAGCGAATCAGGAGTCCAGGAAACGGGCTTGATCGGACTGCCCGTCGTCACGGGGTCGGTGTACGAGTTCGGCCTGCCGGAGGGCTCGCCGGAACCGCCGTCGTCGATCTCGCCCGGTTTCGGGTCTTCGCCGACGAGCGGCACGTCGTACGGCGAATGATCGGGAAAGAGATCGCCGTAGAGCTCCGGACCGAGATCGGCGAACTCCGCGCGCAACAGGTCCGTCTCGTAGGTCGAGTTGAGTTGTTCGGCCATCAGCTTGCCGATAACCATCGAATCGATGGCTGACCACGGCCGCGGCTCATAACGAAGCAGACGAAACTCGAACGGGAGCACCCCGTTCTGTCCGGTTATGAAGGCCGAGACGCCCTCTGCGAAGCGGTCGACGGCAAGACGCGGCTCACCGTCCAGCTTCTCGTATGCGCGCTCGCAAACCTGTCGATAACCGAGGCGGCGGTGCCGAACGTCGCGGCCGACGGCGTCGGCACCAACGATCTCGGAGAGCTCGCCGAGAGCGTCGCGCCGGAGCAGGTCCATCTGGAAGAGCCGGTCCTGGGCCGTGACGAATCCCTGTGCGAAGTAGAGATCCTCCGGCGAATCTGCCGAGATGTGCGGGATTCCACGCGCGTCGCGGCGAACGTCGACCGGAGCACTCAGCCCCGCCAGCCGGATCGTTCCTGTGGTCTGCGGCAGACACGATCGCGAGACCCGCCAGTACCACGCGCCGCCGGCGCAGAGGAGGAGCGCCGCCACGACCGTCACGGAGACGAGGATCCTGGTGAGGAGGATTATTCTTCGGGAACGAGACATGGGTTGAGGAGGTATACGACGCATCGACGCGCTCGGCAAGTGCGGGTAGCGGGTGAGCTCGATCGTCGAGACCGGGACTCCGACATGCACCTGGACGCGGCGCAAGCTCCAGCTCGACTCACGGCGCACGAGCTCGAGCGACAGGACACGGTTGACGAGTTCAACTACCCAAGTGCGCAGGCGTAGCGTCCCATGCGCTTGGCATGGTTTAGAATAACCGGGCTTTGTCGACTCTCAACGAAATCGACCGCAGTCTTCGGACGGCGCTCGGATCGATCGCAGCAGGGGCATCACTCGACGGCGCGCTCGAGCTCGTTTCGGCCGCAATCGTGGAGCGCACCACTTCGCTGTCGTGCAAGATCTGGCTCGTCAAGCCGGGTGATCTGTGCGACACGTGCGTCCTCGTCGACAGATGCGCGGACCGATCGATGTGCCTTCACTTCAGGGCGGCGGCCCCGAGCGGCCCTGACGATCCGGTCCGGCTGCCACTGACGGTATTTCGCGATCGCGTGGCTGCAAGGGGTGGAGCCGCACGAATCGGAGATCCTTCGGGTCTCGGCCGGATGCTGTTTCCGTCGAACGATGTCGCTGCATCGGCGGCATTCGCGGCGTTTCCGTTGAAGGGGCCGGCCGGAGTGGTCGGGCTGCTCGCCGTTCTACGATCGACGCCGTATTCACACGAGGAGATCGACGAGCTTCGCGCCTTCTCGGACGTGACTGTGCTCGCGGTGCGCGTTGCCGACCTGACATCGCGGCTGCAGCGCGCGTCGTATCAGATGGGCGAGAATGCCGAGACGCGTGCCGAGATCGAGAGCCTGCTCCACGCGATCCTATACGGCTCGCCCGAACACGCCGTGATCGCGGAGGATCTGCAGGGCAACATCACGGTCTTCGGAGAAGGGGCGCGCAATCTTTACGGCTACGAGCCGGACGAAATGATCGGACGGGCGAAGTCCGACGTGCTGTTCGCCCCCGAGGAAGTCGAGTCGGGAAAGATCGTCGAGATCCTCAACGAGGTGATGCACACCGGGCGCTGCGAGTCCGTCATCACGCGCATCCGGAAGAACGGCGAGCGCTTTCCGTCGAGGGCCACGATCACGGTCCGGCGCGACCCTGACGGCGATCCCGCCGGCTTCGTCATCGTCGAACGCGACATGTCGAAGGAACGCGACACTGCGCGGTTGGGAGAAACGTCGGCACGCCAGGTCGCGCAACTCGAAGACACGGTGCTCGCGCTGAAATCGGCAAACGCCATGCTCGAACGCGACGTCGACGCGCTGCGGCGTCAGAACGCCGAATACGCAACGAGAGCCGCGCACGCATATGACGCCGACGACGTCACGGCGATTCGGATCGAGACGATCCGCGAGCTGAAATCTCGCGTCGCCGAGCTGCAGGCGCAGCTGCTCGACGCGACCACCGAGCGCGACGCCCTCGTGGCCGGGCTCAGCCGGCAGAAGGAATCCGCCAGACTGGCGGCGCCGCACGAGGCATCCCCGGACGACCCCGGCTTCCGTGTGCTCGCCGACCTTTCGCAGGATCTGCGAGCTCCTCTGTCTTCGATCGTCGGCCTGAGCGGCCTTGTGGTCGATGGTGCCCGGCGGCTCGATCCTCGAGAGCACGACGCGGTTGAACGCATCGGCAATACGGCGAGGGAGTTGCTGACGCTGGTCAACAACATGCTCGATCGCGCCCGAATAGCGATCGGCGAACTGGACCTGACGACGGACCGCGTGGATCTGGCCGAGGTTGTCGGCAGCGCCCGTGCTGCCGTGGAGCCGATGGCTCATGCGCGCCGGATGCCCATTGTGGAAGACGTTGCGGAAGGAATCGGTTCGGTGGTTGCCGACCGCCTCAAGGTCCGACAGATTCTCGTCAATCTGTTGATGTATGCGGTAAAGACCGCACGCGACGGGCAGATTCGTATCGAAGCCAGGTCCAGAGGGGACTGTGTCATCGTCACGGTTTCGAGATCTGGAACCGCCTTGTCGCCGGACAGGATTCCGAATCTGGATGAGGACCGCGATCGGAAGGCACGCGGACTTGGCGGCGGCGACGGTGTCGATCTTGGATTGTCGGTTTCGAAGCGGCTCGCCCAGATGCTTGGCGGCGATCTCGACGTGACGAGTGTTTCGGGTGTCGGAGTCTCACTCGTGCTGCGCCTGCCGAACGTCGGGCCCGGCTCGGTTGTCGGTGCGAGCGGTCTGCTCCGGCCGATCGACGTGGTTTATTCGCCGTCGGAAGATACCGGACGAATGGCGACCGAGGCGCTGCGGGCCATGGGTCGCGATGCCGCCCGCGTAGAGACGCCGGAACGCGCTCAGGCGATTCTCGATGTCGCGCCCTCGGCAGTGGCCATCGTCGAACTCGGGGTCGCGGGATCGCGGGCACTGCTCGACGTGATCCATCGAATGGACGACGGGCCGCGAGTCGTCGCCGTGGGGACGACGGCCGAGTGGGGACGCGCACTGGCGAGGGGCGCGTGGGCTTATGCGCCACGCCCGCTTGCGCGACCGCGCATCGATGCGGCGATTGCGCGCGCGATCGGGCGCCAGCGCTCGCGAGTGCTCGTCGTCGACGACGACCCGGCGTCGCGAGAGATCCTCTGCACGATGCTCGACCATCCGGCGCTCGACGTCGTCATAGCGACGAACTGGTCCGAAGCCGAGTCAGGACTCAGACCCCGCCTGCCGGATGCGCTTGTCATCAACCTGGGAATTCCCGGGACGGACGGCGTGTCGGTGGTCCACTTCCTCGCCACTCAGCCGGCGCTCGCACGGCTCGGGTTCGTGCTCGTCACGGCAAAGGACCTGACGAAGGCGGACAAGCGGGCGCTTGGCCCTTCGACCGTGGTCCTTCAGCAGGGAAGTTTCTGCCGGGACGAACTACTGGCGGCAATCGATCGGGCGGTCACTCAATGGCAATCGCAATAGTAGTCCACGGAGGCGCGTGGGAGATTCCGGATCGGCTCATCGACCGGCACGAGCGCGGCTGCGTCCGAGCGGCAAGGCTCGGGCACGATGTGCTGCGTGGTGGCGGCTCGGCGCTCGACGCGGTCGAAGCTGCGGTCCGCGACCTGGAGAACGACGAGACGTTCGATGCCGGTCGCGGTTCGTTCCTGAATCGGGACGGCGTCGTCGCGCTCGACGCGGGAGTCATGGACGGGAACACGTTACACTCGGGCGCCGTGGCGTCGGTGCGGGGCATTCCGAATCCGGTCACGCTTGCCAGACGGCTGCTCGAGCAGAATGCCGCTCGCCTGCTCGTAGGGCTGGGAGCCGAGGAGTTCGCGCTCGAAGTCGGCGTCGAGACGGTTCCGCCCGACGAGATGGCGACCGAGGCTGCGCTCGAGTTCTACCGCACGCACAGATCCGAGAATCTGCGACAGATCTTCGAGCCGCTTCCGAAGGGGACGGTCGGCGCTGTGGCGCTCGATTTGTACGGGATGGTGGCCGCGGCGACGTCGACAGGCGGACTGCCGGGGAAGCGGCGCGGACGGGTGGGCGATTCTCCGATCGTTGGGGCCGGGTTCTTCGCCGAGTCGGGGGCCGGAGGCGCGTCGGCTACCGGTCACGGAGAGTCGATTCTGGCGGTTGGGCTCAGTCGCGTGGCAGTCGACGCAATGCGCGGAGGTAAGAGCGCGGCGGAGGCGGCGCGGCTCGGTGTCGACGCGCTGATGCATCCGCGAATTGGCGGGGCTGGCGGGTTGATCACGCTCGATGCCTCGGGACGAGCTGGGCACGCTCACAACACGAGCCGGATGGCACGTGCGTGGATCGACGTCGACGGCGAGGGCGCGATGGTGTAGCAGCTCTTGCTCTGGGTCTCAGTGCCTCTGTGCCTCTGTGCGCGAAGCGTCTGCAGAGCTTCGCACACAGAGACACAGAGGCACTGAGACCCAGAGTCGCTCACGCTATCGTCGCGGATTCGCTTCTCTCCACGTCTTGATGCAGCCTCGCAGGTAGTCGATTGCCTCGGCCCGCGTCGCGAAGACTGAAGTACCGACACGTCCCGACTCGCGAAGGATCGCGACGACTTCACGGCCCACATCCGCGTTCGCCCCGCAGATCCAGGCCGATCCCACGAACGAGTCCTGGCCGATGGTTCTGAGCACAACCGACTTCAGCACGGCCCGCACCTGCGCATTGAGCGACTCGAGCTGCTCGATGTGCGTCAGGTTGATCGTCGGCGATTCATCGTCCCAGAGGTCGTAGTACTTCGATATGACGGTCGAGAGCTTGGTGACGTCGATCTTCGCCGGGTATCTGGTCTCGATCGTACGGATGCCGTCGATCTCGGAGACCCAGAGGCTGAACCCGCCCACGTCCACGGGCTCAGTCGTCACGACTTTCGCCCCGCGACGACGAGCGCCTTCGCCGAAACCGAGAAGTACTGGCCGTCGATCTCGCGATCGAGGATGCGCTCGAGCGCTTCGAGAACCGCCTGCCTGCGCGAATCCGGAACAAGGGTCAGTGAATCCTCCAGAAACAGCATCCCGGCAAGCGGCGAGTCGAGGAACTCACGGGAC
The DNA here is from genome assembly GCA_964591515.1 of uncultured Clostridia bacterium. Classification (GTDB taxonomy): domain Bacteria; phylum Acidobacteriota; class Blastocatellia; order UBA7656; family JADIYM01; genus JADIYM01. The sequence continues at coordinate 17,599 of CAZQBW010000028.1, forward strand.
GACTCGAATCGCCACTCTTCCTTCGTGGCGTGATGCTTTGCATGCCGCAAACCGACAGAGCGGAGTACCCCAACGGCATCCTGTACTCCCGGCCTCGACGTGACGATCGGCTCGAGCCGCGCCCAGACTTCGTCGGCGATGCCGACGTCATGGAGGGCCTCCCAGAGTACCGAGTAGAACTCGTCGAAACTGCCACCAGCCTGAACCTTGATTGCCACCGGGGCTTCGGGAGATGCGACGCGCATCGCCTCCGCGGCAAGCGCCCCGAGCGACTCGGGCGGCTCTAGCGTCGCGTCGAGCACCACTCCGGCGAACGAATTGTCACCGAATCCGAGATGCAGCGGATCAGCCTCGACGAACGTACAGTGCTCCGACTTCGCGACCAGGGCCTTCGCACGAGCGAGATTCAACCGCTCGGAATCGACGTCGGTCCCTATGACCTCGCCCGTCTTGAGACTCGCGGCGACCGCGATGACGTGGTCGCCGGTCCCGCAATTGATCTCGAGCAGGCGGCCTTGATCGGGCAGGTCGACGTGCTCGGCCACGATCTGGTCGAATCGTTCGGTCCAGCCGGTGCTGACGAAAAGATCGAAATGAAAGGCACGCTCGCGCCGCTGGTCCTGCTCTGCGCTCATGGACGGGAATCTACCGGCGCGTGGACGCCGCTGGCAAGAACTGGAGCCCACTCGAAAGATTCGGCCGGCACTCCTTCCGCGACCCGATCGGCCTGTGCTAATCGTCTCGCGATGAAACACGATCAGCTCATTCTCGAACTTCAGTCGATCGTCGGCCCGGAGCACGTTTCGACGACCGACCTCGATCGGACGACGTATGGCCAGGACGCACTGAAGGAAGTTGCGCTTCCGGAGGTCGTCGTCTGGCCGCGCACCGCCGACGAGATCGCCGCGATCATGCGGCTCGCCAACCGTGAGCGAGTTCCCGTGACGCCGAGGGCCGGCGGCGTCGGCTACACGGGAGGCGCCGTACCGCTGAAAGGGGGAATCCTGCTTTCGGTGACGCGGATGAACGAGATCCTCGAGATCGACGAGCCGAACCTCGTTGCGGTCGCGGAGCCGGGAGTCGTCACGGCGGTTTTTCAGCGGGCAGTCGAGGCGAAGGGGCTCTTCTTTCCGCCCGACCCGTCGAGTCTCGAGGACTCGATGCTCGGCGGCAACATCGCCGAGAACGCCGGCGGACCACGATGCGTGAAGTACGGCGTCACCGGCGCCTACGTGCTCGGAATGACGTTCGTGACGGCGACGGGCGAGATAGTGAAAGCCGGGGGGCGAACGACGAAGAACGTCGTGGGATTTGACCTCACGAGCCTGATGGTCGGTTCCGAAGGCATGCTCGGGATCGCGACGGACATCACGTTCCGGTTGATTCCGTTGCCCGAGGCGAACCGCACTGTCAGCGTGATCTTCAGCAACACTCGAATCGCGGCGCAGTGCGTGACCGCGATCATGGCGAACCGGATCATCCCGGCGAAGCTCGAGCTGCTCGACGGTTTCTCGCTGCGTGCGGTTGCGGACTACACGGGCGAGTCACTCCCGAAGGATGCCGGCGCGCTGCTGCTGATCGAGGTCGACGGTTCGGCGCGAGAGGTAGAGCGCGAGGCTCGCGAGGTCGAGCGGATCTGCCGCGAGATCGGCGCTGTCGAGATCGTCGTCGCCGAAACGGCCGAGGAGTCGGAACGCCTGTGGGCCGTGCGCCGCAAGATGTCGCCGGCCGTAGGCAGGTTGAGGCCCCGGAAGCTGAACCAGGACGTGGTCGTGCCCCGAACTCGCATCCCGGATCTGCTCGACATAGTCGACGAGATCTCGGCTCGCCTGAACCTGCTCATTCCGTGTTTCGGGCACGCCGGCGACGGCAACATGCACGTCAACGTGATGATCGACCCGGAGGACGCCGACGAGGCTAGGCGTGGCAAGCAGGCGGTCGAGGAGATATTCAGGGCGTCTGTCGCGCTCGGCGGGACGATCTCCGGAGAGCACGGAATCGGATACGTGAAGGCACCGTATCTCGGGTTGGCCCTGACGCCGGACACGATCGATTGCATGCGGAGGCTGAAGCGCATGTTCGATCCGAACGGGATACTGAATCCGGGGAAGGTGTTCTTCGACTAGCGGACACAGGTTGCCATAGGTTCCGTTCGACCTTTGCGCCTTTGCGAGACCCTGGCGTCTTTGCGAGAAACACGTCGCTGGACGCGTTTCTCGCAAAGACGCCAAGGTCTCGCAAAGGCGCAAAGGAAATCAGGATCCCGGTTCTTTACAGTCCGTTCCAGTCGCCGGTTAGCGGCGTGAGGTTCGGTGCACCGTACGTGAACACGAAGCTGGCAGCGCCGCCAGAATTCACGTTACGGAGGAACCACGCACCGGTCGCCGGCGCGTAGATGCCGATCGTGTCCGTGCCATCCCCGTCCCAGTCGCCCGCGAGCGGAGTCGAGAACGGTGCGCCGAACGTGAACGCGAGGTCCGCACCTCCCGCCGAGTTCGAGTTTCTCAGGAAGAACGTTCCGGTAGACGGCAGGTAGATTCCGACCGTGTCAACGCCGTCGCCGTTCCAGTCGCCTGCGACCGGGATGGCGGTGCCGCCCGCGCCGAAGGTAAAGACGATGTCCGCACCTCCGGGCGCATTCGAGTTCTTCAGGAAAAACGTGCCCGAGACGGGATCGTAGAGTCCGATCGTGTCGAAGCCGTCGTTGTTCCAGTCACCCGCGACTGGAATCCAGTTCGTCGCGGCTGGTCCGAACGTGAAGACGATGTTCGCCCCGCCGTTCGAGTTCGAGTTGCGAAGGAAGAACGCGCCTGAGGTCTGGTCGTAGATTCCGGGCGTATCAGTACCGTCGTTGTTGTAGTCGCCCTCGAGCGGTCGTTGCGTAACACCGCCGGCACCGTACGTGAACACTATGTCACCTGGGCCCGCCGAGTTCAGGTTGCGGAGAAACCACGCGCCAGTCGACGAGTCGACGACACCCGGCGTATCGGTATCAGAACCCGCGACGACGATCAGCCAGGAGGAAGTGTTCGTCGAAGGGAACGGATCGGGCTGCTGGCCGTCGATGGTCGCCGTGTTCGTGATGCGCACGCCGGCCAGCGTGGTGGCTGCAATTCGAAGTTGGACGACGATCGTGGCCGTCGCTTCTGGCGCCAGACTCGATGTCGAGCAGACGATGTTGCCGGTGCCGCCCACATTCGGAGCCGTGAAAATCCATCCTGAGGGCACCGTGACCGAGACGAAGGTCGTACCGGCGGGTGTCGGATCGACCACCTGGACAATCGTCGCAGTGGCCGGGCCGTTGTTCGACACCTCGAGGGTGTACTCGACGACCGAGTTCGTGCCGTAGGGGATTAGCGGAGCCGTTTTGACGATCTGTAGATCGGCACCCGTCGCCTGCGCCATTGCCGGCGTGACTGTGGAGCCCATCGCGGCGATCGTCACGATCGCTGTCAATGCAAGAGTGCGTATCGAGAACATAACTGGAAGTCCTTTTTTCATGGCACGTTGTCCCGGGAGCGGAATGACCAGATCCTACCCGACCTTTGCCCCTGAACCAACCGCGAACGGCCGGTTGCGACTCTGCTCCCTCACTTGCTACACTGCCTCCTTTACCCGGAAGGGCCAACAGGAGGACGACGCGCGCATGCTCGACGAGAAGCTGGTTGAGGGGCTCACTTTCGACGACGTCTCGCTGCTTCCAGCGCTGAGCGACGTCCTGCCGGCCGAGGCCGATACCAGGACGCGTTTTTCACGTCGCGTGTTGCTCAACGTCCCGATTGCCAGTGCCGCCATGGATACCGTCACGGAGGCGGCAATGGCGATTGCGGTGGCGCAGCAGGGTGGCATCGGCGTCATTCACAAGAACCTGTCGGTTCAGGCCCAGCGTGACGAAGCCGACAAGGTGAAGCGTTCCGAGAGCGGAATGATCGTCGATCCCGTAACGATCACTCCCGATCGCCCGGTCTCCGCGGCGCTCGAGCTCATGCAGCATTACCGGATTTCGGGAGTGCCGGTTGTGGAGCCGGGCGGACGGCTCGTCGGCATCCTCACGAATCGGGATCTTCGCTTCGAGCACCGGACCAGCCTGCCGGTCTCCGAGATCATGACCCGAGAGAACCTCATCACGGTGTCTGTCGGCACGACGCTCCAGGAAGCACGCGGCATCCTCCAGCAGCACCGGGTCGAGAAGCTGCTCGTCGTCGATGACGACTACCGCCTGAAGGGACTCATCACGGTCAAGGACATCCAGAAGGCGATCAAGTATCCGAATGCCGCGAAGGACGAACTGGGCCGGTTGCGCGTCGCGGCCGCGGTCGGCGCGACGGGCGATTACCTCGAGCGTGCGCACGAGCTCGTCCAGGCGCGCGTCGACGTGTTGTGCGTCGACACGGCGCACGGGCACACGACCCGGGTACTCGAGGCCGTCACCGAGCTCAAGAAGCGGTATGACAACGTCGACGTCATTGCTGGCAACGTCGCGACCTACGATGGCGCGCGGGCACTCGTCGATGCGGGAGCAGATGCCGTGAAAGTCGGGATGGGGCCGGGCTCGATCTGCACGACTCGCATCGTCAGCGGGGCCGGAGTTCCGCAGCTCACCGCAATCGCCGAAGCAGCGCGGGCGCTTGCCGGAACGGATGTTCCCCTGATCGCCGACGGCGGCATCAAGTACTCGGGCGATGTTGCAAAGGCGATTGCGTCGGGTGCGGACTGCGTGATGATCGGATCGCTGTTTGCCGGCACGGACGAGTCGCCGGGCGAGATCATTCTGTTCCAGGGACGCAGCTTCAAGAGCTACCGTGGCATGGGTTCGATTGCGGCGATGAAGGAAGGCAGCAAGGACCGGTACGGCCAGGAGTCCCAGCGTGAGGCGCAGAAGCTCGTCCCGGAGGGCATCGAGGGGCGCGTCGCCTACAAGGGGTCGCTGTCGAGCCTCGTGACGCAACTCGTCGGCGGGCTTCAGGCAGGAATGGGCTATTGCGGCTGCCACAACATCGCCGAGATGAAGGAGAACACGCGGTTCCTGCGCATCAGCTCGGCGGGACTTCGCGAAAGTCACGTCCACGACGTCTTCATCACGAAGGAATCGCCGAACTACCAGATCGACTGAAACCGATGCGCAACCGCCTTCGACGCTCGATGATCTGGTTGCTCGCGTGCGTCCTGCCGTTCGCAGGCATCGCAGCCGAGGCGCGCGAGCCGTCGACGACCGTGACTGTCCGAATCGACATGCGAGCTGCGATCGGGGCCGGCTGGTTCGATCCGAAGACGGAAACAGTCGGGCTGCGCGGAGGAAGCACGCCGCTGTCGTGGGGTACGACGCTCCCTGCCTCGGACCGGGATGGCGACGGCATCTTCGAGGTCAGGTTGACGGTCCCGGTACGCGCGTCGCGGACGGCGTTCCTCTCGCACAAGTTCAAGGTCGATGGCACCGGAAACCCGAATGATGGTTGGGAGAACGGGCCGAATCGCCCGTTGCTGCTCTCTCGAAACGGTGCTGTCTTGCTGCGGGCCTTCGATGCGCCCGGGCCGTCATTTCCGAATACCCTCAGCGGACGGGTTGCCCGTCATCCGCAGTTTCAATCGGCTCACGTGACACCCCGTGACGTCACCGTGCTGCTGCCTGCAGAGTATGCGCGTTCGCCCCGTCGCCGGTTTCCGGTCGTGTATCTGCACGACGGACAGAACCTATTCAACGCTGCAGAAGGAAACGGCGGAGAGTGGCGCGTGGACGAGACCGCGCTTGCGCTTGCACGACGCGGAGCCGCCGAGCCGGTCATCGTCGTCGGGGTGTACAACGCTGCGGAGAGGCGCGTCGATGACTACACGCCGACTTCAATGGCTCGTGACACGCCTACGGGCACGTTGCGCTTCGGCGGAAAGGCGGATGCTTACGGCCGCTTCCTCGTCGAGGAGCTTAAGCCGTTCATCGATCGAACCTACCGAACCGAGCCGTCGCCCGACCGCACGGCACTCGGAGGATCATCGCTCGGCGGACTCGTGACGATGTACCTCGGCCTTGCGTATCCGTCGGTGTTCGGAACCCTGCTCGTTGTGTCGCCGTCCGTGTGGTGGGACGACATGATGATAGTAAAGCGCGTCGACGGCCTCGACCGGCGTACGTCGCAGCGCATCTGGCTCGACATGGGGACGAACGAAGGGCCTGGGTCGGTCGAGCAGGCGAGGGCATTGTGCGATGCGCTCGTGCGGAAAGGCTGGAAGGCGGGCGTGGATCTTCGGTTCGCTGAGTTCGCGGGTGCCGGACACGACGAGTCTGCCTGGGCAGAGCGGTTCGGGCAGATGCTGCAGTTTGCGTTTCCTGGCCGCCGGGCGAAGTAGATTAGTGACGGCTGGCTTCCTCGCCGCCGCGCTCCAGCTCAGGTTCCCGCCGGTGTGAGCCTTTTCACTCGCAGTCTCGACGCCTGACACCTGTCGGAGGAATCCGGCGTCAGTCGTCGCGTGTGTTCCAGACTGGTCTCCAGGGCGACGTTCGCTCGAACTCCTTGCCCGTAATGAGGTTCCCGTGCCTGACGATCGACGCCGGCGCTATTATTCGCGTGTGGCACGACGATTGAACTGGGGGTAATCCGTGAGCAAGAGACGCACTGCGGCACTCATCTACAATCCTCACTCCGGCGCGCATCGGAATCGCGACCGCGGCAGCGATGCCGCCGCGATGATCTCGCGGCTCGCAGACGTGGGTGTCGATGCCGAGCCGTGGCCGACCCCGGGACCCGGAACTGCGGCCCAGCTCGCGCAGAAGGCCGTCGCCGCCGACGTTGACCTCGTAATTGCGAGCGGAGGTGACGGAACGATTAACGAGGTCCTGCAGGGACTCGCGGAGACGGCGACGCCATTGGCAATCTGGCCCGGAGGAACGGCGAACGTGCTCGCGCGCGAGCTGAAGATACCAACCGATCCGGAAGGAGTCGTGGCGTCGATTGTCGCCGATCGCCGCGAGCGAATCGCGCTCGGAAAGGCCGGATCCCGTTACTTCGCGCTCATGGCGGGCATCGGTCTCGACGCCTCGATCGTTCGAGGTGTAAGCCCGCAGCTCAAGGCGACCTACGGCGAAGGCGCGTTCTGGGTGTCCGGACTCAAGCATGTCGTAGGCTGGAGGCCCGAGCCTTTCACGGTCGAAGTCGACGGGATTGCCTACGAGGGTGCGGCTGTCGTCATCGGCAACGCCGCCCGTTACGGGGGCTCGCTCAGCATCACGCCACTCGCTTCTCTCGCCGAAGCCGAGCTCGACGTCTGCATCTTTCCGACGCGGAAGCTGGCAATCGGATACGCACCGGACCTGCTTGCGTGCGCGCTTGGCGATCCGACGCGATTCGGCGACGTAACTTATTTTAAGACGACCTCACTCACGGCGTTCGGCTCGCCGGACAATCAGCCGTGGGTGCAGGTAGACGGAGAGCTGCTCGGTCAGCTCCCGATGCGGTTCGAGTCCATTCCGGATGCGCTGACGGCAGTCGTTGGCCCGGAGTGGTCCGAACGGGAGTGAATTCAATGTCCCAGATGCTTCTCGTCCTGATGGTCATTGCCGCCCTCGCAGCGCCGGCAATCGCCACTCCGATGTTCGCTCGTCCGGCCTCGCAGACCGTCTCGGAGGCGCTCGCAGGTCCGGCACTGGAACGCGAGCTCGACCGGCAACGGTCAGCCGGATTTGCGGCGCTGTATTCGCTCGAATACGCGGCGGCGCAGAAGGCATTCGACGAGTTCGTGCGGTTGGCGCCGGAGCGGCCCCAGGGTTATCTGTTCCGTGCCACGACCGTGTGGCTGAAGTCGCTGTTCGATCAACGTCTCCTGTCGACGAGCCTCTATTCCCGCGACGACTACTACGCGCAGAAGGAGAAGAACGTCGACCCCGTCGTCGACAAGCTTTTCCGGTCAGACGTGAAACGGGCCATCGACCTGGCCGACGCCCACGTGAAGGCCAATCCGAAGGACACGGAATCGCTTTACTACCTCGGCGCGGCGCACGGCGCGCTCGGCGGTTACGAGGCGACCATGGCGAGAGCGTTCTTCGCGGCACTGCGAAACGGATCGAAGGCAGTCGACCTGCACGAGAAGGTGCTCAAGCTCGATCCGACCTTCGCCGACGCATACCTGACGATCGGTCTCTATCACTACGTCGTCGGCAGCCTGCCTTTCGCCGTCAAGATCGCCGCGGCGATGGGCGGTGTACGCGGGTCGAAACGGACCGGACTGTCAGAGATCGAGCGTGCGGCGAAGTCGGGAGTACGCGTGGGCGATGACGCGCGGGTGATGCTCGTCGGGCTCTATGCAAGGGAGGGGAGGCTCGAGGACTCGATCGCCGTCCTGCGCGAGCTGAAGTCAAAGTACCCGTCCAATTACATCGTAGCGCTCGAGGAGGCGAACACGCTCGTCAAGCTGAAGCGTTTCGACGATTCGTACGCTGCATTTGCCACGGTCTCGGAGAACCCACGCGCTTCACTGGAAGCGCGCGACTTTCTCGAGTACTCGCACGGCGAGGCGCTGCGGCTCGGCGGCCGGTATGACCGCGCTCTGTCTCGTCTCGCGCTTGTCTGGACGTGGAAAGGGGCCGACGCAGATCTGGTTACGCTCGCGAGACTGTCCGCGGGGCAGTGCCACGATGCGCTCAAACAGCGCCAGGACGCGCTGGCCCAGTATCGGATGGTGATTCGTCGCGCGGATGTGCTCGACTCGCGCAAGCGCGCCGAACAGCTGACGAAGACGCCCTACTCGCCGTCGTTGCCGATGGCATCGACCGGGCAGCTCTGAAGCGCTTCTTCGCAGAGCTCGATTTCCTCGGCTGAGGCCGGCTGGGCGAACACGTACGAAAAGCCATCATCGTCGTTACGCGTGAAGAAATCAGGAGCCGTGTCGCGACAGACATCGCAGTCGATACATTGGGTATCGACGTAGTAGGCGCCGGGGGCGCTGCCGGGCTGCTTGTCGGTCTTTTCGGCCATACACTGCGGATCGGAGGTCAGAGGCGCCTGAATACTGCCCGCCGGTCCGGGCGAAGTCAACGTAGCCGCACAACTGACTCACGGCGTCGCCAGAAGCGGCCTCCGCCAAATCGTCGACGACGGACGGCGGAATTGGGCGCATCATCATGTTCACGCCCGTACGACATTCTGTCTGCCGGCGCCGCAGACAGTCGGCCGAACGCGAAGTTCGTTGTTCGAAGAGCTGCAACTTGAACAGACACGGAGAGCGGTGTGACCGGATCTGACGCGCTGTGGTAGCATCTGGCCTGTCGGCGACAGGTCATCCGGACACACCGAGGAGCGACATGGCACGCAAGTTCGGCCGGACCCGGCGATTCGTCCCTTCGACGGAACGCGCTCTTTTCAAGAACGAACACCTGACTGGCCGGCACATCGACCGGACAGATCTCATTGACGCAATCCGGGGCGGCGAGGACAGCTATCTCGAGTTCAAGGTCCGTTTCTCGAACCCTGACAAGCTGGCGGCCGGAATCTGCGCTCTCGCGAACAGTGGCGGCGGGACAATCGTCTTCGGCGTAACCGACCAGCTGCGACTCGAGGGTGTTTCGAACCCGGAGACGCTCGAGCAGGATCTGCTTACGATCTGCCGCGAGCAACTCGTGCCATCGGTCTGGCCGCGAATCGACAAGGTCGCGTTCGACAGCGGTCTGCGGCTCGTCGTCGTCGAGGTCGACGTCCGGCGTGCCCCGCACAGGACGATCGACGGCCGATTCTTCGTACGCGTCGGTTCGGCGAAGCGCGAAGCCACCGCAGAGGAGATCGCCGAGCTCTTTCGCGGACGCACCGGCGCGCGTGGCTTCGAGGACACGCCGCTGGCGACGTCCGACGCAGGGGACGACATCGACGAAGGGTCGGTCTGGGGATATGTTCGCGAGCTTGGCGTCGATCCGGGAATCCGCGAAGGCTACAAGACCGACGCGCTGCTTCGTGACATGCGCCTGGCGGTGCCGTATGGCGACGATCTTGTGCCAACCGTGGCCGGGGTGCTGCTGTTCGGAATATCGGATTCCGTGACGGCCCTCGTACCGTCGAGCCCCGTTCTGGTCGAGCGTCGCGCCGGACCTCGTGAAACGTCGGAAATTGTTGAAGAAATTGAGCTTCGCGGGAATCTCGCCAGTCTGCACGACCGTGCGCTCGGGTTCATCGAGCGGTACGCTGACCTCTGGGATCGTCGACCGAAGCGCCGCGAAGCCTCACCGGTGGCTGCGCGCCCCTACCTGCCAAAAGCCGCAGTCATCGAGGCGGTGACCAACGCTCTCGTTCATCGCGACGTGAGCCAGCAGGTGCCGACTCGAGTCACGTTGTTCGATGACCGTCTCGTCGTCACGAATCCGTCGCCCGCAACGGGCCTGACGCGCCGCTCATTCCGACTCGGCGTCAAGGAGGCGACGAATCCGCGCATCAAGGGACTCTTTGAAAGCCCCGCGTACGGGATTCGTCGATATCACGGGGGCATTCCGATGATGACGAAGGTCGTTCACGAGTTCACGCATCGCGAAGCGCTGCGGCTCGTTACAACCGCGGAAGAGTTTCGCGTCGAGATCCCGGCTGTCTAGACGAAGAAGTCGTCCTGACCGGGCCTGACGAGAATGGGATGATCGTTCTCGGCGGCCTCGTCGATCTCGCGGATGATGTCCAGGAGCAGTCCGGTATTGTTGATCACCTTGAACTCCTCCTCCGGCAGGTGCTCCGTAACCACAACGCGGAATGGCGAGGGATCGGCCGTGAAAACGGCTCGCAGGGCATCGTGGCCGCGCTTCGAGCCCGAGATGGCGGCAACTATGTGTCCGTCACGGAAGAAGATCGCACCAGGAACAGGCGCCGTTAGGAAGTCGAGGCGCCCGGTCAACGAGTTGCTTTCGACGATCTGAACGACATCGAACGGGGTAATCCGGCCCAGGTGACCGGACAGGAAAACGTCCTCCTCGGGCATCGCAACCGTGGAAGCTAGCGGGTTCGTCGTGTACGCGTACGCGGGACGAATCTGCTCCTGACCGTGAGGCTCCCCGGAAACTAGTTGCAGGACGGGTCGCGCGGGCTCGTCAACGTGCGCGCTGAATTCGATCGTCATTCTGGTGAGCTCGGCTCGAGTCGAATCCGCTCGCGATCCAAGCGGCGGCAACTGGCGGATGTAACCTTCAGCGGCCTTCTTCTGTCCTTCCTCCAGATACAGCTCGACCACCCGCTTGACTGCTCGCGAGGCGTCTTCGAATCGGCCAAGCTCGGAATGGAGCGAGGCGAGCTCCCGGTAACATCGGGCTGCATCGCGATTGCCGACGATATCCAGTTTCCGGCAATACACCGCTGCCTGGTCTACCTCACGTTGCCGGCGGCAGATGCTCACGAGTCGGCCATACACGCCCGCCGCTTCGTCGCGCATTCCCTTCGACTCGAGATAGTTCGAGTAAGAGTTTAGAAGTGTGATGCTATCTGGTTCCGCTTGAAGGGCTTTCTTGAATCCATTAAGCCGTCTTCGATGCTTGAATGAGCGGTACGTCGAGACTACGAAAGCTCCGACACGGGCAAGGAAACCCGAATTTGCTGCCTGATCCTCGAGGTGCGTATCGCCGGCCGACGGTTGTACAGCCGGCAACGGCGTGACGAGCTCGCCCGTCGTTTCGTAGAGGTCAGCGCTCATTCGTGCAGCCGTGGTCATCAGACGTTTCTCGGCCATTGGCCTCACCCACGAATACTCCTCCCCTCGACGAATCAGATCGGCCGAAAACGAGAAATCTTTAGCGGCGACATGCATTTAGCGTCATGAGGCGAAGAGCCCCACGGGCAAAATGCCCCAATCTCCTGCAGCGTCAATCCGGATGAATCCGTGTGCGCGCAGTGATACCGACTGAGATCGATCCCAGAACCGCGAGCGGTAGCACGCTGGACGTCGGTCGTCGACCTGAGACTCGAGCGTATTCAGCCCGGGCGGCTACTCGTAGTGAACCTTGTAACGTTGGCTCGTCAGCAGCGCCCGTGTTCGTTCGGCGTCGGCTTCGCTGACGTAGAAGAAGGCTCCAACCCGTTGGGTCCGGAAGAGCAGTCCACCGACGTAAGAGTCGGTTTCCACGGCGTAGGGAATGCCGGATTCGGTGAGCAGGCGCTCGAGTTTGAGGGCGCCCCGCAGCGTACTGGCAATGTGCACGAGAGTGACCTCGACATCGTCGAAATACTCTGCGGGCCGACGCATGTGCGTGGTCGTGTCGACGGTCTCCGGCTCTGATCCTTCATTGGACATCGCCGGGCAATATACATCGTGACGCTCCCCAGGAAACCCCGGTTTGACCCCTTGCCCGCCGCTCTGCGATGATTCGGCCCATGAGCGATCGCACCGGGAACCCGCTCGTCGAGGCCGGCTCGCTCGGTGACGAGGAACAGCAATACGAACTCAGCCTTCGTCCGCGTCGCCTCCGCGAGTACATCGGCCAGCACAAGGTCACCGACAACCTCGACATCTTCATCCGAGCCGCCCTGCGACGGTCCGAGGCGCTCGACCACGTCCTGCTTCACGGCCCTCCCGGACTCGGAAAGACCACCCTCGCGACGATTGTCGCAAACGAGATGGGCGCCGATCTGAAGTCGACGTCGGGCCCGGTCATTGAAAAATCCGGCGACCTCGCCGCGATCCTCACCAACCTCAAGGAAAATGACGTTCTCTTCATCGACGAGATACATCGGCTGAACCCGGCCATCGAGGAAGTGCTCTATCCGGCGATGGAGGATTTCCAGCTCGACATCATTATCGGTCAGGGTCCAGCAGCCCGGTCGATCAAGCTCGAGCTCCCGCGCTTCACGCTCGTTGGCGCGACGACACGGGCAGGATTGATCACTGCGCCGTTGCGCGGCCGCTTCGGGATCCGGATGCACCTCGACTTCTATCCGCCTTCCGAACTGCAGACGATCGTGAAACGGTCGGCCGGCATTCTCGGCGTCGAGGTCGACGAGGAGGGCTCGGCAGAGCTCGCGCGCCGGTCGCGGGGGACGCCTCGAATCGCAAATCGACTGCTTCGCCGGGTTCGCGACATCGCCGAAGTGCTGTACGACGGTCGCATCACGGCAGATGTCGCACGCGATGCCCTCGACCGGCTCGAAATCGACACATTTGGCCTCGACGAGTCCGATGTGAAGCTGCTGAGAACGCTCATCGAGAAGTTCGAAGGCGGTCCGGTGGGACTCGGCACCCTCTCGGCGGCGATTAACGAGGAGAAGGATTCGATCGAGGAAATGATCGAGCCATACCTCATCCAGATCGGTTTTCTGAACCGTACCCCTCGCGGCCGCGTTGCAACGCGTGCAGCGTACGAGCATTTCGGATTGAGCACCTTCACGCCGCAGGGCGGACTGTTCGATCGGGGCTAGAGGGCCGAGGGGGAGCATGTTCGAGACGGATGGATTGTTGGGGCGCGCGACACGCGGGCTTGGCGTTGGCGTTGTGGCATTAGCCATGGCGGCGACGTCGCCAGCCCGCCAGCAGCCCACCCCGTTGCCCGCTCCACCGCAGGATGCCGCTGCACCTGTCGCTGCTCCAGTCGCTCCAGCCACGAAGCGTTCCGTCCGGCCATCGACCGCACCGCGGGTAAAGCGGCCGATGCGGCGCGTGCTGACGATCGAACAGCTCGATGCTGCGTCGGTGCTCGACTCGCTCGCCGAACAGGCGCGGTCGATAGAAGACGAGGCTACCCGGATCCGGGTCGAGGGCCGCATCGCCGAGCTTCTCTACGAACGCGATGCGGAGCGTGCGCGGAAGCTGTTTCGCCGGACTTTCGATGAAATCGAGTCGCTCAACGAGTCGGCCGTCGATCCCGCATACGCGCCGGTCGGCGCCCGGTTGACTCTTCGAGTGGAACTGCTTGCGACGCTGTACCGAGTCGATCCGGTTCTTGCGGGCCAGTTGAGTGCAACGCTCGACGAGGATCCCGAAAACTATGACGGCGGTGGCATGCCGTTCGAGAGCCAGTCGGACATGTCGGCCACGATGCTTCGTGTGGCCCAGTCGCTCGTTTCTAGCGATCCCGAGCTCGCGGCCAGTCTCGCGCGGCAGGGCATCGTGGGAGGAGTTCCCGTCGAGTTTGCTGTTCTGCTGCCTGCTCTTGGCGATGCGAACCGCAGTGTCGCGGACGAGCTCGCAGGAGAAGCGCTGCGCGCCGCAGGCGTGAGCGGCTTCAGCCTCGTCGACGTTGCGGGAGCGCTGCCGTATGTGTTCCCGGAAGTAGAATCGTACGGTCCGCGGCAGGCAGGAGCTTCGACGCGATCGTCCGATCTGCGCCGCTCCTTTCTGGTTGTGACACTGAATGTGACGTCGAGGTATGTGAACGGCCTCAACGCACGCTCGACTGTGAAGCAGGCGGACGATGCAGAACCCTGGTCGATCTACACGGGCGAAGGGCTCGCCGTGAACTATGAAATTGCGGAGCAGATCGCACCGCTCTTCGACGCAGTGGATCCGGAGCGTTCCGGAGTTTTTCGAGGATTGACGGCGCAGATTGCAAACGCGATGCCGATTGAGCTGCGGACCTCAATAGGGACCAGCTTGCCGAAGTCCAGCGTGGAAACGGCCGAGTCCGTGGCGGCGAAGGCCGAGACCGTGACGGACCCGCGCTCGCGAGAGGATCTGCTCGGACGTGCCGCGACCCTGGCGGCTGACCGCGGTGATGTCGATCTGGCGAAGTCCTACGCGGCGCGTATCGATGACCCGGCGAGGCGCTCGTCGGTGCGCTCGACGGTCGCGCTCCAGGCGATTCGCACTGCGCTGGCTGAGCGCCGCTACGACGACGCGCGAAAGCTCGCGACGGAGATTGCCGACATCCGTACGCGGGCATCTGCCTATACCCAGATAGCGTCCGAAATGGTCTCGTCGGGCAAGCGCGCAATGGCGACGGACTGCCTCGACGACGCCCAGATCGCGTTGATCAAGGACGATGCGGTGATGACGCGAGAGAAGGCTGAAGCGCTCGTTCGGGTCGCGAATGCCTACGCAGCGCTGGATCCGATCAGGGGATTCGACGTAATGCGATCGGCACTCGACTCGGTGAACACTGGACTGCGCCGAGTCGAGGGTGCTTCTCCGGGACCACAGAGCGCTGCGCGTCGAAATCCCGGACTCGTGTTTCAACTCGGCGCGCTCGACCCGTCGAGCGGGCTCGAGGTGCTGGCACGGACGGACTACTTCAGGTCGATGGGTCTGGCGCAGCGCCTCGACAGCAAGGCACTCGCCGTTCTCGCGCAGATTGGAGTCATCCGCGGTGTGCTGAAGTCTCGACCGCCTGCGCGGCCCGCTTTGCCCGCACGGGTGCCCGCGCCAGCGCCAGTCGAGAAGACGACAGGTGTTGCACCGGAAGACTCGCAGGACTTGCCAGCCAGTCCCGTAGTCGTCACGGACGTGCCTGTTCCGGAGGCAGAGCCCTGAACCAGCCGTTCGGCTCCTTGTTGTGTGTTTCGATCGTCGAGGCGTCGGTCGAGGCGGCTCGCCGGGCAATCGACGAGGCCAGGCGCGCGGGAGCCTTCGTCGAATTGCGCATCGATGCGCTCGATTCCGAGATTCGGCGCGATCCGGAAGCGATCGCATCGCTGGTCCGCGGACGCCCTGCAATCCTGACGCACAGGCGACCGGCCGACGGAGGACTGTCGGAGTCGGCCGAGACCGATCGCCTCCATACCCTTGCGTCGGCGGCGAAGCAATCGGGCGCCTGGTGTGACATCGAGCTCGATTCCGCGGAGGCGATCGATCGCCTCGAGCTCGACCGGTCGCGAGTGCTCGTGTCTCACCACGACATGGAGTCGACGCCGGAGGATCTGGCAAGAGTCGTCGACCGATTGCTCGCGGTCCCGGTGGCGATGGCGAAGATCGCGACGATGGCCGTCCGGACGTCTGACCAGTTCGCGCACGTCGAGCAACTCGAGCGGGCCCGGACGGCGGGGCGGTCGCTGGTCGCGATCGCCATGGGGGAGAAGGGAACTGCGACGCGAATACTCGGACCTGCCTGGGGGGCGCCGTTCACTTTCTGTGCGGTGACCTCGGGGAGAGAGAGCGCGGCTGGCCAAGTACCGCTGTCGCTGATGCGCGATCGGTATCGCGCGGACCGGCTGACCCGTCAGTCCTTCGTGATTGGACTGATTGCGGGTCGCACGACCTATTCGCGGTCTCCTGCGATGCACAATCGCGTGCTCGCCGAGACGTCCACGAACGGCGTCTATCTGCCGTTTGCGGTTGATGACCTGCAAGAGTTTCTCGCCGCTACCGTGCGGCCGGCGACGCGACGCGTGCCGTGGACGATTCGCGGGTTCAGCGTTACGAACCCTCACAAGACGAGGGCTGCGGAGCTTGTCGACGAGCTCGATCCGCTGGCGCGACGAGTGGGCGCCATCAATACCATCGTCGTCGGGAACGACGGCAGGCTCACGGGTTTCAACACCGATGTCGAAGGAGCA
>CAZQBW010000029.1:0-32379 GCA_964591515.1 uncultured Clostridia bacterium
CGCGCCACTCCGAACTAGCTCCGCGACGTTTGCAGCCATCACGGCCTCGCGGTAGGTGTCGAAGGCGTCGGGCAACTCGTCCGAGAAGCGCGCGCGGACGACCTCGTCGTAGAACGGGCGGAAACCGATCCGCATCGCGGCATACGGATCAGGAAGCCTGTCGTGTCGATCGGGATACTCGAAGAGGTTCGCGTCGATGCACTGCGCGACGATTCGCCGCTCGCGCGCCTGCCGCAATGCCTCGACGATCGGATCTGCAGGCTCGACGAGCAGGTAGCCCGTCGGCGCCTCTGCATCGGCGTCCGCAAGCGCAAGCCGCGCCGCACCTTCCGGCGAGTAACGCAGGATCGAGAGAAACGGCAACCGGTCGACGGCCGTCAGCACGGCGGGCTGCAGCGCCTGCGGCAGCTCGACCGCAATCGCATCCGGATCGAGCTCGCGACACGCTTCGACGACGAGCTGCGCGTATTCGACTCGGTAGTGCAGGACCGGCAGCACCCACACCGGCATCGACCCGACGCGAAGCCACGCCGCGCCGGTCCCGCCCGCGCTCATCGCTCGACCAGGTACGCGACCGCTTCTTCGCCGAGCACCATCCGGACGGACGTCGCGAAATGGCGCGACGGCGCGTGCTGCGGCTGCCGCTTCGCAAGTTTCAGCGCGTAGCGCGCGACGTTGATGCCGTCGCGCACCGTGTAGTTCTCGTCCTTGCGGTGCGCCGCCTGCAGAAAGTCGACCACGTAGCCGAGGATCTGATCGTCCGCGAACGGCAGGTTCTCGCGAAGGATCGCGAGCTCTTCGTCGCGCTCCGGAAACTCGAGGTGGATCTGCGGCTGCAGTCGCGAGTGGATGTACTCCGGAATCTCGAACGTCGACGAGTCGTCGTTCATCGTCGCGCAGATCCGGAAATCGGGATGCGCCGGAATCTTGATGCCGGCTACTATCGACTCGACGTAGCGGCGCGCATCGAGCAGCGGCGCGAGCGACGCCCACGACTTCTCGCTCATCCGGTTGCCCTCGTCGAGTACGCACACGCCGCCGCGAAGCATCGCCGAGACGAGCGGGCTGGCGACGTACTGGATCTCGCCCGGACCGGCGACGACCGGCGTGACGATGAGGTCCTCGGGCCGCGTGTCCATCGTGGCCTGGAAGATGTAGACGTCGCGCCCAAGCGCCTGCCCCGCGGCGTAGGCGAGCGTCGTCTTGCCGACTCCCGGCTTGCCGATGAGCCGCGGATTGAGCGGCAGGTCGCGCTCGTCGAGCACGAACCACGCGGCGAGGAGCTGCTCGAGCGGGCTCTCCTGCCCGACCCAGCGAAACGGAAGAACGTCCGGGTGCGCGAGTCGCAACCGGACGCCTTCGACGTCTGCAAAAAGCGACGCCCGGACGGACTCAGACATCGATGGTCGTGCTGGCGGGCTCGGGCGCCGAATCGTCGACGACACGGGCGAGTACCGGCTCTGGCGCGGGCGGTGCCGCGTACGGGTCCGCGACCGGCGGTTCGGGCTGCGGCGGCTGCGGCGTCATCACGACGGGCATGTTCTCAGCCGTTGCGGCCGGGATCGGACTGGTCTGCACCGCGGGCTGGGCCGCAGGCGGCACAGCGGGCACCACACCTCCGGCCGGCGCAGCCGGTGCGTAGCGGTTCGTGTGCGACGGACGCACGTTCGGATACGGTGCATAGCGGCTCTCCGCCTTGCAGATCTCCGATATGACGCCGTCGAAGTCGATGAAGCGGTCGGCCACGTCGATCAATCGTGGCGACGTGTTCGAGCGGAATCCCCCGATCTCGACGCGCACGCCCTTGTAGGCGATGACGTTGATCGCGTAAGCGAAGTCCTCGTCACCCGACACGAGAATCGCCGTGTCGTAGTTGCCGACGAGGCTGAGCATGTCCACCGCGATCTCGACGTCGAGGTTCGCCTTCTTGGTTCCGTCGGGGAATGTCTTGAGCTCCTTCTGCACGACGCGGTAGCCGTTTCGTCGCATCCAGAGCAGGAATCCCTGCTGCCGTTCGGCGCGCTCGTCGACTCCCGTGTAGAAAAAAGCCCGCAGCAGCGGCGATTCGCCGCGAAGAAAATTGAGCAGTTTGGCGTAGTCGATTTCGACGCCCGCGGACCGGGCGGCGTGAAAGAGGTTGTTTCCGTCAATGAAAATGGCGACGCGCCCGCGCATACCGGTCATGCCGGTCTGGGCCGTGATGCCGCTGGTGGCTCGCATATGGCTCCTTCTCGAATGTTGCTATAGGAATTGTGAAATACCGAACAGGCCATTGTGCCACAGCCGCAAAATGCTCGGCAAGAACGGGTTTTGGCCGGCGGGCGGCGGCGGCGCGTGGCGCGGCGGCGGACGGACCCGGTACACTCCGGTCGCATGACCGAGAGCCTCCCGGTAGCGGCGACGCGGCCGACGCGCGCCGAGATTTCGCGGTCGGCGATGCACCACAATCTGGGTGTCATCCGTGCGCTCGTTGGACCCGAAGTGGACGTGATGGCGGTCGTCAAGGCCGAGGCCTATGGCCACGGAATGGTCGAAGCGGCGAAGGTCTTCGCCCACGCCGGTGCAGCGTGGCTCGGTGTTGCGTTACCCGAGGAAGGCGTCGTCCTGCGCGAGGCCGGCATCGACCTTCCGATTCTCTGCCTCGGCGGATTCTGGGACGCACAGGAAGGGATCGTCGTCGAGCACCGTCTTACGCCTGCGATATCTCGTCTCGACCAGCTCGAGCGGCTCGAGGCGGAGGCGCGTCGCCGGGGCGTCGAAACGACGGTGCACGTCAAGATCGACACCGGAATGCGCAGGCTCGGCATTGCGCTCCCGGACGTCGACCGGGTTCTCGAAGCGCTCGGGCGATGCTCGAACGTCCATTGCGATGGACTGATGACGCATCTGTCATCGGGCGACGTTCCGGCACTCGCCGCTTTCACGAACGGCCAGATCGACGCGTTCGAATCGACGGCCGAGCGCTTCGAGCGCGGCGGCGTTTCGTTGCGCTGGAGGCACCTGGCTTCGAGCGCGGGTCTGCACGCGTACCCGCGCGCGAGGGGGAATCTCGTGCGACCGGGAGCGCTGCTCTACGGGCTCAAGGGCGACATCCTGCAACCGGCAGGCGCCGGCCTGCCGGACGTCGACGTGCGGCCGGCGATGTGCTTCGTCTCGCGGATCGAGCACTTGAAGTCGGTGCCGGCGGATACGCCGCTCGGCTACGGGTGCACGTTCCGGACTGCGAGGGAGAGCCGGATCGCGACGATTCCTGCCGGGTATGCGGACGGAGTCCGCCGCGTGCTTTCGAATCGAGGCGAGGTCGGAGTGCGCGGGGTTCGGGCGCCCATCGTCGGCCGGGTATCAATGGATCTGACGATCGTGGACGTGACGGATGTGGATGGGGCAGGTCTTGGCGACGAGGTCGTGATCGTTGGACCTGGTGGACCGTCGGCAGAGGAATTCGGGGCAGTCGCAGGGTCGATCTCTTACGAGGTCACGTGTGGCGTCAGTGCCCGCGTGCCGAGAGTCTACTCAGACTGATTTGACTCCGTGCACTCCGTGCCTCCGTGCTCTCTGTACGCCAACGGCAAGAGGCGTGGCCATACAGATCAAGGAGTTACCGAGGACGATCCGGACTGCACTTCCGAGACTACCGTCCGATCGCGTCCGCCCTGCTTCGCAACGTAGAGCGCCTGGTCGGCCCGGGCCAGCAGCTCGGCGGGCGATTCATCGTGCTGCCACTCGGCCACACCTGCCGAGAGCGTGGCCCCGGCAACGGCATTGCCTGTCATCACCGGACCATCGCGAAATTCCAGGCGCCACGCTTCGGCCAGTCTGCGCCCCTCGGCCGCCGTCGCCCCGACCAGCAGGACGACAAACTCGTCACCTCCATACCTGCAGGCAACGTCCGTCTGTCGGGATCCGGTTCTGAGGATGCCGCCGATCTTGACGAGAAGACGGTCGCCGAAGGGATGCCCGAACCGGTCGTTGGCTGACTTGAAGCGGTCGATGTCGATCGTGACGAGAGTGACCGGACTCCGCTCGCGACGCGCCCGCGACAACTCGCGCGGCAACGACTCGTCCAGATACCGCCGGTTGAAGAGGCCCGTCAGCGAATCGCGGAGGGCCTGCTCACGGAGGCGCTCGTGGAGCGCCTCGACTTCGGCGATCCTGGATTCCAGTTCGTCGCGCGTTTCCAGCAGAGCCCTCTCGGCAAGAACCCGGTCGGTAACGTCCTGTTTGACCGCGATGAAGTGAGTGATCTCGCCGGTCCGTGATTGAACCGGAGCGATGGTCTGCTCCTCGTAGTAGAGGCTTCCGTCCTTGCGCCGGTTGACGATGGACCCGTTCCAAATCTTGCCCTTCGTGACCGTGTCCCAGAGGTCGGCGTAGAAGTCGGGCCGGTGCTCACCCGACTTGAGCAGACTTGGCTTCTGTCCGATGAGCTCCTCAACGGTATACCCGGTCATCGTGCATACGGCCCTGTTGACCCAGATGATGGTGCCGACCACGTTGGTGATGACGATGCCACTGGCGGCAGCTTCGAGCGCTATGGACTGGACGATGAGCCGCTGAAATGCCTCGTGGGGCGTCTGCGCATCGCGAACGGCGGCCATGACGTATGTGACGCCGTCGACAACGAGCGGACTGAGCGCGATGTCGACGTGCACTTCGTCGCCGTTACGCGTCATCGCGGTCAACTCGAGCCCCCTGCCCATGTGCCGGCTGGCCGGTTCGGCCATGAAACGCTCGCGAAACCGCCCGTGGTTCGCGTGGCGCTCCGGTACGAGCACCTCGACAGAGCGTCCCTGCAGTTCTCCTGGAGGCCATCCGAGGATTTCCTCGCACCGCTGGTTCGCGTAGACGATATCGCCGCCGCCGTCGACCAGTATCAGCGCGTCCGGAACCGCGTCCATCCAGGAGAGCTGCGGTGACTGGAACATCAGCGCTTCTCCACCGGGAAGGAGGATCGGGGGAGCGTCAGTCTGGCTGGCCGGCCGGGACTGCCGGCACGAACTTCAGGGGCCTTCATGCATCGTCACCGATCGAGGGCCGACACGGCACCGGTCTCAGGCCGGAGTCCGAAAGGCCCGAATTTGGGCGAATTGAAATCAGAGCGGACGAACCGATACTTCTCTCCCTCGTCTCATCGGTCGCAGGCCAGGGGGAGTTTAGTCCGGTTACCTGTTGACGGCGCATTCGGCGCAATCCTCTCGCGGGGTGCGGCGCGAGAACGACGATGGTCTCCGCTTTTGTGGTCTTTGTGCCTCTGTGCTCTCTGTATGGCGAGGCCAATTGCCGTCGGCGCACGGAGACCACAGAGACGCGGAGACCGCAGAGAGCTCACAGCTCGATGTGCGTCGGCCCGTCGCTTCGATCCTTGAAGTACGTCTCCCTCGCCATCTCGCGCACCTCGACGCTCAGGCTGAGCTCCAACTCGTCCCACGACTGGTGAAATGTCTCGCGGATGATCGACATGATTGCCGCTCCGGCGGCATTCCGGATCTCAGGGGAACGCCCCTCGAGGATGCTGAGCTGCACATGGACGAACGCACTCTGCGGACGGCCGCTGCCTACCGCGTGCCAGTCGTGGCAGACAGCACGGCTCTTTATCTCCTCGATCGCGAAGGCCCCGGTGGCGGCAAGCGCCTCGTGGATTCGAACGAAGACCGGGTGGAAGTCGAGCTCTTCGATGACGTTGCGGGAGTACTCGAGAATCACGTGTGGCATGCCGATCTGTGTACCCGTTTTCGCGCAGAGACGCAAAAGGACACGGAAGGCTGCAAGAGTTCCGTTCCTGCGGCTCTGTAAGTCCCTTGCGTCTTTGCGAGAAACACCGTTTCGCCAGGTCGCACGTCCGGCATATCATCGCGGCCCATCTTCCCCCGGGAGACCCGCAACGTGACGCTTCCCCTTCTCGCCATTTCCGTGGTCATTCTGCTCGCCGCCGGCTACCGCTTCTACGGCAGCCTCGTGGCCCGCCAGTTCGGCCTCGACGACGCCAACCCGACCTGTGCCGAGACGCTCGCGGACGGCGTCGACTACGTTCCGACGCGCCCGTTCTACCTCTTCGGACAACACTTCTCGGCCATTGCCGCAGCAGGCCCGATCGCTGGGCCGATCCTCGCGTGCCAGGCGTTCGGGTGGCTGCCCTGTCTGCTCTGGATCGGCTTCGGCGTCGTGTTCATCGGTGCTGTTCACGACTTCTCGAGCCTTGCAGCATCGGTCAGAAACGGCGGCGTCTCGATCGCCGAGATGACCCGCACGCACCTCGGTCCGCGCGCCGGACGCGCTGTCGTGGCCTTCATCCTGATCGCGCTCGTCTACGTCATCATCGCTTTCACCGACATCACCGCCGGAACCTTCGTCAGCGGATCCGAAGAGCTCGCGGGCACGTCCAACAGCTTCAACCCGGGCGGAGCCGTCGCCGCGGCGTCGGTGATGTACCTCGCCCTCGCGTTCGTGATGGGTCTCGTCGATCGATTCCTGCGTCCGCCGCTCTGGCTGACGTCGCTGATCTTCATTCCGGCCACGTTCGCGCTGTCGTGGGTCGGGACGCTCGTGTCCCACTACTTCATTCTCGGGCACACGACGTGGTCGCTGCTGATCCTGCTCTACTGCGTCGTCGCGTCGATGCTTCCGGTCGAATGGCTGCTGCAGCCGCGCGGATACCTCGGCGGCTTCGTGCTCTACGCGGCAATCGGTGCCGGAATACTCGGGATCTTCTTCGGCGGTTACGAGATCCAGCAGCCGGCGTTCGTGACGTGGAACACCGGAACACTCAACGGCAGTCTCTTTCCGTTCCTGTTCGTGACCATCGCGTGCGGCGCGTGCTCGGGCTTCCACGGGCTCGTGTGCTCGGGCACGACCTCGAAACAGATCGCCAAGGAGTCGCACGCCCAGCCGATTGGCTACGGGGCAATGCTCGCCGAGGGATTCGTCGCGCTGATCGCCCTCGTCACGGTGATGATCGTTGCGCCATCGGCGCTGACGGGACTGGCGCCGGGAACGATCTACGGCAACAGCATCGGCCGGTTCCTCACGATCATCATCGGCGAGCAGAACCTGCCGTTCGCGATCACGTTTGGCGCAATGGCCTTCTCGACGTTCGTATTCGACACGATCGATGTTTCGACGCGACTGGGAAGACTGCTGGTGCAGGAGCTTCTAGGCTGGAAAGGTCCATTCGGCGCCATCGCCGGCACGCTGATGATCGTGGGACCGCCGGTCTATTTCGTGCTCGTGGGAGGTCCAGGCGCGTGGAGCCGGTTCTGGACGCTTTTCGGTGCGTCGAACCAGTTGCTCGCTGCGCTGACGCTTCTGACTATTACCGTCTGGCTCTCAAAGACCAACAAAAGAACGGTGTATACACTGATACCGACCGTCTTCATGTTCGTCATAACATTCTGGGCGCTCGGTACTCTTGCGTTCGGCAACTTCGGAATGGCAAGCGGCCTGGACGTTCCGGCAATCAACGGCGTGGCAGCCACTGTCCTGGTTCTGCTGGCCGTGTTCGTGGTCGGGGCGGCCGCAGTCACGATGCGCCATCACCGGAACGCGAAATTGTAAATTCTGCTGCTCCTGGCTGGACATTTGTCCAGCTTTCGGAGTACATGCGTCTGGTCATTCGGACGACCACATTCGAAGGAGGACAGCGGGTATGCGTATCAGAACAATGTTGTTGACGGCCGCGATGTGCGGTGTGATGGGGTTTGCGGTCCCGGCAATGGCCCAGGACAAGGGCGCGCCGGCCATGGATCCGGCGATGGAAGCGATGATGAAGGCCGGAACGCCGGGCGCCGAGCACAAGATGATGGCCGACTGGGTTGGCAGCTGGTCGGTCAAGACCAAGATGATGATGCCCGGCGCGCCGGTGATGGAAGGAACGGGATCGGCCGTCATCACCTCGATCTTCGGCGGACGGTACTTCCAGGAGGCGTTCAAGGGCGACATGATGGGCATGCCGTTCGAGGGCATGGGAACGAGCGGATTCGACAACGTCTCGAAGAAGTTCGTCGGCACCTGGGTAGACAGCATGAGCACCGGCATCGCTGTCACCGAGGGTACGTGGGATGCAGCCAGCTCGACGTTCAAGTACGACATGACCTTCAACGATCCGGTGACGGGAAAGGCCAAGCACGGCAAGATCTCGGTCAAGGTCGTCGACAAGAACACCCACGTTTCCGAGTTCTGGGACGAAATGGACGGCAAGTGGGTGAAGACGATGGAGCTCACCTACACCCGCAACTAGTCCACCGACTCACACAGATGGAAACAGATCAGAACAGGTGTGTGCTGGTCTGATCTGTTCTGATCTGTGTTTATCCGTGGTGTGGTCCGAATCGCAGGACGACGAACGTTATGTCGTCGTCCTGCGGTCGGACTCCGGCCCAGGCGTCGCCTTCGGCGACGAATCGATCGATGATGACCTGGGGCGATTCGCCAGCCGCCTCGGCCAGTACGTCGCGGGCTCGGGAGTAGTCGAGCATTTCTCCGACCTCGTTGAAACGTTCGGGAAACCCGTCACTCATCATCACGACGGTATCGCCCTCCGAGAGTACGACTTCGCGCTCTTCGTACGGGAACTTCGCGGCGCCGCCGAGCGGCAGGCCCGGCAGCGCTATTTCGTCGACCGCTCCTGTTGCGGCCCGCCACACGAGCATCGGCGGCATCCCGGCGGCACCGACGCGTATCGTGTTCCCGTTCACCTTCGCGAGCGTGAGCGCCATGTAGAGGTAACGCAGGTTCAGCTGCTTGAGCGCAAGTGACGACCGATGAAAGGTCGCCACGATGTCCGGATCGAGCGCAAAGGCGTTGAACAGCCCCTTCGTCGCCGTGACCAGCGTCCCTGCCTTCAATCCATGCCCTGTCGCGTCACCAACAGCGATCGTCAGCGTGCCGTCCGGACCGACGTGAAAGTCATAGTAGTCGCCACCCACTTCGGTCGCCGGTTTCATGTACGCCGCTATCTCGAGTCCCGGCACGACGGGGAGCTTCGCCGGCAACATGGAGAGCTGCAGCTGCCGGGCCTCCTCGAGCTCCTTTGCCTTCCGGTCGTTCTCGGCCTGCAGCAACGCAACCTGCGCGCGCTCGTGTTCGCGCTGGACTCGCAGCTCGGCGGCCCGCCGCTCGTGCTCGAGCGTTTGCGCAGAAAGCTGCTCGACTTCGTCGAGCTTGGCCTCGAGCGTACGGTTCGTGCGCGCGACGTGACGGGCGAAGAAAACAGACACACTGATCGGCATGCCGAAAAAACCGGCAACGGTGATCACCATTGGCCAGATGGACTGAATTCCGGCGATCTGCGCGACGAGCTGTGCAGTCAGTGCGACAGCGATGGACTGCGCCCCGAGGCCGATGAGCCAGGCGCCATCCAGCTTCAAGCGCAGTGCATTGGCAATCGTGTACATGGCAGCGCCGATCGACAGCCCGATGGCAACGTTGATCCCGTAGAGGGCGACCGGCACCGTCGGAAACACCAGCGACGCGACCACCACAAGGATCCACAGACCGACGAGCGGCCGGTTCCACCACTCCGAGCGGAAGCCAAACGCCGTGCGAAGAAATGCCACGAGCAGCAGAAAGACCGCCGCAACCAGTGCCCGGCCGATGACCGTAAGCACCAGGGCGACCTCGTAACCGATGTGGAGAGTCGAGCGCGAGGCTCCCACGATGATCAGTAACCCGAAAAGCGCATCGAACAGCCCGTACGAGAGATTCGCGGGCTGTCGGCGGTTGAACGTGAAGAGCAGCAGGTGCAGCAGGCCGAACGCGAGCAGCAAGGTGGCCAGGACGGCGTTGATCGCCGCGTTGAGCACCAGATTCCAGGCGTAGTCGCCGACGGCGGCGTCGGTGCCTCTCAGGCTGGCGAAAAACCCCGCGGGCAGGATGCGCGGCACCCAACCGTCGACCCCAGCCGTACACGAGTACCGGACGGCCAGGACGTGCTCACCCGCGCGATCGAACTCGAATGCAATCGGGATGTCGTTCGGATTGTAGGTCGTCTCGGTCGCAGGGGTCGCGCCGACCGACCCGAAGCCTCCAATCCGGACACCATCGAGGAACACGTCCGAAGCACCGAGGTGGTCGAGAACCAGGGCTACCGGAATGTTCGCCGCCGATTCGTCGACCGTCAGTCGACTGCGGAACCAGCCGATGCCCTTCCATCCGTTTCGAAGCTCCGACGCGGGAGCCATCCGCACCGACTCGACCGCCTGCCACTCAGCTTCGTCGATCGCCGGGTCAGACCAGGCCGGGTCGTCACCCGGGCGATACAGCCAGGCTCCGGCCAGTTCGAGGCCGCGATCCCCCGAGATCGCCTCGCGCGTGACCACGGTGGGCGAGGCGGACTGCGCAAGCACGGTGCTGACGGCACAGAGGGCGAGGCCGAGCACGGTCGCGCAGACACTGAGTCGGCAGACCCGCATGCTACTTCAGGTATTTCTCGGGCAGCGGCGTGTCGGCGGACTCCGCCTGCCAGTACACGGTCACGATCCACCAGCGCTTTCCGTCGTTCATGACCTGGATCGAGTTGATGCCACGCAGGAACGGCTTCGGATCGTCGGCCTTGGCGCGGGCTTCATAGGTGCTGAATACCTGCGCGATGCTGCCGAACTGGTCCACGTGACGTGCCATCTCGCGCTCGAAGAAGCCCTTCTCCTCGAGGAACGGACCCGAGATGCGAATGTAGTCCTCGACGGTCATCATCCGCTGCGTGAACTCGCCAGTCGGCTTCTTTCCGACCGCAATGAGGCGTCCCCCGTCGACGAACAGCGAGCGCATGCGGTCCCAGTCGCGTTTCTGGCCGGCAGGACCGGAAATCACGTCGTAGAGCGCTGCGAGGATCGCGTCCATCGAGGCGACGTCGGCTGCACGGGCGCCCGAGGGCGCGGTTGGCTGTTCGGCTCCGGCGGGAAGGACGGCGGAGACCAGTGCGAGGGCGACAGCGGCAACGCGATTCAGGAGGTTCATGCGCGCGATGCTAGCACAGGGGTGGCAGAGTCGAGAGTTAGCAGTCTCTGTGGTCTCAGTGCCTCTGTGCTCTCCGTATGCCAACGGCAAAGGCGTTGCCGTACAGAGGGCACGGAGTCACAGAGCTCACAGGATCATCCTTCACACCACCGCCTGCCTCGCGATCTCTTCCCGCACGAGCTTCGAAAGCGGATTCCACGGCTGCAGCTGGCTCACCGCCGCCAGCGTCTTCTCGTACCCCTTCTCTTCGACCATCGCCTGCAACTCCTCGGCCTGCGGGTCGTCCTCCGGCATGTAGGTCAGCGCGGCCGCGCACCCCCGGATCAGGTTCTTCGGCTCGACCCCGTACCGGTAAGCCAGTTTCGCGGGCCCAACGAGCCGATCGTCCGCCTGCAGTTTCCGGATAGGGTCCCTGCCCACGCGCGCCACCGTGTCGCCGAGCGCCGCGTTCGAGAAGCTGGCGAGGATCTCGTTTATGAACCCCGCATAGTGCAGCGTCTTGCCGTGCTTGTTCTGCAGCGCCTGCTGCGACTCGAGCATCGCGCCCACGACGGCGCGGTTGATCGTCTCGTCCTCCATCGCCTCGTGAATGTACTTGTAGCCCTTGTGGAATCCGAGGTACGCGCAAACGGCGTGACCGCAGTTGAGCACGTAGAGCTTCTCCTCGATGCACGCCGGAAAGTTGTCTATGCCCTTGAACGGCGGAAGCAGTTCGAACTCGCCCTTCATCTGCGAAATGTCCACGAGAACGTCACCGGTCGCATCGGCCGTGATCACAATCCGCCCGTTCTCGTCGCGGTCGAGCCCCGACACGATCCGGTCCGAAATCGCCGAATTGAAGCCGATCCAGTCCTGCACCTGCCTCGCGTGTGACGACGGAATGCCGGTGAAGATCAGCCTCTCGAGCTGCGATCCAGCGTTCTTCAGGTTCTCGCAGCAGAAGATGTCGAGCGGTCGCTCCACTCCCGCGGTGATTCGATGGATCAGTGCATCGGCAATCGGCGTCGCGATACCCGGCAGGTTGTCTGGCCGGACTGAGGTGTAGACGATGTCCGCCTCGGCAAACGCCGTGTTGAACTCGGGGCCGGCAATGAGCACCGCGTGCACGCCGCGCACCTCGAGTCGCGCCTCGATAGCGCCTTTCGTCACGACGTCGTAGCCAAGACGATTGATGCAGTCCACTTCCTCGGCACGGCGCGCCGCAAGTACGACCTCGTGACCCTGCATGGCGAACGCCATCCCCAGCGCTCCGCAGCCAACCCGTCCGGCGCCGATGATGATTACACGCATTCCGGTTCATTGAGCGCGAGCCCCGAATGGCTAGCGCAGCAAGGCCTCCATCTTGGCATGCAGTTCCTCGAACACCATCTTGCGCTTCGACAGGTAATCGTCGGCGCCGGACTGCAGGGCTTCGATCTTGTCCTCGACGCCAGCCCGGCCGCCGAGAAGCACCACGGGCGTCTCGAGGTTCAGCTTCCGAATCTCGCGGCATATGTCGAATCCCGACTTGTACTCGAGAAGCGCGTCGAGCACGAGACACGCATACTTGTTCTGCGGATCACGGGCGCGCTCGAGCGCGGCGCGACCGTCCTGGACCCAATCGACGATATAGTTCTCGACCTCGAGGCCGCGCGTCAGCATCGAAGTCAGCGGCCCCGCCGCCAGCGCCACCAGGATCTTCTGCGGTCCGGAACGCTCGACGTCGAACTCGCGAGAACCACTCGACAGGCGTGCCGTCGAGAACCGGGCGCCGAGCGTCAGGCCGCCCTGCTCGAAGACCTGGGTCATCTCGGGCCGCACGTTCGCAAACGCTTCAGCCGCCAGCGCCGCCTCGACACGGGCGAGGTCGATCGCCGCTCCCAGTTTGGCAAAGCCCGCGCGCGCCTCCTCGAGATGTCCGCGCGCCGATGCGGGCCTCCCCATCTTCAGCCGGAGATGCCCGATCCAGGAGTGACTGAGCGCGACGCGGTACGGATCGCCGATCGTCTCGGAAATCGACAGACTCTGGGTGAAGAAGCGGTTCGCATCCGCGAGAGACCCGCTGGCCATCGTCAAACGGCCACGCGTAAAGAAGGCGCGCCCCATCAGCACGAGGGCCGGGTCGAGCGGCGTGATCGACTCGGCCTCCTCGAGACGGGTCCTTGCCTCGTCGAGCCGGCCAAGCTCAACGAAAAGCGTCGCCAGGTCCAGCCCCGTCAGTACCTGTTCCTCGACGGATCCGCGGGCACGTGCCGCGGCGAGTCCCTTCTCGAGCTCGACCGAGGCCTGTTGAAGCTCCCCACGCTGGCACAGAATCCGACCGTAGATGCGCTGCGTCCTCGCATAGACCGTGTGGCCGTGGCTGGCGAGCGCCGAACGGATCGACTCCCACGCGGCCGCAACGTTGCCTTGCGCCAGACGGATTTCGGCAAGGTCCGTCAGCGAGACGGCTTCCTGCTTGGGGATGTTCTGGCTGCGTGCCGTCCGCAGCCGACGTTCGATGAGCTGCTCGGCCTCGGCCCACGAGCCGAGCCTGGTCAGCGTCCGCGAAAGCTGGCTGTAGGCCTTCAGGAGGAGTCGCGTGTTGCCGACTTCCTCGATCTTCTTGATCGAGTCATTGTAGGCCTCGACGGCCTCTCCGAGGCGGCCCTCCGCGTACAGCATGAACGCCTGCTGCAGCTTCACGCTCGCATCGAGCCGCTCGTCATTGCAGCCTTCCGCGAACCGGGCGGCGCGCTGCCAGTTGTAGCGCGCGCCGTCGATGTCGATCTCCTTCCAGTCGATCTTGCCGAGCAGCAGGTGAACGCTGGCGCGAATCCGCGCGTTGTCGGACCGACGGGCCACGAGCATCGCCCGCTGAAGGTGATCGCGCGCCGCGAGCAGGTCACCGGTCCCGATCCTGGCCTCGCCGAGGCCGATCTGCGCCATGGCGACTCCCTGGGGATCGCCGACCTGGGTCGCGAGGTCGAACGCGCGCTGCAGGTCCGCGGACGCCGGCCCGTACAGTTTCGCTTCGAGTCGCGCGTTTCCGGTCCAGAGCAGGACGGTGGCGCGCACCGATCCTGGCAGCGTGGACAGCAGCCCCTCGTCCGAGTACTTTCCGAGCACGTTGAGCGCGCGGGTGTAGTCGCCCTTGCGCAGGTAGGTTTCCGCGAGCACGCACCGCAGCGTCGCCTCTTCGGCCGGGTCGACTTTCTCGCCGGTCAGCTTGCCGACGAGCGAATCGACGAGGTTCTCGGTCGTGCCCTGGCGCGTGTCGCGCGACAGCGTCGCCGGCAGCGACTCTTCGTACCAGTGAAAGGTGAGCTCGGGGCCGCCCTTGCCGAACCGCACTACGTCGCCATCCGTGAGGATTCGCTCCGAGACGCGAATGTCGTTGATGTACGAGCCGTTCGTCGATCCGTGGTCGCGAAGCAGGAAGTCGTTTCCCAGCCGGACGATCTCGGCGTGGTTGCGCGAGACGACGATGTCCTGCAGGCAAAGGGAACTCTCATCGCCGCGCCCGACCGTGAACTTCGGCGAGTCGAGCGTGACGATGCGTTGGGAGCCGTTCAGCAGGAAATGAAGTTCGCCGCGTACGCGCATGTGAACAAGGGGTGAACTCGCGGCGAGTATAGCACTGGAGGAAGGGAGGCATCGCGGATTCGGCGGATCGAGCGGACTAAGCGGATCTGAATCGAATTGGTTCAGATCCCTTCAATCCGCTCGATCCGCCGAATCCGCGATGCCTCTTTCTCGCCTTCCCGCAAATGCAAGCGCGTGCGCCGGTTGTGTGTATAATCGCCCGGATCGAATTCTCGCCACGAGGCCGAACCCGCCATGTCAGGTCCCCTGCACTTCGGCGTCCTCGTCGAACGACGCTATCTCTCTCAATCGCAACCGTCGGGCCTCATCGAAGCGCTCGACGCCCGCGGCCATTCCATCCGGCTGATCGACCCCGAGGCGACCGCCCTGCGAATGGATGACGACTCGTGGCTCGAAGGCCTTGACCTTATC
Source organism: uncultured Clostridia bacterium (assembly GCA_964591515.1). Taxonomy (GTDB): domain Bacteria; phylum Acidobacteriota; class Blastocatellia; order UBA7656; family JADIYM01; genus JADIYM01. The sequence continues at coordinate 14,926 of CAZQBW010000029.1, forward strand.
GTGGCACGCGGCAGGAGCTGGGGCCTGCTGGCCCTCCTCGAGTGGGCCGGGTCGCGCGGGGTTCCGACGATCAACCGCCGGACGGCAATCTCGGCTGTCCACAACAAGGCGGACATGAGCATCGCGCTCGCGAAGGACCGCCTGCCAACGCCCGACACGTGGTTTGGAACGCCCGAGCGCCTCGCCGATACGATTCCCTCGTCGGCCTATCCACTCATCATCAAGCTGATATTTGGCGACAACTGCCGCGGGCTCGAGGTCGTGGATTCTGCCGGTGCACTCCGGGCGCTCGACTGGAGCGACTCGGTGGCCCTCGCGCAGTGCTACCACAAGACGGACGGCTACGACCTTAAGCTCTACGGAATCGGCGACGACGTCTGGGCCGTCCGCAAGCCGTCGCCGTTCAACAAGCGGGCCGATGACGACCCCGACGCGAAGAAGTCGGGCCTCGCCGAAACGACTCCCGAGCTCGTCGACCTCGGACGCCGATGCGGTCGCCTTTTCGGCCTCGACCTGTTCGGCGTTGACTGTATCGAGACGGACCGCGGCGTGTTCGTCATCGAGGTGAACGACTACCCGAACTTCACGTCGGTTCCGGATGCCAACGAACGCCTCGCCGATTTCTGCGAGTGCCGGGCGGCGGGGGAGTCTTCGAAATGAAGCTCGCGCTGATCACCGTCCAGAAGGAAAAGCCGGGACCGGTCGTCGCCGGGATGATCGACCGGCTGGGGGAACACGGCGCGTCGGTCGACCTGATCTATCCCGAAGACCGCGCTCGCGACGTCGCCGAGGTCCGGCCCGAATACGACCTCTACATCCTCAAGTCGAGCACGCGTCTCGCGATGGTCTACGCCGGGCTGCTGCATCAGGCCGGAGCGCGCATCATCAATCCGGTGCCCGCCGTCACTCTGATGAAGGACAAATATTCGGCGACCGCTGCCCTGATGCCGGCCGGCGTGCCGCTGCCGCGAACGTGGATGGCCGAGTCGCCCGCGCAGCTCTCCGAGGCGCTCGCGACCGGGCCGATAGTAGTCAAGCCGTACTTCGGCTCGCAGGGCCGCGGCGTCCACATCGTCCGCACGCAGGCCGAGCTCGATGCGATCCCCGACGATTTCGGGATCACGTTCGCGCAGTCGTACTACGAGTCCGATGGTCGCGACCACAAGATCTACCGGATTGGCGACGAGCTCTTCGGTGTCCGTCGCGTCTGGCCGGCGAAAACGTACGAAGACAAGCTCGGCGAGCCTTTCGAAGTCACGGGCGAGATGCGGGACGTGACGCTTCGCTGCGGCGATGCCTTCGGCGTGGATCTCTACGGTCTTGACGTCATCATGAATGACAACAAGCCCTGGGTCGTCGACATCAACACCTTTCCGGGCTTCAAGGGCGTTCCCGACGCCGGTCGGCGCCTCGGGGATTACGTAATCGGCATCGCCAACCGGGCGTGACTCCGGGTTCCGCGCTCCATTCGATCTTTTTTAGTGCAGAGCCCCCCGCGCGCGTGCGCGAGCGCTCTGCGACCTTTCGAGAACATCGAACCGAGGTGACGACATGAAACTGCATTTCATGGTGGTCCGGCGGGTCCCGCCCGTCCCGAGCCCCATTCTCGTCGAGACGTACGACCTGCTCGAGAAGCGCGGCTACGAGGTCGATTCGTCGATCGCCGAGGAAATCCTCCAGCAGTGCGACACGCTCGAGCACGACGACGGTCTGTACATCCTGAAATCGCACACCGAGCTGACGCTGTCGCTCGGCGGCGCGCTTTTCACGCAGGGCGCTCGCGTGATGAACCCGTACCGCAGCTGCGCGCTGATCCAGAACAAGATCATCGTTTCGCGAATGCTGAACGCGGCCGGGGTCCCGGCGCCGCGATCCTGGGTCACCAACGATTTCAGCCTGCTCGAAGAGCTCGCGAGCTCGATGAAGATGATCGTGAAGCCTTACATGGGCCACCGCGGGGCCGGCATCACGTTCATCAACTCGCCCGACGACCTCAAGACGATCCCCGAGCCCGTCGTGCCCATGATCATCCAGGAGATGATTCCGGGCGATGGCCTCGACACGAAGGTCTATTGCGTTCGCGATCAGGTGTTCGCGGTGCGCAAGACGTTCTCGGAATCGAGCTTCACGCAGGTTGGCCGGCCGGTCGAAGTCAGCGACGAGGTGCGGCGGATCGCGAACAAGGTCGGCGAGGTGTGCGGTCTGGCGCTGTTCGGACTCGACATCATCGAGAGCCCGACCGGACCGGTCGTCGTCGACGTCAACTACTTCCCCGGTTACAAGGGCGTCCCCGACATTGCACCGCTCATTGCGGACTGCATCGACGATTACGCCCAGGGCAGGTTCACGATCACACCTCCGGGCCCGGATTTCACTGCGGGCAACGCGGCGAGCTAGTCGGATGGAATGGTGATGATCCGATACCCTGCGTCTTTGCGAGTCCTCTGCGTCTCTGCGAGAAACCGCCGCTCGAACGCGAGGTTTCTCGCAGAGACGCAGAGGACTCGCAAGGACGCGGAGTTCTTTCGCGCGCTTCCCACCTGTACTTTCATGCACCGTTTCGCTCAATAGGCGAGCAGCTAGAGGCTAAGAATCATGCGAATCTGTTTTCTGATGGAACCTCCCCGCAGCCCGTCGTCGGTGTCTCACGACATCGTCAACGAGCTGAAGGCCGGCGGCGCGGAGCTCGACATCGTGACCGAACGCTCGGGAATGATCGATCTCGAGAACTTTGCGTTCGACTACGACGCCTATCTGTTCAAGTCGCACTCGCCGCTGGCTGAATCGCTGGCGGCAGCCGCGCACTACCGCGGCGCGACCCTCCTCAACGAGTACCCGGCAACGATGAAGGTACGCGACAAGGTCCTGACGAGCCTCATGCTGCTGCAGGCGGGCATCCCGACGCCGCGCACTTTCGTCACCGATTCGATCGAGACGCTCAGGCCCGTCGTCCAGTCGACGCCAATCGTGGTCAAACCCTGGAGAGGGCGACGCGGAATGGGCATCGAGATCTGCATGAACGAGTCCGAATACGACGACCTCATCGCACGCCGTACCGGCGAGACGGGCGAGGTCGAAGACGAAGGCGGAGAGGACGGAGCGGCGCTCGGCGAGCGTCTCATCCTCGCGCAGGAGTTCGAAGAGCACGAGCCCGTCGACTACAAGGCTTACGCGATTGGCGACTACGTCTACGCCATCAAGCGCATCTTCCCGGCAACCACCAAGGAAGAAAAGAAGGGTACGCCGGTCGGCGACAACGAGGAGCTCGAGGATCTCGTTCGCCGGTGCGGAAAGGTCTTCGGACTCGAACTGTACGGGGTGGATCTCGTGAAGACTCCGAAGGGCTTCTCGGTCATCGAGGTCAATTGCTTCCCGGGCTTCAAGGGAGTTCCGGAGGCTGGCCCGCGCATCTCGAAGTTCATTCTGGAACGCGCCGGTTAACGAGACGGCCGCGAAAGGCCGCACAGTTACAGCACCGAGAGGTTGAGCCGAGTGAAACGTTGTCCCGTCTGCAGCGCCGAGTATCCCGACTCTCAGAAGTTCTGCGTCACGGACGGCACGCCGCTTCCGATGCCGCGTGCCGAGGCGGGTCAGCCCGTGGCAATGCTCCGGGTGATCCTCCAGGACCGCGACATCATGCAGGTGCCGCTGTCGGACGCCGAGCTCGAGATCGGGAAATCGGCGGAGAACGGTCTGGCGATCCCGGACCCGACGGTCAGCCGCAAGCACGCGATCATCCGCCGGGAAGGCGACCACTACTCGGTCTACGACGCCGGCAGCCGGAATGGCGTCTTCGTAAACGGCTCGAAGCTTGGCCCCGCCGGTCACGCGCTCAAGACCGGCGACGTCATCCAGCTCGGCAAGGTCCGCATCACCTTCGGCTACCAGGCTTCGGGCGTACGTCCGGTGCCGGCGCCCGAAGTGCCCGCCGTTCCCCAGATCGACAGCATCGAAGTGACGATGCCGGGCGGCAAGCGGATCACGGTTCCCGTTACGGGCGCCGAGATCGACATCGGCAGGGCGGACGACAACGAGATCGTCCTCGACGACCCGACGGTCAGCCGCAAGCACGCCGTGCTCAGGCGCAGCGACAACGTCTGGCGCATCTTCAACATTGGCCGAAACGCGATCTTCGTCAACGGACGCCAGGTCGGCGAGCAGGGCACGATCGTCAATCCGGGCGACACCGCGTCTGTCGGAAACTGCAGCCTGGACTTCATCCTCGGCTCGGATGCGGGCCTTCGAACGGTCAGCGGAGTGGCCGTGCCGCCGGTTCCGGGCGGTCAGCCGGGCGCATCGGACGCGACCGACCGGATTCAGCGTCCGCCCGAGCCGCAGCAGCCGGATTCGACGTTCAAGCTTCCGCCGACCACGGCGTCGCCGCGCCCCCCGGCGTCGGACAAGACGGACCGGATCTCGCCGCCTGCGCCGCCCGCGGCTCCACCTCCGCCCCCTCCACCTCCTCCACCGCCGTCGCCTCCCCCGCCGCCATTCGAGCCGCCAGGAAATGCCGCGTATCGCGTGCGCAAGACGGGCGAGCTGATTCCTGCAGCCCCGCCGCGACCCGGTGCGCCCGCCGTCTCGAACGCGCCGATCATCCTCGACGGCCGGTACGAGATAGAGGGCAAGATTGCCGAGGCGTCCACCGGCACGGTCTATCGTGCAAAGCGCGTCCTGCTCGGCGACAAGGTCGCAGTCAAGGTGCTGCGTCCCGAGCTCGTTCGGGACCCGATGGCGGTCGAGCGGTTCAAACGCCAGGCGCAGGTCGCTGCGCGCATCCGCCATCCGAATTCGGTCCAGGTCTTCGACTTCGGCACCACGCCCGAAGGCGCCGTCTACCTCGTTGAGGAGTTGTTGAGCGGCCAGACGCTCCGCGACCTGATCCGGCGCGAGCGGGGTCTTTCGGTCGTTCGCATCGCCGGCCTCCTGAACCAGATCTGCGGCGCCGTGCATACGGCACACGTCAACGGCATCGTGCTGCGCGACGTGAAACCGGACTCGATTTACGTCGAGGTCGGCGTCGACGGCAAGGAGATCATCAAGGTCGGCGGGTACGGTCTCGCGAAACTCACCGGCGCCGCGGCGGTCGGCAACGTGACAATGGCGGTTACAGCGCGCCAGTTCGGCACGCCGGAATACATGTCGCCTGAGCAGATACTTGACCGGCAGCTCGACTCGCGGTCGGATGTCTACTCTCTCGGCTGCATCCTGTACGAATTGCTAGCGGGCTCGCCGCCGTTTCTTGCCCCGACTCCTGCCCAGGTCGCCGAGCTTCAGCTCTACGGCGCACCGCCCGACCTTTCCGATACGTTCCGACCGGACATCGACGAAGGAATCGAGGCCGTCGTCAACCGGGCGCTCCGCAAGGACCCGACGCATCGCCAGCAGACGGCGCTGCAGCTGGCGGCCGAATTCGAGGCCGTCGCCGGCGGCCCGGGCAACTTCGCCCGCAACATTCTCGCCAAGACCGGCCTCTTGAAGATGCCTTTGCCGGCGGCCGCCTACGCGCCCGTCGCCGTGCCCGCGGGCGAAGCCGTACTGCCTTCGGTCGTCGCCGAGGAGGTTTCGACTGGACGTGGGGCCTTCAATCCCGTCGTTCTCGCGCTCATGGCCGAGTCCTTCATCTCGAAGGTCTCGTCCGGCATGGTCAAGACGACCGTGCCGCTCTTCGCGCTCCTGATCTTCGGCTTCGACATCGCGTCGATCATGGGACTGACGCTGCTTCAGAACGTCGTTCCGCTCGTCCTCAGACCAATGTTCGGGTCGATGGCGGACAAGTACGGCAAGAAGAAGATCTTCATGCTCGCGCTCGGGTTCCGGACGTTCGTGAGCGTGCTGTACGCCGTTGCGCTCAATCCGTACATGTTTGCGGGCGTCAGCGTCATCCGTGGAATTGCCGATTCGGCGAAGGGTCCGTCCACTTCCGCACTGATTGCCGATTCGACCGACGAGAAGCACATCGCCAAGGCGTATTCCTGGTACCAGACGATCAAGTCGACGGCCGGCGGCGTTGGCGAGTCGGTCGCGGCGTTCGTGCTGACGGGACTCGTGCTCTTCTTCGCCGGTCAGACGACCGTGACGCTCAACGTCGCGGTTCTCGAAGAGACCAACAAGAAGGGCCAGCAGATCGAGCAGATTCTCGCTGCCCCCGAGGACGTCTCTGCCGATCAGACGCTTCCGGGGACCGAAGCCCACCCCGCGCCGTTCAAGGTCGCGCGCGTCGAGCAGCGCACCATGGCGCTCAAGGACGTTCCGATCGACGACCTCACGAAGGCGGTCGAGGCCACGGCCCTGCGCCGGGCGCTCATCACCATCCTGCTGACGTCGACGTTCCTGTCACTGCTCTCGTTCATTCTCGTCTGGGTCGTCATCAAGGAAGAGCCGAAGAAGGACAAGAAAAAGAAGAAGAGCAAGACCGGACAGCTGGGAATCCCGGGTGCCGTTGTCGAAAAGGGCCCTCCGGTGCTCGCGTTCACGTTCCTCGGAATGGCTCTGACCGCGCCGGCCTACATGGTTACTGGCGAGTTCTTCACCATCCTTGCGGTGAAGCTCGAGGTAACTCCGAGCGCGCTGGGATGGATCAAGATCGTTGCCGAGACGATGGTCCCGCTTTTCGTCGGTCCGTTCTTCGGATGGCTCGCGGATCGGATTGGCGCGTCAAAGGTCATCGCTCTGCGGTCGATCGCGAACATTCTGACGTCGATGTTCTTCTACATAACGCCCTGGTTTGCCGGCACCGCGCTTCTCGGCATCGTGATGGGCTTCGCGCGAGGCCTGGACGAAATCGGCAAGGCCGCCTTCAAGCCGACCTGGGGAGCGATCGCGGCCAAGGTCTCGAGCTACAACCTGGCGAATCGCAGCAAGACGATGGGAACGCTCGAGGCCGGCGTCGACGCGTCGGACCTCATCTTCCCTCAGCTCGCCGGACTGCTGTTGCAGTTCCTCTCACTCGGCTGGCTGATGTCGGTGCGAACCATCCTGGCCGTCATCGCCGAGATCTACTCGATCATCCTGCACAGGAAGTACAAGATCTGACCACTGATCAACACAGATACACACAGATCTGTGTTGATCAGTGTGTATCTGTGGCCTGATATCCCAGTCGGTGTCGCACGGTCGCGTCGGGGTGCGTGACGACGCGGACTTCGATCGTGCGGTAGCCGCCGTTCGACTGCGGATTCGACGGCGAATAGGCGAGGACGTAAACGTGCCGCAACTCTTCGGCTACCTGCGCGAAGAGTCCTCGTATGTCGCTCACCGCATTCGCATAGAAGAGCTGACCGCCGGAATTGGCCGTGACGGTCTCCATGAACGGATTGATGACCTTTCGGCCACCGCCGCTCTGCGGGTTACCTGCCCACGGATCCTGCAGGGGCCAGCCGACGCCCGGAATGCCCGGAACACCGGGAATGTTCGGAATGCGCCAGGTCTTTCGCTTCTTGAGCTTGCCCGACCCGGGATTCGTCGACGGATTCGGATTCGGTACGCCGGCGCCGCCACTGAGGACCTGCCACTTCGACGGGTACCGGATGCCGTAGACGATCACGTCGCTCTCGGAACAGACCTTCACCGCTTCGTCGAACGACCGGTCGCTCATGTTGTCCTGGCCGTCGCTAAGCAGCACCATCGCCTTGCGCCCGTCGATGCCGCGCATTCGCTGAGCGACAGTCTCGTAGACGGCGTCGTAGAGTCGCGTGCCTTTTCGCGGTGAGGTCCGCCGAATTGCCGAAACCAGAAGCCCCCGATCGCTCGTGAACTCCTGTTCGACGCGTACTTCGTCGTTGAACGAGACGACGAGGATCTGGTCGCCGGGCATCAGCAGGTTCGTGAACTCGACCGCGGCTTCCTGAATGTCTCCGAGCGAAAGCCGGGTGGAGTTGCTCGTGTCCATAACCAGCGCGACGTGGATCGGCACGCGGTCGTCGCGAAAGAACGCGATGTCCTGGCGCTCGCCGTTCTCGTAGACCTCGAAGTCGGCCTCGTTGAGCCCCGGGACGTAGCGGCCCGAGCGGTCCGACACGACGGTCGGTATCTCGACGAGGGCGCTCTCGAGGGCGAGAGGCTCGGCTTCCTGGGGGTTCTCATCGCCGGTGACCCGGCGGGGACGCGAGCCCTGCCCCTGTGCCACGAGCGGCAACAGCGAAAGGACCAACGCAAGGACACACGAATTGATCACAGCTCGGCGCATGCCGGTGTGATTCATGTGCAGCGGGAAGAGTTCGCCACAGATTTTCACAGATCAACACAGATCAAAGACTGAGCAGATCTGTGCTGATCTGTGTGAATCTGTGGACTCTCACATCCCCGCAGCGGGCTTGCCCGTGGCGGCGTCGAAGTGCGACGTGATGCCGTCGGCCGTAACGACCTCGAATATCGCGCCCGGCAGCCCCTTCGGATGCTTCATTTCCATCTCGAGGACCGCCTGGCCGGTCGCCTTCGAGACCTGATCGATGATGTCCGTGAACGCCTTTAGACTCTTCGAGTCGGTCTGGAGCGGCGTCAGGAGCGCGAGCTTTGCCGGAGCCTTCTGCTTTTCACCGAGAACCTCACCGGTCTCGGCGTTCATCTCGTACTCCGTTCCCGACGAAAACGTGACGTCGCACGTGGCAAAACCCCGGAAAGCGTCGTATTCGAGATCGATCTGGAGCACGTCTCCCTGACCGCCGGCCTTGCGGGCGCGCGCGATGGCATCGGACGTGGTCAGGTAGGCGGCCGAGGCCATGAGAGACCCCGACGCCGTGGCAGCCGTCACCGGAGCCGCAGGCGCGGCAGATTCGACCTTCGGTGCCGGCTCGGTCTCCTGCACGGGGTCGACGGATTCGCGCGAAGCGTCGTCGGTCACGCGAGCGATGGGTTCGCCGGCGTCATCCGGCTTGCCGGAATCGCGATCGCGTTCGTCTCGGTCCGAATCGCCGGAATCGTTGTCGTCATCGGAATCGCGGTCGTCCGCGTCGTCGTCATCATCGTCCGATTTCTTTCCCTTGGAGGATGACGAATCGTCGTCCTCATCCTTGTCCAGACGCTTGCCCTTGGACGATGACGAATCGTCGTCGGCATCCTCGTCGTCGTCATCCTTGTCCTTCTTCGACGACTTCTCGTCCTTGTGCCTGTCGGATTTCTTCGAGGATTTGTCCTTCTTCTTGCCGCCGTCGTCATCCGATGCGGCGACGACACCGGCGTGGGCGTGCGACGGTACGGCCGGGACGAAGAGCGCGATGACAACCGCCGCAAATATCGCGAGAAAAGTGCGAACAAGGCGCGTAGGGGGGGCGAGTCCTGCTGCCATGGTGAACCTCCTGGAGTTGCGATGTCGAAGCGTGGGTCCGGCTGGTGGCCGTGCTACTGCCTTGATGCCCGAGTCGCCGAGGCGCGTTGCACGGAACGCAGACCGTCAAGCACGCACCGGCGGCACTACTTCTTCCGGAACGACCAGTCGACCAGCTCGGTCGTCGACTTGACCGACCCGGTGTCGGTGATCGACTTCACGAGGCCTATCCAGTTCGCGTACCAGTAGGTCTTGTGGACCGTCGCGCCTCCCTGGATCACCGTCGTCGACACCTTGACCGCCTTGAACGTACCGGCCTCCGTCACGACCTCCTCGACACCAGCGACCGTCGCGGTCTCGTCGATCGCGACGTCCATCACGCCCTTGCCCTTCCACGTCCACGTCTGGCCGGATGCGAGCGGGTTCTTCATCGCGATGCGAGTCGGGCTGAAAACGGCGGACTGGTTGTTCTTCAGGTACGCTTCCTTGTGCCACGAGACCACGCCTCCGCCCTTCGAGTACCACTCGCGAATCGGCCAGGCGCTCTCTATGTCGACCAGGATGGCGGTGACGTCGCCGAGCTTCTCTTCACCCGCGACCTTCATGGTGAACTCTGAGGTCGCGCCGGCGTCGGTAGTCGATTTGTACTTCCACCAGGCGCCCCCCGGGAGCGGGAAGTAGTCCGGTGGCGGCTCCTTTGCAGGGGGTTTCTGGGCCGGGCGCTGCGCGAACGTGGGAAAGGCGAGTGCCATGAGTACGGCGAAGATGACAAGTGCACGATTCATTCGCATTGTGTTTCTCCTGAACATGGAGTTTCTCGCAAAGGCGCAAAGGAAGACGCAGAGGCGCAAAGGCTGACAGGAATCGTGAGGAGCGTTTTCACTCGTGGTCCTGCGTCTCTGCGTCTTCCTTCGCGTCTCTGCGAGAAACTCTTACGTCTCCTGCGGTCCGAGGGCCCGGATCTCCCGGACGACGCGGTCCGCAATGTCCCGATACAAGTCGATCTCGGCCCCTCGCTCCACCGGCAGCGGCCGCCCGAGCATCTCCGACAGATCGAGCGGCTTTCCGATGTACACCTGCACCGTCTGGAACATCCGCGGAATTACGCGCCCCACCCCGAGCACGTTCTCCATCCCCATCATCCGCACCGGGATGACCATCGGACGCGAGTCGTAGATCAGCTTTCCGACTCCCGGTTTGCCCGTCCCGATCGTACCCGACCGCGACCGCGTGCCCTCCGGGAACACCACGACGATGTTCTGCCGCAGCAGCTCCACCCACTCGTCGACCTGCTCGAGGTCTCCGCGCCTGCGGTCGACCGGGTACGCCCGCAGATGCGAGAAGAAATACTTTCCGAGCAACCGCAGAACGCGATCCTTCACGCGCCTCGATTTCGGATCGCCGAAAAAGTTCTTTCGATCCGCGAGGTTCACCGGCAGGTACTTGGGCTGGAAGAGCACCTTCGGCAGATACGCCACGCTCTCGAACGCGAAGTTGTCGATCAGCGAGCTGTGGTTGAGACAATAGAGCACGTTCTCGTGCTCCACCGGGATGTTCTCGGCGCCTTCGACCTGCATCCGGTTCATCAGCCGGAAGAGCACTACCGAGCTCACGGCAACGGCGCCGAGTGCGGCGGCGAATCCGAGGCCCACCTTTACCTTCCGGCTCGCGCCAAGGCGCGCCTCGTCACCGTCGTCGCTCATCAGCTCGCCGGCTTCGAGATCATCCAGGTCATTGTTCGGTTCAGTCATCGGGTGCGAAGCATACCGCGAATGAGAGTGTGAAGAATGTACAGGATTCGAAGACGATCAACAGGATACTTGAAAGGCTTATCGATGGCGTCGCCATTGCCGGCAATGCCGCCTCACCCTCCCTTCATAGCTCCTGTCAATCCTTGTCCAATCCCGTTCATTCTTCATCGTCTTACCGCACGTTGCGGCTGCTGTCGGTCGCTCGATCGACCGTCTCGAGGATCTCCTCGAACTGGTACCGTCGCGCGAGCTCGCGCAACCTGTTGCCGAGCGGCTCGTCGCAATCGCAGATACGGTTGATCGTCGCGTGGATGGCCTCGAGATCGCCCACCTGGACACCGCGCGCGAGCTGCACCACGAGCTCCCGCGGCAGTGCCGCCATTCGTGACGGCGTCAGTGCCGGCGCCGCATCGGGATCCGCCGGCTCGAGCGGGCCCGTGCGTCCCGTCCGCTCGTACACGAATTTCACTCCCAGATGCTCGCCGAGCTTCTCGAAGATCGTCGACTCCTTGAACGGCTTCGTCACGAGGTCGTCGCAGCCCGAACTGAGAACCACTCCGTGCTCGTGGTCGAAGACGCTCGCCGTCAGCGCGATGATCTTCACCGGCGTGAGCGGCCCGTCGCCCACGCCCTCGGCCTCGAGTCGCCGGATCTCGCGCGTCGCCGACACTCCGTCCATCACCGGCATGCGGATGTCCATCCAGATCAGGTGCGGGTGCCATCGCATTCGGTGCTCGACGGCCTCCCTTCCGTTGACGGCCTCGCGAACGTAGAACCCCACGCTCGTCAGCAGCTTCACGAGCAGCTTTCGGTTCTCGAGCGTGTCGTCGACGACCAGTACCCGCACCGGAGACTGACCCGGCTCGAGCGAGATTACCTGGCGCTCTACCGGATGCGGACCGGCCTCCGCCGTCGCCGGCAGCGCGATCTCGACGCGAAACGTCGTGCCGACGTCCGGGGCCGAGCGCACCGTGATGTCGCCCGACATCAGCCTTGCGAAACTGCGGCTGATCGCCAGCCCGAGACCCGTTCCCTCCTGCGCCATCCGGCCGCTTTCCGACTGAACGAATGCGCCAAAGACCTTGTCGATCTCGGACGTCCCGATGCCCGGGCCGGTGTCCTCGACGTCGAAGACGGCTCGAGCATCCTGCCACGTCGCACGAAGCACTACACCGCCTTCTTCAGTGAACTTGAATGCGTTGCCGAGCAGGTTGATCAGGATCTGGCGGACCTTGGCCTCGTCACCGCGCACGAAACGCGGCAGTTCCCGGCCGACTTCCACGTCGAAGGTCAGGTCCTTGGCCTCGGCCCTGAGGCGGAACGTGTCCCGAAGACCGTCGAGCATTCGCGGAAGGTCGAAGGCGTGCTCGTTGAGCGTGATGTGGCCGGCCTCGATCTTCGAGATCGACAGTACGTCGTTGATGAGCGCGAGCAGGTGCTCTCCCGAGCGCTCGACGATTGCGAGATTCTCGCGCTGCTCGCCGCTCAATCCCCGATCGCGCTGCATTAGCTGGACGAATCCGAGGATCGCGTTCATCGGCGTCCGCAGCTCGTGACTCATGTTCGCGAGGAAGGTCGACTTCGCGCGGTTCGCCTCGAGCGCACGCCGTTCGGAGCGGGCCAGCGCTTCGGTTCGTGCGGTCACTTCGGACTCGAGCCACTCGGTGCGCCGGCGAAGCGTCAGGATGCGCAGCCGGTGCAGCCCGTATATCGCTCCGCCGATCGCCAGTATGTAGAGACCTATCGCCCACCACCTCCGCCACAGCGGCGGCGGCAGCGTGAACCGCATCGAGGCGCCGACCTCGTTCCAGACACCGTCGTTGTTCGCGGCCTGCACCCGGAACGTGTAGTCACCAGGCGGCAGCGGATTGTAGTAGGCGACGCGGCGCGCTCCTGCGTCGACCCACTCGTCGTCGATACCCTCGAGCCGGTATCGGAACCGCACTTTCTCGGGCACGAGGAAGCTCAGGCCGTCGTAGTGGAACTCGAATCGGCCGCTGCGCGCAGGAAGCTCCACACCGTCGAGTCTCGGCCGCGGCAGGCCGTCGACGACGAACTTCGAGATGATGACCGGTGGCGGAATATCGTTGAAGCGGATCTCGGCCGGGTCGACGACCGACACGCCGGCAACTGTCGGAAACCAGATTCGTCCGTCGCGTCCTCGCCAGCCCGCCGGCTGCGACGCGCCGTTGCATTGCGTACTGCCCATGCCATCGGCGCGACCGTAGGCGATGCACCGAACTTGCGCGCGCTCCCCGCGTGCGACGGCAACGAGATCCGCCGTGGCGGCTCGATAGACGCCCTTGTTGCAGCTCATCCACAGAAAGCCGGCGGCGTCCTCCTGAAGCGAGAATGCGAGGTCATCGAAGAGGCCTTCGGCGGTCGTCAGACGGTGCCAGGCACCATCGACTCGCAGCGAGAGCCCGTCGCTCGAGCCGACCCAGACGCGGCCTTCGGCGTCAGGAAGGATCGAGAAGACGACGTCTCCGGCGAGCCCGTCGGCCGCGCGTGTCGTCGTCCATCGCTGTCCGTCGTAGTAGCTCACGCCGCCGCCATTCGTTCCAATCCAGACACCGCCGTTGCTGTCGCCGATCACGGCGCGGACGTCACCGGAGCCGATCCCGTCGGCAACGCCGAAGCGGTCGACGCGGCCGTTTCGCATTCGCGCAACGCCTGCCCCGCCCGTCCCGACCCACACGTCCCCGCCGGGGCTCGCCCAGATGGCGCGGACGTCGTTGGACGGCAGTCCGTCGGCGGTCGTGAACCGCTTCGTCGACGCATCGGAGACAAGGAATAGGCCTGCATCGACGGTCCCGGCCCACACGCCCCCGCCAGGGTTCGGCCAGACCGAGCGCACGAAATCGCTCGGGAAGCCGCTCTTTCTCGACATCGACGTGATCCGCTCGCCGTCGATGCGGTTGAGCCCTCCTCCGTCGGTTCCGATCCAGATCGTGCCGCCATCGTCCTCGCAGACGACGCGCGCGTACTCGCTCGAGAGGCCGTCCCGCGTGCGCCAGGCCACGAACTTGCCGTCCTTCAGGCGATTCAGACCGCCGTTCGTGCCGATCCAGAGACTGCCTTCCCGGTCCTCGCACAGCGATCTGACATAGGCATCCGATAGCCCGCCTTCGATCGACCGCACCTGGACTTTCCCGTCGGCGAACCGGGCCAACCCCCCGCCGTCGGTGCCAACCCAGAGACTACCCTGCCGGTCCTCCCAGAGCGCCGAGACGCGGTTGCTCGGGAGGCCTTCCTTTGTTGTAACGGTCGTGAACTCGTTGTTGAAGAAGCGGGCCACGCCGGCGCCATCCGTGCCTACCCAGATGCCGCCGGCCTTGTCCTCCCGAATGGACGTGATCGTTCCGACCGGTAGGCCCTGCGCCCGCGTGTACGCGACGAACTGTCCGTCGACGTAACGGTTGAGGCCTCCGCCGTCGGTTCCGATCCAGATCGAACCGTCGCGGGCCGTACATAGCGAGCGCACCCGATTGCTCGTGAGCCCGTTCGCGGTCGTGAACGTCTCGAACGTCCCGTCGATGAAGCGGCTGAGGCCGCCGTTCGTGCCAATCCAGACGCCGTTCGATTGATCCTCCGAGATGGCGTAGACGAAGTTGCTTACGAGGCCCTGTTCGGTGGTCAGCGACGAAAACTCGCCGTCCCGGTACGTGAGAACCCCTGCACTGGCCGTACCGATCCATAGCGTCCCGGAACGGTCCTCGCAGAGCGCCCGCATGCCGTTGTTCCGAATGGCCGGCGTGTTGCGTTTGTCGAAAATCGTGAACTCGACACCGTTGAACCGAACGAGCCCTTCGTACGTGCCAAGCCAGATGTAGCCGTCGCGCGTCTGCAGGACGGTGTGGACCGTGTTCTGCGGCAGCGCATCCTGCCAGACATCGTGACCGTACCGGGCGACCGGCGTTTTCGGGTCGAGTCCGGCAGCGGGCGAGACTGCGGACAGCGCTGCGGCGACGAGGGCACACAGCACCGCTACAGCCCGGCATGCTCGGCGCAGTCTCTGGATCACGACGTGTTCTGCAGGTATCCGGGGGTAAGAAACCTGGCGAATGGTAGCACAGGGTAACGATTTGAAGTTGGCCGGCGACCTGTGTTGTTCCGCGAGGTCGATCATCGAAAGTGGACGGAATTAGAGTCGGTTCCGAGGAAGGCGTGGCCGTACAAAGAGCACAGAGTCACGAAGATCACAGAGTCTGGACTTTTGTCAGACTGAGGACTCTGTGACTCTGTGCTCTCTGTACGGCCACGCCTTCCTCAGAATCCCGAAAACCCTGTCCACCCTCACGCCTACTTCGTCGCCGGCTTGAGGCCCCGCTCGATGATGAGCGGCTCGACGATCGGATCCCGCCCGCGGAACGCCTTGAACATCGCCGCGGCCGGCTGCGTCAGGCCCTGCGAGAGAATCATGTCGCGGTACCGCTGACCGTTCTTGCGCGTCATTCCGCCATTCTCGCGGAACCAGTAGTACGTGTCCTGGTCGAGCACTTCGCTCCACAGGTAGGCGTAGTAGCCGGCAGCATAGCCGCCACCCCAGATGTGCGAGAAGTACGTCGTCCGGTAGCGCGGCGGCACTTCCGCCATCGCGATGCCGTACTTCGCGAGCGCCGCCGGCTCGAAGACGTCGGGATCCTGAGGCGGCGCGTCGGCCGGCAGCTGGTGCCACGCAAGGTCGAGCAGCGCCGCGGCGAGGTACTCGGTCGTGTCGAAGCCCTGGTTGAACGTGCTCGTCTTGCGGATCTTCTCTACGAGCTCCTTCGGCATCGGCTCGTTGGTCTTGTAGTGCCGAGCGTAGTTCGCGAGCACGGTCGGCTCGAGGGCCCAGTGTTCGTTGAACTGCGACGGGTACTCGACGAAGTCGCGCGGAACGGCAGTTCCCGAGATCGTCGGGTACTTCACCTTCGAGAACATCCCGTGAAGGGCGTGGCCGAATTCATGGAAGAGCGTCGAGGCGTGATCGTAGCTGAGCAGCGCCGGATCGCCGGGTGCCGGTTTCGGGAAGTTGCAGACGTTGTATACGACTGGCTTCGTTCCCGTCAGTCCGTTCTGGTCCACGAACGTGCTCATCCACGCCCCGCCGCTCTTCGACGGCCGCGCGTAGTAGTCGGCGTAGAAGAGCGCCAGCGAGCTGCCGTCCGCGTCGAAGACCTCGAACACCCGAACGTCCGGGTGGTAGACCGGGATGTCAGTACGCTCCTTGAAAGTCAGGCCGTACATCTTGTTGGCGGCGAAGAACGCGCCGTCCTGCAGAACCCGGTTCATCTCGAAGTAGGGCTTTACCTGCGCCTCGTCGAGGTCGTACTCGGCCTTGCGAACCTTCTCGGCGTAGTAGTTCCAGTCGGCGGCCTCGAGCTTGAACCCGCCCTTCTCGGCGTCGATGATGGCCTGCATCTTCGCGGCTTCGCCCCGGGCCTTGGCCGTGGCAGCCGCGACGAGGTCGGTCAGCAGCTTTTCAGCGCGTGCCGGCGTCTCGGCCATCTGGTCGTCGAGCGAGAAAGCTGCGTGGTTCGGGAAACCGAGCAGCTTCGCCTTCTGCGCGCGCAATTGCGCGAGCCGCGTCGCGATCGGGCGCGTGTCGTTTTCGCCCGACCGGCCCCGCTCGGCCGATGCCTTCTGGATCCGCAGCCGCAGGGGGCGGTTCGTCATCGTGGTCGTGATCGGCTGGCGCGTCGTGTTCTGCAGCGTGAGGACGTACTTGCCCTCGAGGCCGCGGTCCTTTGCGCGCTGAGCCGCGCCGGCGATATCGGCTTCGCTCAGTCCGTCGAGCTCTTCGCGCGTGTCGACGACGACGGCCGCGGCATTGTTCGCAGCGAGCAGTTTCGCGCGGAAGTCGGTCGTGAGCTTGGCCTGCTCCTGGTTGAGCTCGCGCAATGTGGCCTTGTCAGCCTCGGAGAGCTGCGCGCCGCCGCGGACGAACTGGCGGTAGACGCGCACGACCAGGAACTTCGCCTGACTGTCGAGACCGAGCTTCTCGCGGCGGTCGTAGACCGATTTCACGCGGGCGAAGAGCTTCGGATTGAGGACGATCGCGTCCTGATGGACGGCGAGCTTGGGCGCCACTTCGGTCTGGATCGCCTGGATCGCCGGATTCGTGTTCGACTGGGCGAGCGCGAAGAAGACCTTGCTGACGCGCGTCAGCAGCTCACCGGAGCGCTCCATCGCCACGATCGTGTTGTCGAAGGTCGGCGGCTCGGTCGAATTTGCGATCGCCTCGATTTCCGCGAGGTCCTGCTTCATCCCTTCTTCGATCGCAGGCAGGTAATGGCTGTCCTGGATCTTGTCGAACGGCGGCGCCTGGAAAGGCAGCGTGCTGACCGTGAAGAAGGGATTGGCCTCGGCAGGCGTAACGGCGGACTCGGGCGGTACAGGCATGGTCGTGGCTCCGGCGCCCGGAAGGGGCAGGACGGCAAGGAATAGTGCGACGGC
>CAZQBW010000029.1:32479-34015 GCA_964591515.1 uncultured Clostridia bacterium
AGCAGTGCGAGCGCCAGGTTCACTCTCGGCTCGAAGCGGTCCGGCGTCGCATCGGCAGCGCGCCGGAAGCAGTCGATGGCGTCGTCGTTTCGTCCGGCCCGCATGCGCTCGACGCCGAGGTCGTTGAGTGCGTCACCATACGCCGGCGCGAGCGCGACGGCTTCCTCGAGCAGCTTCGTCGCCTCGGCGTCGTCGCCGCGCTTCATCGATTCCTGCGCCTTCGAATAGGCGTCGACGGCACCGGCGGGAATCGCCGGCTTTCCCGTTCCCGGAACCGCGATGGTACCGGGTGGCGGCGGCGCTGGCTCATTCGTTCGGACGCTGGCACGAAGGGGCATCGTCACGAGCACGTTGTATCGCGTCGTCGTCTTCGACACGTAGATCGAGACGCGCTCCTCGCCGTCGAGAAACGGTGAGCCGAGCGGTGCTCGAACCCTTACCGTGTACGTTCCCGCACGCAGGCCTTCGAACCGGAAATTCCCGCCCGACTCGGTGAACGTGTCGAGCTTCCCCGCGCCCGTCTCGGGAATCAGCCACACCTCCAATCTCTCCGACAGCATTCCCGACCGATCGAGCAGCACCTTGCCGGACAGGACGTGATAGGCATCGGGCGTCTCATCCGGCACGCCGAACTGCGCCCGCGCCTCGTTGGCCGCGAACACCAGCACCAGGACTGCGAGTGCGTATTTCATGGGTGAGTGGAGAAGAATTAACAGGATTCGGGGAGGATGGACAGGAGTTCTTCTTGTATTGCTGGCAGCAGGCTTTCTCTACGAGGAAACGCCACTCAAGCAATGAAACAGCCGTTCGATCCCGTCAATCCTCCCCAAATCCTGTCAATTCTTCACCACTCTCCTTCCTAGAACGCCCAGCGCGCTAGCACCGAGCCCGCCGTGAAGCCGGCGCCGACGGCCGTGAAGAGCACGAGGTCGCCTTTCTTCAGCTTCCCGTCGGCGATCGCGTCGCACATTGCGAGCGGGATCGTCCCCGCGGTCGTGTTGCCGTACTTGTGGATGTTCTTGATGACCTTCTCCGGGTCGAGTCCGAGTTTCTCGGCCGTCGCGTCGATGATCCGGAGATTCGCCTGGTGCGCGATGAACGTGTCGATGTCGCCGCCCTCCAGGTTGTTGCGCTCGAGCATGTTCTTCCCGAGCTCTTCCATCTTTCGGACGGCGTACTTGAAGACCTGCGGCCCCTTCTGATGGACGTAGTGCATCTTCTGGTCGACGGTCTCGTGGGACGACGGATTGAGGCTGCCGCCACCAGGCATGTAGAGGGACTCGCCGCCCGACCCGTCGACCTCGTGATGAAAGTCGAGGATTCCGAAGTCCTCGCCTTCCTCGGTCGGCTCGAGCAGCACCGCGCCGGCGCCGTCGCCGAAGAGAACGAGTGTCGTCCGGTCCTCGGGATTGAGAATCGAGGACATCACGTCGGCTCCGACTACGAGCACCTTCTTATGGGCGCCCGACACGATGAACTGAGTGCCGACGGTCACTCCGTAGAGGAACCCGGAGCAGGCGGCCGACAGGTCGAAGC
>CAZQBW010000030.1:0-33904 GCA_964591515.1 uncultured Clostridia bacterium
TGATCGAGCGGGTTGTCGCCCCAGCCGTCGACGAACGGCTTACAGAGCTTCACGCTGGCGTAGTAGTAGAGCGGGATGACGGGCATCTCGTCGAGCAGGATCGCCTCGGCCTCAGCGAGCAGCGCGAGTCGATGGGCGGGATCGGGATCGCTGTTCGCGCGCTCCATCAGCTTCGTGTATTTCGCGTTGGCCCAGCCGGGATGATTGTTGAGCGATACCGACTGGAAGAGGTCGAGGAACGTGTTCGGATCGAGGTAGTCGGCGATCCAGCCGTCGCGCGCGATGTCGAACTGCCGCGTCTCGCGCGTTCGCTGGTAGACCTGCCACTCCTGGTTGTTCAGTTCGACCGGAATGTTGAGCTCGCGCCGCCAGGTGTTCTGGATGAGCTCGGCGAGCTGGCGATGCGATTCGAGCGTGTTGAAGAAGATCTCGATCTTCGGGAAGCCCTTTCCGTTCGGGTATCCGGCTTCGGCGAGCAGCCGCCGGGCTTCGTCGGGGTTGTATTGCGGCGCCGGCGGATACGGGTAGTTTGGAGTCTTCGGCGGAATCCAGTTCCATGCCGGGACCTGGCCGCCGCCGAGGAACTTCTCGCAGATGGCCTTCTTGTCGATCGACATCGCGAGCGCCCGACGAACCAGCTTGTTGTCCAGCGGAGGCCGATTCACGTTGAGCGAGTAGTAGTAGACGCCGTATTCGGGATTGATGTGAAAGTCGAGCTTGTCGCGCAGCGCTTTCACGAAGGCGGTCGGCACCGACTGGCCTCCGCCGGCGAGAACGTGAACCTCGTTCGCCTTGTAGAGACTGACGGCGGTGTTCTGGTCCTCGATCGGCAGGAAGATGACGCGGTCGAGTTTCACGCGGGCGGCGTCCCAGTGTCCCGGCCATTTCTCGAGGACGATTCGGTCGTACGGAGTTCGCTTGACGAGCCGGAACGGACCGCTCGAGACGTGATTTTCGGGTGCGACCCACTGTTCACCGTATGCCTCGATGGCCTGTCGCGGGACGGCGGCGAACGCGTAGTGCGGCGTCATTGCAACGAAGAACGCGGTCGGACGCTCCATCGTGACTTCGAGCGTGTAGTCGTCGACCGCACGGACGCCGAGCGTCGTCGGATCCTGGTTGCTGCCGTCGTTGAGCGCCTCGCCGTTCTTCACGTAATAGAGGAGGTTGGCGTAGGGCGACGCCGTCGCCGGATCGATCATCCGGCGCCACGAGTAGACGAAGTCCTCTGCTGTCAGTGGTTTACCGTCAGTCCAGGTGGCTTCGTGGCGCAGGTGGAACGTCCAGACGGATGCGTCGGCGTTCTGCTCCCAGCTGGTCGCCAGGCACGGGATCGGCTCGCCGGTGTTCGGGTCGTAGGTCGTCAGGCAGTCATAGAGGTTGAGCATGACGTTCGCTTCGGGAACGCCAGCGGTCTTGTGCGGGTCGAGAGAACGGGGCTCGCTCTGGTTGGCGAGGATGAGGGTTCGGTCGTTCGGCGGGGTCGTCGCGCCGAAGTAGGCGCCGACCGAGACGCACGCCTGCAGGCCGAGGGCGGCGATCGTGGCTGCTGCGAGGGCGGCGAGATGACGCGTCATTCGAGGCCTCCGCACGCGGCGTCATCGCGTGCCGTGGAAATAGAACCCGAGATTGGAGTTATAGCCCCAGCATGATGATGCTGCAAGGCGGCATTCGCAGGATCAGGTCTTACTTTGCGTCTCTGCGAGTCCTTTGCGTCTTTGCGAGAAGCCCGACGTAAGCACGCGTTTCTCGCAAAGGCGCAAAGGACTCGCAAAGGCGCAGAGATCTGCCGAATTACGATCCTGCCGTGCGCGCCTTCCTCGCCTGGATGAACGAATTCACGCAGAGCCCGATGAACACCGCGCACAGCACTGCCACGAGCGCCTGAACCTTCACGGCCTCGGGCCGCGCCACCTCCGCCCCGCCCAGCATCCGTACGAACTTGAACAGCCCCGATGCCGTCCCGAGCAGTCCGAGCAGCCCGACCATCGCGGCGCCGTGCATCGCGTGCTTCAGCATTGACTCCTTCGTCGCCAGGCCCCCGAGCAACGCCATCGGCACTCCGAGGAACGCCGGGATCAAGGCGGTCACGCTCACCATTCCCGACATGACGTACCCGCCGACGCCAATCAGCGCAAGCAGGACTCCGAATCCGATAGTGACATATGGCACGAAAACTCCCTCCCTCTCGTATCGCTCGACTCGCGCACCCGCGCGTGCGGCCGGAATCGCCGCGATCATACCATCCGGCGCGGTGCCGCGGCGGAGCTTTGCGCCGGTAATCACAAGCTCCTTTATTGACCTTTCGGGAGCCGTCCTCGACCGGTATACTCCCATTCAAATGGCACAAAATGTTCCACGCCGGATGCCATTCCGGCCGGCACGTCCAAGCCGATGACCCGTCGACGCAGACGAGAACGCCAGGTAGACCCGCTCGCGAGCCCACAGGCCGTCCGCGGAGTCCTTAACTCGTTGATTCGAAAGCTCCCGACGGAGCTTCCCTCCTCCGAGCGCGAGCTGGTCCGGATGCTCAGGGCGGCGTCGCACTGTGAGCGGAAGGACTGGTCGCAGTCGTTGCGGGGCCGTCCGTCGCGGTTCGATCGGGGCCGCCTGCAGCGGCTGTGGAACGTTCTTACCGAGGAGCTCGCGAGAATCGACCGCGAGTCGGTCTCCCCGCGAACCTTCACCGAGCACTATCTCAGGCTGCTCGCCTGCCCGACCGATGTCGCGTCGGCGCTCGGGGACGGGCGAATCAATCTCTTCGAGGCACTCCAGCTCGCCCGCCTGACGCCAAAGGCCGCCGGCCTGACCGCATCCGGAGCGTCGAAGCTCAGGTCGCGAGTCCTTGCGGCGCACGTGGCGAGCCACGCTTCGGCTCGGCAGCTCTACGAGCGAATCAACGACCTGCTCGGACGCACGCGGGCGTCCGGAAGCGACGCGTCGCACGAGGTCTCGCCGTCGCACGCCGCAGCGCCTGAGATCGAAGAGATCGATGCCGAGACCGAGGCCTACCTCGCCGATCCTGGCGCGCTCTTCGCCGACCAGCTCCGACAGATCTCAATCGAGCTCGCGAGAATCGACTCGGACGAGATCACCGACGCCGAGTCTTCGGCGCTGTTCGACCTGCTCGATCAGTTGTATCTGCGCGCTTCGCGGATCGCCCGCCGGACGAACGACTGAGCTCGTCGAAAAACTGCTCCGCCGCCTCGACCAGCCGGGTGTCGCCTCCGGCCGCGTCCGCGGTCCAGCGCGCGAGCTCGACCTGCGCCTCGGCGATCGCCTGGAGCTCGATCGTGTCGACCCCGGACGCCGGTCCGAGACTCCGGAGAGCACGGCGGATCGACTCGGCGCGAGCCATGGCCTTCATCGGGCGACCGCGCCGTGCGGACGTCTTCGAGTGCTTCGAAGACCGGCCGGGAGCGCCGCCCGTACGGAGCGCCTCGAGCTCGCGCACGGTCGCTCCCGAGCGCACGAGCTCGATGGCACGCGCACGAAGTGCGTCGTCCGCCGCCAGATGCGCGAACTCGTAGAGCACGCTCATTGAAGGTTTCGACGTCGCAAGTAGCTCGTAATCTTCTGCGGAAATACGACTTACGCTGAATATGCGCGAAATGTATGCGGCCGACTTCCCCAGCCGCTTCGCGAGATCCTCCTGCGAGAGCTCGTCGACGTCGGCGAGGCGCACGATGGCGAGTGCTTCCTCCATTGGCGCCAGATCCTCGCGCTGCAGGTTCTCGGCGAGCTGGGCGAGGCGGGCCTCGCGCAGCGAATCGCCGGCAAGCACCATGCACGGGACCTCGGCGAGACCGGCGATTCTCGCGGCTCGCAAGCGCCGCTCTCCTGCCACGACGACGAATCGACCGGAAGCGTCCGGATGCCGGCGCACGATGATCGGCTGGAGGACTCCCTGCGACCGGATGCTGTCGGCGAGCTCGGCAAGAGCCGACTCGTCGAAGTCGCGCCGCGGCTGTTCCGGGTCGGCGTCGAGCAAGGCGGCCGGAAGCGTCCGCGCCCAAGCGAGCGTCCCGGGTGTCGAGCCGGTCTCGACCGCTTCCTCGGCGCCGCCGGTCGGGACGTGCCAGGGCCGCGTCGCTTTCGAATCTCCGCGCGCCGAGGCCGAGCCCGGCCGGTACGTGGCAGCGCTCTCCGCCCACTTGCCTTTCGGTTTGTCGGCCATCACCTCGGTGCCTCCGCGAGTTGTCTGGCCGCGCTGGCGGCCGCCGTTCAGATGCCCAGCAGTTCGGTTACGAGCTGCTCGATGTCCTGCGCAGCCTTCGATCGCGGCGCGACCTCGAAGACCGCCTTCTGTTCGGCCGTCGCCTGCCCGAAGGCCGTGTTCTTGCGAATGACGGTATCGAGGACGAGCTCGCCGTAGAACTGTTCGATCGCGGCGCGCGACTGCTGCGACAGTGATTCGCCAGCGTTGTAGCCGTTGACAAGGATTCCGATGCGCTCGGGCTCGAAGCCGAAGTCCTCGCGGACCGTCTCGAGGTTCTCGAAGAGGATCCGGAGACCGTCGTACGACAGGAAATCCGTCAACACAGGCACGATGAGGTCGTCGATCGCGAGAATCGCGTTCAGGTTCAGCAGCGAGAGATTCGGCGGCGCGTCGAGGACGATTACGTCGTAGCGCCCAACCTGGCCGTCGAGCGCCTTCTTGAGCTGGAATTCGCGGGCGTTCTTCTGCGACAGCACGAGCTCGATAGGAGAAAGCGCGAGGTTCGCGGGCACGACGTCGAGATTTGGCAGTCCCGCGACACCCTTTACCGCAATCTGGTCGATAGGCACGCGGTCGCGCAGGACGTCGAGCAATGTGCCCGACTGTGCCGACGGATCGAGGCCCAGGCATTTCGTGAGGTGACCCTGGGCGTCGAGGTCGATGGCGAGGACTCGCAGGCCGTGACGGGCGACGCGGTAGGCGTAGTTCGCTGCGATGACGGTCTTGCCGACGCCGCCCTTGAAGTTGAGGAAGAGCTGACGGCGGGGCGCAGCCAGCGGGGAAGGCATTCCGAGCGCGGCACGCGCGGCGACGAGGTCGTCGACCGAGTAGGCCCGCTGCGCCACTTCGCCGCGCATTCGGCGCCGGGGCGAGGGAAGCGAACCGTCACGCTCGTAGGCGTCGAGCTGCTCGCGGGTGATGCCGAGCGAACGCGCGAACTCGGCGGCGCCGACGACGCCCGATGGCTCGTCCGGAATCGGTTCGGGCGACGAAGGTGGAGTTCGGCGTGCCATTGAAGGGAAGTGTCGCAACGCGCGCGACGACCTTCATGTACCCCACGGCGACGCGCACAGTCAACGACGGGCGTCAAATGGCCGGCAGGGAGCTCGAATTACCAGGACTTATCCAGTGATGTCGTGTGAAATGAGTCGCTTACGGTGAGCTTGCGCCGTCGAAAGTGAGAGTGGACAGGATGAACAGGATTTGTCGAGGATTCACGGGACTCCGTAGAAGGCAGACGCGGTATGCGACTACCACAATACAGGTCCCGTTAATCCCTAGACAATCCTGCAAATCCTGCCCACTCAACGACTTACATTCCGTCGAAGTTGCCGGCAACCGGGGTCATTCCGGGCGGTCCAAGAGAGATGGTCTCGTCGGCTCCGCCTCCCGCGTTCGAGTTGCGCAGGTAGTAGAGACCGAGCGACGGACTGTAGATCCCGACAGTGTCGGTGCCGTCCGAGTTCCAGTCACCGCCGAGCGGCACGAAGTCTCCTCCCGGGCCGAACCCGAAGATGAGATCCGCGCCACCTGCAGTGTTCGAGTTCTTCAGGAGGAAGAACCCGCTCACCGGATCGTAGAGACCGATCGTGTCCGTTCCGTTGCCGTCCCAGTCGCCGACGACCGGCAACAGGGTGGACGGTCCGGGACCGTAGTTGAAGATGATGTCGGCCGGTCCAGCCGAGTTCGAGTTCCTCAGGAACACCGAGCCGGTCGAGGGCAGGTAGATGCCGATGGTCGTCGACCCGTTACCGTCCCAGTCTCCGACGAGCGGAATCGCTCCGACGCCGCCGGGACCGAATCCGAAAACTAGATCCGCGCCACCCCCGCCATTCGAGTTCTTCAGGAAGAAGAACCCTGTCGAAGGGTCGTAAACTCCTGGAGTGTCAGCACTTCCAGGGCCAACACCCGTCGAGCCATCCCAGTTTCCTACCAGAGGCTTCAGTCCGCCGCCGAACGAGAACACCTGATCCGCCGTACCGCCGAAGTGCACGTCGCGCTCGAAGAAGGTGCCGGCCGTGAAGAAGCCGACCGTGTCATCGGGAAGGGCAGGAGCGGCCGTGAAGTCCTCGACGACTCCGGCGTGGGTATTGGAACCGCTGGCTGGGCTCACTGCTGCTGTTCCGATGCCGCGGAACGCGAACGCCTGCCAAAGGATCTGGGCGTCTTTCGGATTGGCGTTGGCATTCGCCGCGTTCGCCGCAGCGATGACGCCGTCGCGAGCCTGCCCGAAAGTCGGCGACGAAGGGGTCAACTTCATGCCGTCGATCATGTACTGCGTGATCTTGACGCGGGCCGTCGCTACGCCATAAGCGCGCGACAGATTAACGAAGCACTGCCAGAGCATCTGTGCCCAGATCTCGCCCGAATTGTGAACTTCTGACGGGCTAGACGTAAGGTTCAGGCACGGATTGCCTGAAACACCCGGATACGTGGTGATTCCGGCACCGATGTCCTTGAAGGTCAACGGGTTCTTCGCCTTGCTCGACGAGTACGGGTAGCGGCGGATCGAGTAGTAGTAGTTGTCGTTGAACGAAGCGCCACAGAAGAAGCGATCCGTCTGTCCGCCGACGGCATATGTCGTTCCGTCGACATTGTCGGTATCGAGTGCCGTCGTCAGGACGCAATTGAAGTCGCCCCAGCCCTCGCCCATCGAGCCGCCCTGCCGGTTGTTGAGGCCGCTGCCGTTTCCGATGAGACGGTTCGAAATGTAGTGCCCCATCTCGTGCCCGACGATGAGCATGTCGAACGTGCCGTCGCGCGTCGGATTGAGCAACCCACCAGCATTGAAGGTGTACATCTGCATGCGCGGCTTCCCGCCATCCGCCGGCGTCGACATGTTTGCATTGTCGGTTCCGGAAAAATCCTGCCCTTCGGCCAGCAGCGAGTCGTTGGCGACTCCGCCCCGACCATAGTTGTCCGTCTGGGCGTTTCCGGCTGCCTCAGTAAAGCCGCGCAAATACCAGAAATCGTGCAACCAGTTGACCTGGTAAAACATGCCGATGACCGCAGCCTGTCGATTGACAGCCGTATTGACGTTCATCGTCGAGTCATACTGTGCGTCGAACACTCCGGCCACCCCGGTGCCCCGGACGTCGGAGCCGCTGAAGCCGTTGGGGCTCGCCAGATCGAGATAGGCGTCCGTGTTGTTCCCGGTCGTGACCGTCGCACCGGGCGGAAGCCACGGGTCCGTCGGACCAATCAGGCTCTCCACGCTGACCAGAGGCGCCGCGATGAAGGGAGCTTGATAGCCGTTTGGTGTTCCGGTCGGGTGTGGCGTGCCAACCGGGCCGGTCGGGCCGTCCCACGGCCGCTTGTCTCCTGTGGATTCCGCGTACGTCCGGTATTGATAGGTGTCGTTTGCCGTCAGGTTATTCCTGAAGAGCAGCCTGCCGGACTCGGCGTCGATGACGTAGCCGAACCAGGGTCCAGTGCCGCCGGGGTTACCCTCGGTGAGTACTTCAATGTAGTAAGCCGGCTGGAAGCGACCCGCGGCAAGGGGAAAGAGTACCGGCTTCACGCGGGTGTCCGCGGCGAGAAACCTGGAGTCTGTTGCAGCCAGGTCAGGCGTGAAAGCGTACTTCGCGTAACCGCCGCCAGCGTCGTCCGTCAACTTGACAAAGTCGGTCGCCGAGACGATTCGTCCCGTCAAATCCTTGACCGCAATCGAGATCGCGTCGCCGTGCGGCAGCGTGAAACGCGAGGCCGAACCAGAGGCTGCCTCAGTGTGGCCGTACATGCGGCCGGAAGCGGCGGCAACGGCATTTGTCGTGGTCAGAGCCACCGCCATTTCAGTATCGAACAGCTGCACGCCGTCGATGTACTGGTCGAACTTCACAATAGTGGCTCCACCCTCCGGTGCCGTGACGTATCTGGCACGAAGCGTCGAGAGGTCTGAGTCGGTCATGCCCCAGAGTGCCTTGTTGGCGCGAAAGAACGCGCGGGCCTCGGCTTCGGGCGTCGTGGCAGTCTTGGTAGTCGGAACCGTGAGGAACGTGCCCGGACGATACGAAAGCACCATCACGGGCAACAGCGAGACTTCGTCGCGACTCACGTGAAGTTCCGGAACACGCGCGGCGAGTGCCGTTTCGGCCGCGAGCTCCACCTCGGAGACGTCCGTCCGGGCGATTGGTGTCCCCGACTTCGAAGCCGAGTCGGCGACTTCGGGATCGAAGCGAGCGTGGTAATTCTCGGGAATCGTCTGGACGCTGGCATTGGCCACGCGGGCCGAGGACGAGCATCCTTCGCCCCGAGGGGCTAGACCGGCAACGGCGGGAAGCGCGAGTGCCGCAGTCAGCGAAACAGTCAGGCCAAGGCGTACGGACGCGCCAGCGCCCGTTCCACGGAGCTTACGAACCTTCATGGGGAGCTACTCCAACTCGAAAGGATGGTGTTGTTGATCGACCGGCCAACGGGGGACCGACAGAGACAAACGCGCTAAGGTACATCGGCCGCTCGGGTTGGGTCAATCGAAAGGTCAAGGGTCCTGAGTCGGCCCTCCGTGCGCTCCGAGCCTCTGTGCTCTCTGCACGCCAACGGCAAAGGCGTGGCCGTTCAGAGAGCACAGAGGCACGGAGTGCACGGAGGTCTCCGGTCATCCTTCGCCCCGAGATTTCCTGCTCGCGTTTTGCGTTCGCGCTGCCTTATCATCCCCGGACGCCGGACGATCAGCTCCCGACGATCCGGAATTGACGCCCCTCAGAATCGCCTCGTGCGCTGAATCTTCCTTCGCCCTGGAGCCCGGCACCATGGAGGACGGCCTCAAACAAGCCCTCGCCGACTTCGACCTCTTCCTTTCCGGTTCGCGAGCGCCCGCACTGATCGGGCATTCACTCGCCACGGTCGTCGGTCAGGACGTTCGCGTGGTCGCCGGCTCGGTCGGTCGCTGGGTCTACTCGAATCCACTGGCCATGCGCGATCGGTTCTCCGCGCTCCTTGCGGCCCGGAACAAGGTATTCGACGTCTTCTTCTACCGCGTCGTCCGGTTCCAGCGCATCCACGAGTTCTTCCCGCCCTTCGAGCGCGCGCTCGTGCGCGCAGTCCCGCAGGAGGACCAGGCGCGGCTCGCACAGCTGCTCGAACAGTACCCATGGCGAGAGATCCGTCCGCTCGGCAGCTTCCGCGATCCGCAGGAGTTCGCGCTCGAAGGCCGCGCCGAATCGAACGTCTCGACCGAGGAGTTCAACGAGGATCTCTACCGCAACGCGACGCACCAGATTCTCGCTGCCGATCGCCGGTACGAGTTCGACTCGCCAGACCAGCGCGACCAGATCGGCAAGGTTCAGCGGGAGGTCGCGGAGGTATTCGACGACTTCGTCAACCTGATCCGCGATCCGCAGTCGAAGCGCGAGATCAAGCTCGCAAACGCCGCCGATGCCGACGCGGTCTACACCAAGAAGACCCGATTCCAGATCGAGATCTACCTCTGCCAGATCGCCGATCTGTCGATCGCGCTCATCAACGACGAGTACTTCGAGCACGGGGTGCGGGTCTTTGGACTGCTCAGTCAGCTCGCTGCCGAAAACAAGGTCAAGACCGGCCAGCTGCATCGCTTCCAGGAAAAGACGGCACTCTTCAACCAGCAGAAGCTCGGCGAATACGCCTCGAAGAAGACCGGGTCGTTCCTGCTGCGCGACATCCTCACCCATTTCACGAAATGGCATCCCGAGCCGCTGCTCCAGACGCTCTTCAACAGTCAGGACAGACGCGAGCGAAAGCTCTGCCTCTCGATGCTCGAATCCTACGGCCGCGACGTCTACAGCCTGTTGGTCGAGACCATCGCAGTATGCACGACGACGACTCCCTGGTACGTCACGCGAAACCTCGCGTACCTGCTCGGTCGCATCGTGACTCCGGACGAGGCGCTGCGAACGCGCGCCGTCGAGCTGATGGCAGGGCATCTCTACCCCGGCAACGCGCGACAACTCAACCAGCAGGTCGTGCAGGCGATTGCGTTCATCGGCAACGAAGCGTCGAACCGGGTCCTGATGGCGAAGATGACCGAGTTCGGTCCGCTCTTCGAAAAGGACCGCGACTCGACCGACGCCTGCCACAAGCTGCTCACGGCGCTGATCAGTCTCGAGACCGAATCCGGACTCGAAGCGGCGCTTACTTTCTGCGAGCAGCACGAACTGCTCGAGAAGTACCGCGACATCTTCAACCGGGTGGCCTTTCCGCCACGCCTGCGCAGCGAGGTCGTCACGCGCGTCCGGAAAGAGATCAAGAAGCTCAGGATGAGCTTCTCGCTGCTCGGCGATTCGCTCACCGCCAGAGAGCTCCTCGGCGTGATCGGACACGCCGGTCAGCCCGACGTCGATCAGCTTATCGACGAAATCCTTCAGCGCCATCCGGCGCGCAGCGAGCTCGCCCAGGCGGCGCAACGCGCTCGATCGATTCCGGCTCCGGCGCCGCTGATGGCCTCGGACCGCTTGCTGCACCGCCTTCTCGTTGCGAAGGATCTCCCGAACGTCTTCTGCCACATCTACGAAGCCGGTGCATCCGGCCGCTTCGACATCGAGACGAAGGAGGGAATCGCGGCCGAAGTCGAGGTCACGAAGGGCGATGTATTTCATTCGTCGGTGCCGCGGTACTTCCTGACCGGCGACAATGCTTTCGAGTGGATTCTGCTCATCGAAGGGCGCGACCTGCAGACGCTCAACTTCGATACGACGCCAGGCGTGCCGGCCAAGCGGTCGACGACGATGTCGACCGACGCGCTACTTCGTGAGGCGCTGTTCCAGCGTGGCCAGGTCGAACAGATTCTCGTCGGCGTTCTGTCTCCGGACGCGAAGTATCGGCGCCGGGAGGTGAACGAGTTCTTCACGCGGTTCTCGAGGCTCGACGAGCCGAATCGCTATCGAGCCGTATGGGATGCGCTCGAGGGCGACGCCGACGTCAGAGCTATCCAGCTCGCCACCAGGTTCAATCGCTACGAAGTCTGCAAGATCCTCTTCTATTTCATCCGCCAGAACATGGTCGAGGTCGTCGACCCGTCGCGTGCCGACGACCAGTCCGGGACGCTCGACGACGCGCTGACGTCGATTGCGCTGAGCGTGAAGCAGATAGAGGCGAAGCCCGTACAGTTCAATCACTATTATGCGGCGGCCGAAGCGTGCGCGTACCTTCGGCAGCACATTGGCGACGAGGTGATCCGGACGGCGGCCCGCGCGCTCCGGAATTTCTTCCTCGACGCCTACAGCGCTCATCGAGTGTTCGTCGAAACGCATCTCGACACCTGCTCGATGACGCTGAACCTGATGGCCCGTTACCTCAAGACGCGAGCCGACTCGGAGCGTCGCGAGCTGCTCGACTTCATCGCGTTCACGTTCGCCGAGGCCGTGGACATTCCAGACGTGCCTCCGCCGATGTCCGAGCGATCCGAGCTCGGGACGATCGAGAGCATCGCCGGTTCCAACGACGCATTCGACAGCGTCGACGGGTTGTTTGGCGACGAAGGCTTCGACGAGATACTGGAGTCGTTCGATCAGGTGCTGACGAGCGTTGCGGGCAACATTGCGTCACCGGAAGCGGTGGCTGCCGGGCTTACGGCGTCCGAGGAGGCGATGCTGCTGGAGCTGTTCGGCAACATCGCGAATGCCTACGTGCTGCCGTTCAAGGACTTCATCCGCGAACTGCAGGCGAATCACCTGCGAAAGCGGGCTACGACGTCGGACTGGCTCGACTTTGCGCTTCCGTCGGTGTCCCTGCTGTCGGGCGCCGCGGAGAAGATGGGCTACGAGAAGCTGCATTCGATTCTCGGCCGGGTTGAACGGGCGATGACCGCCGAAAAGGCGCAGTCGACCGAGGAAGGCGCGGTCCTGCCGAAGCTCTTCTGCGAGCGCGTCCTCGTCGAGCACCACCTGCTCGTGAAGATCCTGCCGTCGACGTTTTCGCTCGAACTGACCGCCGAGGAACTTGCCAGCAAGAAGGAAGGACTCATCGTCAAGTTCATTCTCAAGCAGATCCCGGAGTGCGACGAGCGCGTGATCAACAAGATCATCTTTGCGGGACTCGGCGCGTTCGACCGGTTCATGGAGATTCCGTCCGACGAGATTGCCCACGTGACGGGCATCAGCCAGAAGCTGGCCGAGACGATCTACATGAAGTTCTACCAGTATCGCGATCTCTACTATCAGCACTCCGAGCCCGACAAGATGGCGAAGCTGGTGTCGCTGTTCGAGATCAGTCTGAACGTGCTGAAGGAGATTCACGGTCAGCTCGAGCGCATCGGTCACGACGAACGGGCCCGGAAGGAAGTGGATTCGAAGCTCAAGGCGCAGCTCGTCGTCGACCGCCAGCGAACGCTCTGGTCGCTCTTCGCGCTGCTCTGCATCAAGGGCGAGCACGAGCTGATCGAGCGCATCCAGCTGTCGGTGTACGAGGAGCGCCTGAGGCTGCTCGACGAGTACTTCGCGCGCATCGCGGATACTGCCGCCGCGGCGTAGGAGAGTTGACACCTGACAATCCTGTCGACTCTCAGATCCCCTTCAGCATCCTCCGCAGAATCTTGCCCGACGGCGATTTCGGGATCGCGTCGATGAAGACCACGTCGTGCAGCCGCTTGTAATGCGCGACGTGGGCTGCGACGTGGGCTTTTAGTTCGTCCGCCGACGCTTCGCCTCGGAGGACCACGAACGCCTTGGGGAGTTCGCCGGCCTCGTCGTCGGGAATGCCCACGACCGCAGCGTCGGCGACTGCCGGGTGCGTCAGCAGCAGCGATTCGAGCTCGGCCGGAGGCACCTGGAACCCCTTGTACTTGATCAGCTCTTTCACCCTGTCGACGATGAAGAAGTGGCCGTCCTCGTCGCGGAAGGCGACGTCGCCAGTGTGCAGCCACCCGTCGGCATCGAGCGTTGCCGCGGTGGCTTCCGGGTTGTTGAGGTATCCGCGCATCACCTGCGGTCCGCGGATCCAGATCTCGCCGTCGCAGCCGGGCTCGGCATCGAGGCCAGTTTCGGTGTTCACGAGACGGCATTCGGTCCCGGCGACGAGGTGACCGACGGATCCGTGCTTGTCCACTGAGTCGTCTGCCGGTGAGATATGCGTCGCCGGGCTGGTCTCGGTCATGCCGTAACCCTGCTTGACGCGTACGCCGAGACGCTCGGCGACGGCCTGACAGAGCTCGCGGCCGAGCGGCGCCGCGCCCGAGAAGACCGTATGAAGCGCCGAGGTGTCGAACCGATCCACGACCGGGTGCTTTGCGAGCGCGAGCACGATCGGCGGGACGATGTGCGCAACCGTGACGCGGTATTGCTCGACGTGCGACAGGTACTGCTCGAGCTCGAAGCGCGGCATCGTCACCACGGTGCAGCCTCGATAGACCCCGGTGTTCACTATGGCCACGAGCCCGTAGATGTGGAACATCGGCAGTACGCCGAGCAGGACGTCGTCGGCTGTGGCCATCTCGGAGCTGCCGAACTGAAGGAGGTTCGCGATCAGGTTCCGGTGCGTCAGCATCACGCCTTTCGGCATGCCGGTCGTTCCGCTGGAATACGGAAGCGCGACGACGTCGTGCGGATCCACTGCGACTCCGTCCGCTTCGTCATCATCGACCTCGTCGAAGGTCAGGACCTCGCGTACGCTCGTGCCCACGGCCGCCTCGCGCGCACGATCGGCGAGGTCGGCCGGGCAGGAAAGGATGCAGGCGCCGGAGTCCTTGAGCTGTTTTGCGATCTCCTCTGTCGTGTACGCCGGGTTGATGGTGGTCACGGTGCCGCCGAGCCACGCGGCTCCGTGAAACGCGATCATGAATTCGGGCGTGTTGTAGCTGTAGAGCGCCATCACGTCGCCGCGTCTGAAACCCCGCGCTGCAAGTCCGCCGGCGAAGCGACGGATCCGGCTTTCGAGCTCGCCGAAGCGGATGGTTCGCCCGGTCGCCGCCTCGATGAAGGCGGGCTTGTCCTCGCGGCCGGGTACACCCGAGAGAACGAACTCGGTGAGCGAGACGGGCGGGACGTCGAGGACGGGAATCGCGCTTCGATAGATCATGGAACTTCCTCACATACTTCGCTGACGGGATGCAAGCCGAACTACGGGTGAACGTGCATTGGCGGATCTCGGAAGAGGAGAAGGGCCACGGATCGGACGGATCTTACGGATGAAGACGGATCTGAACTGAGACTCAGATCCGTCTTCATCCGTAAGATACGTCTGATCCGTGGTCCTTCTTTCCCTCACCCATAGCCGAACTCTCGACACTCACGGTGAGAGGAGTACGATTGAGCCAACAACGCAGAACTCCACCTTCGGGAAAGGAGATCGCCATGAATCAGAAGCCCCTGCGACGAGCTGCCTTGATGGCTACCGGCTTCATTGCCGTATCGCTGTTCACACCCGTCGTGGCCCCGGCACAGTCCGGTCACGATCTGCAGATAAATATTTCGGCAAGTCAGACCACCGTCGTTCCGAACACCACCGTCACGTTCACGATGACGGTCAAGAATAACGGCCCGTTGCCGTCGATGGCCGGTAACGTCAAGACTGGCGCTCCGGCGGGCACCGCTTTCGTCTCGGTGGAGACGACGGTCGGCACCGTGGACGAGTCTCCGCCACCTGGCGGGACGGGCGACATCCTCGTTTCGCTTGGCGGCCTCTCGGTCAATCAGACCGAGACGGTGACTCTCGTGCTTACGATTGTCGCCTCGCCGGGATCATCGGTCACCGTTGAGAACGAGGTTCAGGGCTTCCTCGTGATGGGGGATCCGAACCAGTCGAACAACAAGTCTGAGGTCCACATCCAGGTCGTCGCTCCGACGACGGCCGACCTGTCGCTCACGGCTTCGGGTGAGGATCCGACAGCGGGATCGGGCTCGCTGTACGGTTACGTGCTGACGGCGTTGAACCCGGTGACGACGGGTCGATCGCCGCGCGACACGGCGACGGGCGTCGCCATTTCGGCGCAGACGCCAGAAGGTGCCGTGTTTGCGAGCGCGACGTCGAGTCAGGGGACGATCACTGCGCCTCCGGTCGGACAGTCCGGACTCGTCTTCTGCGTCGTTGGGTCGCTGGAGGAAGGGGCAACGGCAACGCTCAACATCAACGTCACCGTAGTTGCCAGTCCGGGAGCGACGCTTTCGCTCTCCGGCCACACATCTTCGGACGCGAATGACCCGAATACCGAGAACAACTTTGCGGTGGTGCAGACTCCGGTCGCCGAAAGCGGAAGGGCGACGCTCGAGTGGGAGCCGCCCGCGCTTCCGACTGCGGCCGTGCCTCGACCGCCGCCGCAACGGCTCGAGATCACGCAGAACGCTTCGCTCATCACGTTCGGCGTTCTGGATCCACGCATCACGCTGCAGGGCTACAACGTCTATCGATCGAACACACCGGGCGTGACGCCTTCGGCCGGGACGTTCTTCACGTCGGTGCCGGCTACACAGACTAGTGCGACCGCGCCGGTAGCACCGGGCGGGTCGTTCTTCACGGTGACGGCGATGTACGACACCGGCGAAAGCGGGCCGTCGAATGAGGGCAGTGCGGACGTTGCGGCCGCGACGGTGACGAAGGTGAAGGTAAAGTCGACGAAGATCCAGGCGACCGGGAGCGGGTTCAGCGAAACGGTCTCGGTTTTCGTCGATGGAATTCCCTTCGTGTCTCCGGCGACCGTGAAGAAGCAGGGCGCGAAGGTCATACAGAAGGGGAACCTGCTGACCGGGCAGTCGATCGGCGCGTACCTGGCGGCGAATCCGTCGGTGCTGATCAGTTTCCGGAACAGCAATGGCGGGGTGACGACCTGGAGGCACCCGCAGTAGGCAGTCTTCCTTTGCGCCTTTGCGTGACCTTGGCGTCTTTGCGGGAAAGTCGGTCTTACGATCGAGTTTCTCGCAAAGACGCCAAGGTCCCGCAAAGGCGCAAAGATTTCAACGAAACAAAAACACACCCGTGCGGTAGATTCCTCGGACACCTGTTCCCGGAGGAATCCCCAATGCGCCGGTTCGTTCGTCACGTCGCTTCGCTGATCGTCGTTACGTTTCTCGCATCCACCGCCGTCTTCGCGAGCGCGCGACCCCTCCAGTCCGCGCCACTCGCCGACATCGACGCATTCGTCGAGAGCGTTCGAAAGACCTTCGACGTCCCCGGCATCGCGGTCGCCGTCGTAAAGGACGGAAAGGTCGTGCTCGCGAAGGGCTACGGCGTTCGCAAGCTCGGCGAACCCACGCCGGTCGACGAGAAAACGCTCTTCGGCATCGCCTCGAACACCAAGGCCTTCACGTGCGCCGCCCTCGCGATGCTCGTCGAGGAAGGCAAGCTCGCATGGGACGACCCCGTCATCAAGCACGTTCCTGGCTTCCTGATGTACGACCCTTACGTCACCCGCGAGATGACGGTCCGCGATCTGGTGACGCACAGGGCCGGTCTGCCGCTCGGCGCCGGCGACCTGCTCTATTTCCCCGAGACCGATTACACCCGCGCCGAAATCGTCCACCGGATCCGCTTCCTCAAGCCGTCGACGAGTTTCCGGAGCGCCTACAACTACGACAACATCCTCTACCTGGTCGCCGGCCAGGTCATCGAGTCGGTGACCGGAAAGTCGTGGGACGACGTGATTCGTGAACGGATCTTCGTGCCGCTCGGAATGACTGCGAGCTCGACGCGGTACTCGGCGATGTTGTCCGGCAACGTGGCCACACCTCACGCGCCGATGGACGGCGTGATCCGCCCGATCGCCCCGATGAACTTCGACAACAATGCGCCAGCGGGCTCGATCAACTCGAACGTGGAAGAACTGGCGCGCTGGGCGATCGTGCAGCTCGACGGCGGCTCGCTCGAGAGCCTGAAGCCGGGCTCGAAGGACCGGCTCTTCAGTGCGGCGTCGGGCAAGCAGATGTGGTCCGCGCAGACAATTCTCGCGGTGAACGATCCGCCGCCCGGGCTCGAGGCACTGAAGACGAACTTCGCGGCGTACGGACTCGGCTGGGGGCTGAGCGAGTTCCGGGGCTACAAGGTCGCGGCGCACACGGGTGGGCTCCCCGGGTACGTGTCGCAGGTGCGTCTCGTGCCGGACCTCAAGCTCGGCGTCATCGTGCTGACGAATCAGGAGGTCGGGGTCGCGTTCGCGGCCATCACGTCACACGTGATCGACGCGTACATCGGGGGAGGGAAGACCGACTGGCTCGCGGCATACCAGGCGTTGCTCGCGAAGCGCACGGGCGATGCCGACGAGGTCGTGAAAAAGGCCGCGGCTGAGCGTGCGAAGGACACGCGGCCGTCGCTCGCACTCGAGAAGTATGCGGGCACGTACCGGGATTCGTGGCGGGACGACGTGATCCTGGCGCTCGAGGGCGGGAAGCTCGTGATGCGGTTCGGGCGGACGAAGCAGCTCGTCGGAGACCTCGAGCACTGGCAATACGACACGTTCGTCGTGCGGTGGCGGGACCGGTCGCTGAATGCGGATGCGTACGTGACGTTCCAGTTGAAGTTCGACGGGACCATCGAGCAGGTGAAGATGGCGGCCGTCTCGCCAGCGACGGATTTCAGTTACGACTTCCACGATCTGCTGCTGGTGCCGGTGGTGGAGGTAAAGCCAAAGTAGCCTGTCTTCCTTTGCGTCTTTGCGAGTCCTTGGCGCCTTTGCGAGAAACGCATCCTACGACGAGTTTCTCGCAAAGACGCCCGGGACTCGCAAAGACGCAAAGCAGATCGCGCAGGTCGGCAACGGAGTACCGGTGAACCACTCGTCGCGATCTCGACCTACTCGAATCCTCTCCGCCTGCCGGATGCTGGCGTGCGCCGCGGTCTTGTTCGCTCCATTTGCCGCACCGCATCCCACCGTTCACGCCGAGCAACTCCCGATCCGGACCTACACCACCGCCGACGGCCTTGCGTCCGACACGGTCTACCGCGTCGTCGCCGACTCGCGCGGGTTCCTGTGGTTCTGCACGAGTGACGGGCTATCCCGATTCGACGGCTACGGATTCGTCTCCTACACCACGAGCGACGGCCTTCCCGACCGACGTGTATCGGACGTCCGTCCGACGAACGCCGGCGACCTGTGGATTGCCACGGCGGGAGGACTGTGCCGCTTCGATCCGCACCGCGCGACCAGTGGATCCCTCTTCGTGCGCGAGCCGCTTGGCGACGATCCGCAGTCGAACGTCGTGAACAGCCTGGTCGAGGCCGGGGACGGCTCGATCTGGTGCGGAACCGACGGCGGGCTCTATCACCTCGAGGAGCGCGCGGGGCTTTGGACACCCTCGCGAGTCGACCTCGGCTCGGACGGCGCCGTCAACGCGCTCGCCATCGGTCGATGGGGCGAAGTGATCGCGGGCACGCACGGGCTGGTGCACTGCGTCCGTCCCGACGCGTCCGTGTCGACGTATGTGCTGCCCGGGATAGGCGGCGTTTCGCGCATCAAGAGTGTGTACGTGGACACTGGCGGGACGGTGTGGGTCGGGATGCAGTTCGATATCTACCGATCGTCTCCGCGCGCATCGATGGACTCGGCACTCGTCTTCGCCGATGTGGGTCCCGGCGCGCCGACGGGATGGGGCAATGCGTTCTTCGAGACTCGTGAAGGGACACTCTGGATTGCCACGACGACTGGACTCTGGCGCGCGAACAACGGCGGCACCGGCTCATTCGAGCGCCGTGCCGCTCTGGACGGCGCGTGCGATCGCGACGTCTGGGACGTCGCGGAGGACCGCGACGGAAACCTGTGGCTGGCCACGTCGTGCGGAGTCCTGCGAATCGACCGCTACGGTTTCACGGGATTCACGAAGTCGGACGGGCTCACGTCCGCATTCATCAACTCGATCTTCGAAAGCAACGTCGGAGAGCTGATCGTCACGACAAACCAGTCCGAGCGTCGGATTCAGCGCTTCGACGGCGTGGCGTTCACATCCGTATCGCCGAAGAACCTTCCGTTCAGTTACCCGGGTTGGGGATGGGGACAAACGGTCCTGCAGGACCACACGGGCGCCTGGTGGGTGCCCATCGGTCTGGGTGTCTTCCGATACCCGGCAGCCGACCGGCCGGACGCCGTCCTGCGTCAGCGGCCGGACCCGGTCTACTCGGGCCACGAGGTATTCCGCGTTTTCGAGGACGTGCGCGGCGATGTGTGGCTATCGACGGTGGGTCCGATGTCTCTCATGCGATGGGATCGGGCCACCGGACGAATCGTGGACCTCACGGCCGAGGCCGGCGTCGTGGCAGAGTTCGCGTCGTTCTGCAATGGACCTGACGGCTCCGTGTGGATAGGAACCGGCAACTACGGCGGCCAGCTTGCGACGAACGGCGGCCTCCTTCGCTATTCCAACGGTCGATTCGACAGGCTTACCGTCGCCGACGGAGTGCCCGATGGTTGGCTGCGCGCGCTCTACGTCGACCGCGCAGGCCGACTATGGATTGCGTCGAGCCTTGGAGGGCTGGTGCGCGTCGACGACCCGGCGGCCGAGCGACCGCGGTTCGTCGCCTACACGACCGCGGAAGGGCTCTCGAGCGACAACGTCTGGTGCGTCGTCGAGGATCTCTGGGGAAGGATCTACGCCGGGACGACGCGGGGAGTCGATCGTATCGACCTGAAATCCGGGGCGGTCAGGCACTACACGTCCGCTGACGGTCTTCCGAAGACACAGCCGCAGTGCGCCTTTCGTGACCGCAACGGGAGTCTCTGGTTCGGGTCGCCGTTTGGCGTCGCTCGATTCGAGCCCGAGCCGGATCGCGAGCGCGAGCCTCCGCGCACGCTCGTGACCGGGCTTCGCGTTGCCGGGGTCGCCAGGCCCGTTTCAGCGCTTGGTGAAGCGACGCTCCCGGAGATGGAGCTCGGTCCCGAAGAGAACAGCGTCAGTCTGGACTATCTCGGGCTCGGCACGAGCCTCGGCGAGGCTCTTCGCTATCAATACCAGCTGGAAGGCACGGGCTCGGATTGGAGCGCGCCTGGCACCGAGCGAACAGTCACGTTCGCAAACCTGGCACCGGGCTCCTACCGCCTGCTGGTTCGCGCCGTCGACGCTTACGGATCGGCTAGCCCGCAACCTGCCGAGTTCGCGTTTACCGTGCTCGCGCCCGTATGGCGGAGGGGGTGGTTTCTCGCTTTCGCCGGTCTTGTCGTTTTCGCTTCCGGATACGCGATCTACCGGTATCGACTGGCTCGCGTGCTCGAGATCGAGCGCGTGCGCATGCACATCGCGACGGATCTGCACGACGACATCGGCGCAAACCTGACGCGGATCGCCATCCTCAGCGAAGTAGCCCAGTACGATCGCGCCGGCCAGGTGGAGGAGCCCGGCGGTCCACTCGATTCGATCGCCGACATCGCGCGCGAATCGGTGGCCTCGATGAGCGACATCGTCTGGGCGATCAACCCCGGGAAGGACAGCGTCGACGATCTCGTGCGTCGTATGAGGCGGTTCGCGGGCGAAGCCTTCGCGTCGCGGGGGATCGAGCTCGAGTTTCACGGCCCTGAGCACGAGGGAAGCATGAAGCTCGGTCTCGAGACCCGGCGGCATCTGTTCCTCGCGTTCAAGGAGTGCGTGATGAACGCGGTCAAGCACTCGGGCGGGACCCGAGCGGAGGTCGACCTGCGCGTCGAAGGGCGGCTTCTGATTCTCACGGTGGCGGACGACGGACACGGTTTTTACACGTCGATTCCGGGCGAGGGCAATGGACTCGAAAGCTTGCGACGTCGCGCGACTTCGCTTGGAGGCACGTTCGAGGTGGATTCAGCGCCTGGCCGGGGCACGCGAGCGACCGTCTCGGTGCCACGGGACGGCTCGCGACGGCTGCGTCGACCTGTCCGCATGGCTAGGTGACGCGGGTCCGTGGCAGCGTAGTCTGGGTGCGACCGGTGTCATTACGGAGGGAAGTGTTGAACGACGTACGCACTGCGACCACGGATCCGTCGAGCGGTCGGGCGACGATCGCCGTCTCGATCATCGAAGACGTTCGCGACGTGCGTGAAGGGCTCGTCGTTCTCGTCAATGGCACGGCCGGCTTCCACTGTGTTGCGGCATACCGGACGATGGAGGACGCGCTCGCGAAGTTCGGCGAAAGCGTTCCCGACGTGGTGCTCAGCGACATCGGGTTGCCGGGGATGTCGGGTGTCGACGGAATCCGGATCCTGCGCGAGCGCTATCCGACGCTGCCGATCCTCGCGCTCACGGTCTACGACGACGACGACGACGTTTTCGACGCGCTGTGCGCGGGAGCCGTCGGATATCTGTTGAAGAACACGCCGCCTGCGCGGTTGCTGGAGGCGATCCGTGAGGTAGTCGAGGGCGGAGCGCCGATGTCGCCGGAGGTTGCACGGCGCGTCGTGGTGCTCTTTCGCG
Organism: uncultured Clostridia bacterium; assembly: GCA_964591515.1. Lineage (GTDB taxonomy): Bacteria > Acidobacteriota > Blastocatellia > UBA7656 > JADIYM01 > JADIYM01. Next base: position 21,487 of record CAZQBW010000030.1, read on the forward strand.
AGTTCCGGCCGCCGGAGCGTGCGACGTATCGACTGACGCCGCAGGAAACCGAGCTGCTCAAGCTCATCGTCGACGGGCACTACTACAAGACCGCGGCCGACAAGATGGGGATCTCGCGCAGCACAGTGGCGTTTCACCTGCGCAACGTCTACACGAAGCTGTGCGTGCATTCGAAGACCGAGGCCGTTGCGAAAGCGCTTCGCGAGCGGCTGATCTGAAGATCGGCCGGGTCGCAGCTCTGCTCTTCCTTTGCGCCTTTGCGAGTCCTTGGCGTCTTTGCGAGAAACTCTGTCGTACGGGCGCGTTTCTCGCAAAGACGCCAAGGACTCGCAAAGGCGCAAAGCAAGAAATGGCTCGCCACCAGGGAACCGCGCCTCCGCCACCCTGTCCATCAAGCCAGTTATCCCGCCTCTTCCGTCCTGCTAGAACTGACCTCGTCGCTCCGACCCGACTGATGCGTGAGCGAACAACGAGGTACAAACGATGGCACGACGGTTTCGCAATACGCTTCGCAGGATGCTGACAGTCGTCAGCGTTGCACTCATCTCCCTGAACGCCGCTTCCTCCGGATCGCCGATTGGGGGGCGTTTCGGTGGAGAGTCGCTGGCGACCGCCGCGCCCGCTCAGGCAGATTGGCTGGCATCGGCGCGGCGGTCGATCGCAGAGCTCGAGTACGAGGCGACGGAAACGGCTTCCGGAATCCAGGCTCCGAATCGCGTGCACGGCCTGCGGACCCGGTTCGAGCCAGCCGGCGCAAGCATCGTCGATCGGGAAAGCGATTCGAGGCTCGTGCGGTTCCGAACGTCGTCGATCGGAAGGAGCGAACTGCAGCCAGTGCCGGCCGGCGAAGTAATCGCCGACGGATCGCGGGTCGAAGTGCGACGACCGGGCCTCGTCGAGTGGTTCGAGAACTCGGAGCGTGGGCTCGAGCAGGGCTGGACGCTCGCAGAGCGCCCCGACGGCGATGGTCCGCTCACGATCCGGGTCGAGCTCGATGGAGCGACGGCCCGGATCGGCAACGACCGCGCGACGATATACACGGCCGGGCGGCGTCTGGATTACGGCGGCCTCACGGCCTGGGACGCAAACGGAACGAGCCTCACGGTGCACATGCAGGCGGCCACGGCAGGCGGCGTGCGGATCGTGGTCGACGATCGCGACGCACTATATCCGGTGACCGTGGATCCGACGCTGACCTCGCCGGCCTTCACGACGCTGATGGGCGACCAGGCGTCGGCCTCGATGGGGTATTCGATCGATGGCGCGGGCGATGTGAACAACGACGGCTTCGACGACGTGATCGTCGGGGCGTTCGCGTACGACTCCGGCCAGACGGACGAAGGCGCGGCGTTCATCTTTCTCGGCGGGCCGAACGGTATTGCGAGCGGCGGTCCGTCCGCGGCGAGCGCGCGACTCGAGTCGAACCAGGCGAGCGCCCAGATGGGCGTGTCGGTCGCGGGCGCGGGAGACGTCAACAACGATGGCTTTGACGACGTGATCGTCGGGGCGTTCGCGTACGACTCTGGCCAGACGGACGAGGGCGCGGCATTCGTGTTCCTCGGCGGACCGTCCGGCATTGCGAACGGCAATCCGACGACCGCGGCGACGAAGCTCGAATCGAACCAGCCGAACGCGCAGATGGGCTACAGCGTCGCGACGGCTGGCGACGTGAACGACGACGGGTTTGCCGACGTGATCATCGGAATCCCGAGCTTCGATTCCGGACAGTTGGACGAAGGAGTGGCGAGCGTGTTCCTCGGCTCGGCGGCTGGAATCGCGAGTGGCGGGCTTCTTTCCGCGAACACTATTCTCCAGTCCGACCAGACGAACGCGGGGCTCGGTGTCTCGGTGGCGGGGGCCGGCGACACGAACGGCGACGGCTACGACGACGTGATCGCCGGGGCGCGCGTCTACGACGTGGTGTTCACCGACGAAGGGGCGGTGTTCGAGTTCCTCGGTGGTGCGGCCGGCATTGCGAGCGGCAATCCCGCTTCGTCGAACTCCACGATCCGGGGTGACCAGTTCGGCGCGCATCTTGGCATCTCGGTCGCTGGGGCTGGAGACGTCAACAACGACGGCTTCGATGATGTTGTCCTTGGCGCAAACTCGTTCGACTTCGAAGAGCTCGACGCGGGCCGCGCGGTCGTATTCCTGGGCGGACCGTTCGGAATTGGCGCTGGCACTCCTTCGACGGCCGACGGTATTGCGAGCTCGGTACAGGCGGGTGCGAATCTGGGGATTTCGGTCGCCGGAGCCGGCGATGTCAACGGCGATGGATTCGACGACGTTCTCGTGGGCTCGCACGTGTACGACGCCGGACAGATTGACGAGGGAGTGGTGTTACTCATTCTCGGTAGCCCGTCCGGTGTCCCCATCGAGACATCCGCACTCACCGCTTCGATCCTTCTGCAGTCGGATCAGGACGCGGCGCGCCTCGGGGTCAGCGTCGCCGGACTCGGCGACGTCAATGGTGATGGATACGACGACGTGGGCGTCGGGGCGCAGGCCTTCGACTCTGGACAGACAGACGAGGGCGCGGCCTTCGTCTATCTTGGCAGCAGCGATGGGCTCAGCGGCTTTCCACTCGCGAACGCTTCTCTCGAATCGGCGCAGGTCAACGCGGAACTAGGACGCTCGGTGGCGGCCGCAGGTGACGTGAACAACGACGGTTACGACGACGTCATCGTTGGAGCACCCTTTTTCGACACTGGACAGATGGACGCCGGGGCAGCGTTCGTGTTCCACGGCGGACCTGCCGGAATTGGAAACGGCACGGCGTCGACAGCCGATGCCGTCGTGCTGTCCGACCAGGTGGACGCACGACTGGGTATCAGCGTCGCGGGGGCAGGGGACACGAACGGCGACGGATTCGCGGACGTCCTCGTGGGAGCGAGCGCATACGATCTGGGACAGTCGGATGAGGGGGCCGCCTTCGTGTTTCAAGGCGGCCCGTCGGGCATCGGAAACGGCAGTCCGGCCGCGGCCGACGCCGTTCTGCAATCGGACCAGGCATTCGCGCAACTCGGATACGCTGTTGCCGGCGCGGGCGATGTCAACAATGACAGCTATGGCGACGTCATCGTGGTCTCGGTTCTTCACGACCTGGGACAGCTGAACGAAGGCGTAGCGCTTGTCTTCCACGGCGGACCATCGGGTGTCGGCAATGGAACCCCGGCGAATGCAGATGCCATTCTGGAAACGAACCAGGGGAACGCCCAACTGGTCAGCGCGGACGGTGCGGGTGACACGAATGGGGATGGCTACGACGATGTCATCGTCGGAACATTCGGCTTTGATTCGGGTCAGACGGACGAAGGCGCGGCATTCGTCTTTTTCGGAGGTCCGTCGGGCGTCGGAAACGGCAACTCGGCGAACTCCGATGCCATCCTGCAGTCAGATCAGGCGCTCAGCTTTTTCGGTGACCGTGTCGCGGGTGCCGGCGACGTAAATGCCGATGGATACGGCGACGTCATCGTTGGCGCGAGCAGCTACGACCTCGGCCTGACGGACGAAGGCGGAGCGTTCGTCTTTCTCGGCGGGCCCCTTGGCGTTGGCAACGGCAGTCCGGCGAACGCGGACGCCGTCCTGCAATCGGATCAGGCGGGCAGTCAATTTGGCACCACTGTAGAAGGTGCAGGTGATGTCAATGCGGACGGATATGCAGACATCGTCGTCACCGCCAAGTACGGTGCGCCGGCACTGGCAACCGCGTTTGTGTACCTTGGCGGAATCAATGGCATTGCGAACGGTACCCCGCGCAGTGCAGCCGCGACACTTGGTCGGTTGTCCAGCTTCTCGATAGACGCTTCAGGCGCCGGAGACGTCGACGGTGACGGCTTCGACGACGTGATCGTCGGCGCGTCTCTGTATTCAAATGGCGAGTCTCAAGAGGGCGGTGCGTTCGTCTTCCACGTGCAGCGGGCAGTCGTGGCGCCAGTGGGATCGGACTCGATTGGAATCTACCTCGCTGACACCGGGGCCTGGTTCCTTAGGAACAGCAATTCTTCAGGCGGCGCCGATGCGGTGTTCACGTTTGGTGCCGGTGGTGCCGGTGTCGTGCCGCTGCGCGGTGACTGGGACGGTGATGGAGTCGACACGCCTGGCCTTTTTGCGCCGTCGACCGGCGCTTTCTTCCTCCGGAATTCCAATTCGCCTGGTGGCGCCGACATAGTCTTCACGTTCGGCGCTCCGAACGGCGGGTACGTGGCGATGGTCGGCGACTGGGATGGCGACGGGACGGACACGATCGGGCTGTATGCGCCATCGACGTCGAACTTCTTCCTGCGCAACGCGAATGCGCCCGGAGGTGCCGATGTCGTCGTCGGGTTCGGGCCGGCGGGGTCGGGGTGGACGCCGATGTCGGGGGACTGGGACGGGAACGGAACCGACACGGTTGGACTGTATGCGCCGTCGACGTCGACGTTCTTCCTGCGAAACGCGAACGCGCCCGGCGGTGCCGACGTCGTGTTCGGGTTCGGGCCGGCGGGCTCGGGATGGACGCCGCTTGCGGGGGACTTCGACGGGAATGGCACGGACACGGTCGGGCTCTACAGTGCGTCTAACGGGTTCTACTTTCTGCGAAACGCAAACGCGCCGGGCGGTGCGGATCTGACGTTCGGGTACGGACCAGCGGGCGTCACGCCGCTCGTGGGGGATTGGGATGGGCTGTGAGGCCGGAGAGGTGCGAGAGCAACCGTAGAGCTCTTCGACCCTGAGAGACCCCTGCGCCTCCGCGAGAACTCCGCGTCTCTGCGAGAACCGCTTCCGTAAGGCGGTGTTTCTCGCAGAGGCGCAGAGGTCTCGCAGAGCCGCAGAGTCAATCAGAACTGCGTTCGAGGTACCGCTTCCACTCGGTCTCCGACTCCGCCACCCGCTTCAGGATCGCGTTCCGCTCGACGAGGAACCGCGTGAGGTGCGGCAGGATCGCGCGCTCGCTGGCGATTCGCCCGATACACCCCATCGGTGCCTCGAACCGCAGCTCGTCCCGCATCCTCGTGACCTCTCGTGCCGCCTCGAAGAAGTGGTCGTGCTCGAAGACCGCGAACGGTCCCCGCACCATCCGGTCCTGGAAGAACCCCGGACGCTCCATCGCCGTGATCCGGCTGGTCATCCTCCACCCAATCCCGAAGTGGCGTGCCCGCCACGTGACTTCTTCGCCAAGCGCAATCAATCCCGTTGTGACGCCGGCAACGGCCCGCTCTCCCGATGCCGTCGCCGTCGCGACGTGCAGGTCGATGCTGCGACCCAGATCGAAACACCGCTCGATCGGCGCCCGGATGTCCGTGGTGAGGTGAATTGCCGGCATTGTCGAACGGCTGAGCCGATGCGGAAGAAGGATGGGCGGATCAGCGCCGGGCCGAGACAATTCGGAGCGCGATCGGCCCCGCGATCATCGCGAGAAACGAAAGCAGCCAAACGTAGAAGCCGACGTGAAGGAAGCTCACCGTGGAGTGGCGCATCCCGGCTTCATCCATTGGAATGCTCTGTCCGACAATCGTGAATGAGGACAGCGCAATGATCAGCCCGAAGAAGGCGATCACGGCGGACGCGATCCACCACCGGAGGAGACTCGCTAGCCAGGCGAGAAGCAGGACCGGATTCGCGATCCAGCCGATCTGGCCGATGAAGATCCCGAATGCACCGATGAGGAGCACGGACCAGCCGAACCAGGTCTCCTGATCCGGATCGGCGAACACGAGGACTGGCAGCACGCACGCGATCGCGAGCAGGACGGCACTGATCGCGACGAGACCGAGCGACCACATTCTGGGCAGGGGAGTTCCGGTCGACATGGCGACGCTTTCTACCCCACGGCCGCGCCGGCGCCAAGTCTGGTGCCTTTGATGCCGAAAGTATGCGGCAATCCTGAACCCTGCCTCCGTGCGTCCCTGTCTCGGTGCCTCTGTGTGCGAAGCTCTCCAGACGCTTCGCACGCAGAGACACGGAGGCACGGAGGCACAGAGTCCTGCGCCGGCCTTCCTACCGGGTCGTGACGGCACGCGATTCGATCAGCCCGTCGAGCTCTCCGACTTCCGCAGCATCTCCAGCGCTTCGCGATGGATCTCGGCCCGGAGGGAATCGGGCGCCACGACCGTAACGCGCGAGCCATACTGCAGCACGTACCGACGCACTGCCGCGATCGACAACACCCGCATCCGTTCCGCGAGCGGAAGCCAGGGGTCTGCAAAGTTACGATTGGCCGCCCATCACACTTACGATTGGCCGAGCATTAACTTTGCAATTGGCCGCTAATGAATTTACGATCAGCCGGTCATGAATGAGGAGCCCAGTTACCCGCGATTCATCCAGCCGCGTCTCGACGACGCGCTCGGCGACAGCCCGGTGGTCCTCATTCACGGCCCGCGCCAATGCGGGAAGTCCACTCTTGCCCTCGCGCAGACGGAACACGGCTACACCTATTTCACGTTTGACGACGACGTCACGCGCGCCTCGGCCGATGCCGATCCCATCGGATTCGTCGACGACCTCCCCGATCGCTCGATCCTCGACGAAGTGCAGCGAGTCCCCAGGATCTTCACGACCCTGAAGGCGCGCGTCGATCGATCGCGCACTCCGGGTCGTTACCTCCTCACGGGCTCGTCGAACGTCCTGCTGCTGCCAAGCCTCGCCGATTCCCTGGCAGGACGGATGGAGATCCTGCGGCTTCATCCGCTCTCGCAGTCGGAGCTCGCATCGTCTCCATCTGGCTTCCTCGAGAACCTGTTCGAGCGCCGTTTCCGGATGTCGAACTGGCCGCGACTTGGTTTAGACCTCGCAGCGCGAATCACTGCCGGCGGATACCCGGCAGCGCTCATTCGTCCGACACATCGTCGGCGAGCCACCTGGTACCGAGACTATGCCGAGACGGTCACCGACCGCGACGTTCGCGAAATGACGCGCATCCGCACGCTGGACGTCCTGCCACGACTCCTCAAGGCGGTCTCGGGACAGACGGCGCGGTTGATGAACGTTTCGGAACTCGCCGGACCGTTCGAGGTCACCCGGCAGACGATCAACGACTACATCGCACTCCTCGAGCGCGTGTTTCTCATCGATCGACTTCCGGCGTGGCACACGAACCGGCTCTCGAGATTGGTGAAGTCGCCAAAACTTCACATCGGCGACACGGGCCTTGGGTGCGCACTGCTCGGTCTCGATACCGACGCGTTGATCGGCGACCGTGCTGCGTACGGACAACTCACCGAGTCCTTTGTCTTTCAGGAATTGCGGCGACTCGCGAGCTGGGCCGAGACTCCGATTGAGTTCTCTCATTTTCGCGACAAGGACGGCGTCGAGGTGGATCTCGTCCTCGAACGCGGATCGCGCGAGCTCGCCGGGATAGAGGTCAAGGCAGGCGCAACCGTCACGAGTTCGGACTTTCGCGGACTCCGAAAGCTGCGCGACATCGTCGGCGCTCGGTTCCGGGCCGGCGTCGTGCTCTATGATGGCGCAACGGTCGCCGGATTTGCCGACGACATGTTCGCCGTCCCCATTCGAGCGCTCTGGGAGCTGTGACCGTCGGTCCCTGCCGCCAAGGCCCCAGTCCTCAGTTGACCGACTTAGACGGCGGGCACCGGTGGCGCAGGACGTCGTCCCCGGGCTCGAACCGCAATTCGCCTAAGGCCTCGTCGAACCAGCACGACGCTGCGCGATGGCGGCCGAGCGTGCCGTCGCACCGAGCACACCGCTACGTGACCCGAGCGTTGCCGTCCTCGTCGAACTCGATGTGCTCAACGCCTTTCGGCATCAGAGGTCTATTCGCTGGTTCACGGCGAGCGGCTACCTGAGTCTGTCTTGGCAAGCGGGTGGTAGCTCATAAATGAGCACCGGGAGTCGTCAACCCACTCCCGCAGCTGGACAGTCGAACTGGTGGCTCGGACGCGTCCTAGGGTTTCTGATCCGGGCAGCTACTGGAGGGTGACGGTTCGCGATTCGATCAGCCGGTCGAGCTCGGCCTTGAGGCGGTCGAGGATCTCGTCGTACGAATAGGCGCCGACGGCTTCGGGGCCGCGCTTCAGGTTCACGAAGTTCGGGCCACACCAGAGGCCGAGATCCGCGTCGTCCGTCTCGCCGGGCCCGTTCACGCGGCAACCCATTACGGCGATTGTCACCTTGTGCTCGGCCGCGTAGCGCGTCATCTCCTTGACGCTGTGCGCCAGGTCGACGAACGCGTCGTTCTCGACGCGCGAGCACGACGGGCACGAGATGATGTTCAGGCCCGTGTTCTCGAACACCGGCACGCTCCGGAACCGTCCCGTCGCGATGTCGTCGAGGATCTGGTGGCCGACGACGATCTCCTCTTCCTTGCGGTCGTTCGGCAGCGTCAGCGAGACACGGATCGTGTCGCCGATACCCCGCGTCAACAACTGCTCGAACGCGATCCGGGTCTTGTAGATGCCGTCCGGTGGCATGCCGGCCTCGGTGACGCCGAGGTGCAGCGGCACGTCCGGCCGCAGCGCGGCAAAACGCTTGTAGCCCTCGATGACCTTGTTCGGGTCCGAGTCCTTGAGCGACACGACGTACTGCGTGAAGCCGATCCGCTCGAGCATGTCGCAGTGCTCGACGGCCGACGCCACCATTGCCCCGAGGTCGTCTTCGCCGAACTGCTCGGCGAGCTTCGGGTCCACCGAGCCGCAGTTCACGCCGACGCGGATCGCGCAGCCGTGGGTGCCCGCGACGTCGGCGAGGAACGCGACCTTCTCCTCGACCGGTTTCTCTTTCTCGTGGTGGTAGAGGTGGCCGGGGTTGTAACGCAGTTTTTCGACGTGCGGCGCGACGACGGCCGCGAGGCGGTAGTTCTCCTGCAGGTCGATGCAGAGATTCACCGTCGTCTCGCGGCGGATGTCGGCGATCGCATTGGCTTCGGACTTCGAGTCGACCGCGATGCGGACGATGTCGGCATTGGCCGACTCGAACTGCCGGACCTGGCCGACGGTGGCCGCGACGTCCGAGGTCTTCGTCGCCGTCATCGACTGTACGGCGATCGGGTGGCCGTCGCCGATGGTCACCGAGCCGATGCGGACCGATCGGGTGGGGTTTCGCACGGAGTTACTCGGAGAGAACCTCGGCGGCCGTCGCGCAGAAGCCGACGCGGCTGTGGGCGCCGTCGCAATAGGGCTTGTTGTCCGAGGAGCCGCAGCGGCAGAGGGCGAACGGGCGCTTCGGGGGCTCGATGAGGTTGCCCTCGTGGTCCATGAGGGTGATGTCGCCGGTTATGAGAAGGGGACCGTTCTTGCGGATCGTGATGGACGGGGCCGGGGTCGAGGTCGAGTCGGACATGGGGTGAGTGGTACTCCTGTTTGTTTAGTTGGACGGGGTGAATATACCGGAACTGTGGGCGTGGCGTCTCAAGGCAGCCCTTGCGTCTTTGCGAGACCTTGGCGCCTTTGCGAGAAACTCGGCCTGTAGTCAGGTTTCTCGCAAAGACGCCAAGGTCTCGCAAAGGCGCAAAGCCGCAAGGGCCGAAATCGTTGGCTCGTGGGATCCTCTACTGCATGTTCTTCCGCTCGACGCTGACTTTCGTGCCGCCCGCGGGGTTGACCTCGATGTCGATCTCGGCCGTGCTGCCGGCCTTCGAGAGCGTCCATTCGACCTCGGTCGGCGTGTCCTTCTGCTTCGTTACCGTCCAGCCGCCGCTCGTCACCGCCTGCTGGTAATGCGCCTTCACCTTGTCGAGCGTATCAGGCGTCGTGAACTTGGCCTCGACCTTCGATTTGTATTCCGGCTTCGGCCCGCCGACCTCGTACCCGACGCGCGTCGCGCCCGGGTAATCCGGGAAATCCGGGATCGGTTCGCCGGCAATGCCGGCCGCCGGTGTCGCCGGCGCACCATTCGTCGCCGGAGCGGCCGGAGCAGACGGTGCGGCAGTCGGGCTCGCCGGTGTAGGCGGCGTCGCGGGTGCTGGCGTGGTGGCTCCGCGATTGCAGGCAAGCGAGGCCGCAACGGCTCCCGCAAGGACCAGTGCTGTCATCGTCTTCTGCATGATTGACCTCCTCCTGATGGGCCCGCATCCCTTGCGCGGACAGCGGCAGAATATCACGCACGCCGCGAGGCGCTGGCATCGGCGCTTTGTCGCGTGGATGACACGTTCGGTTGCCCGCGCCTTGAATCGACATGCAGCAGTTTTCAAGGTCGGCCGCTTGCTTCGCGCGCGGTTCTGGGTCTGGCATACTTCCCAGTTCACGTCGTGGCAAAGACAGTTCGCAGGCAGGTGACAGTGAAGGGCTTTCTCGAAACACTCAAGGAACGCGTCATCGTCTTCGATGGCGCGATGGGCACGTCGATCCAGGCGCGCAATCTCAACGCGGACGACTTCGGCGGGAAAGATCTCGAAGGCTGCAACGAGCACCTCGTCATCACGCGGCCTGACGTCATCGCCGACGTACACGCCGCGTTCCTGACCGCCGGCGCCGACGTCATCGAAACCGACTCGTTCGGCTCGGCGTCGATCGTCCTCGCCGAGTACGACATCGCCCACATGGCGTACGAGCTCAGCCGGAAATCCGCGGAAGTCGCAAAGAAGGTCGCCGCCGACTTCTCGACCGAGGCGAAGCCGCGTTGGGTCGCCGGCTCCATCGGTCCTACGACGAAACTGCCGTCGCTCGGCAACATTGGCTACGACGCGATGACCGCCTCATTCGAGGAGCAGGCGCTCGGACTTCTCGACGGTGGCGCCGACATCCTGCTCGTCGAAACCTGTCAGGATCTGCTTCAGACAAAGGCAGCGCTCACGGCCGTCATTCGGGCGATGAAGTCGTCCGGCCGCCGGGTGCCCGTCATGGCCTCGGTGACGATCGAAGCAATCGGCACTATGCTGCTCGGCTCCGAGATCGCTTCCGCGCTCACTACGCTCGAGCCTTTCGGCATCGACGTCGTCGGCATGAACTGCGCGACAGGTCCCAAGCAGATGACCGAGAACGTCCGGTACCTCTGCGAGTCCGCCCCGATGCCGGTCTCGGTCATTCCGAACGCCGGATTGCCCGAAAACGTCGGCGGCCACGCCGTCTACCGCGAACAGCCAGAGTCGTTCGCAGCGGACCTGCTCCACTTCGTTAAGGATTATGGCGTCGGGATCGTCGGCGGCTGCTGCGGGACGACACCTGCCCACATCAAGGCGCTTGCTGACGCGGTCGGCGGGCTGGCTCCGCACGAACGTTCGCCCGAGTTCGCGCCCGCGTCCTCGTCGCTCTACATCTCGCAGCCGTACCGCCAGGACAACTCGTTCCTCATCGTGGGCGAGCGCGTGAATGCGAGCGGTTCGAAGAAAGCGCGCGACCTGCTGATCGCGGAGGACTGGGACGGGCTCGTCTCGCTTGCCCGCGAGCAGGTGCGCGAGGGCGCGCACGTCCTCGACGTGAACGTCGACTACGTCGGCCGCGACGGAGTCGCCGACATGTCCGAGCTCGTGTCTCGGCTCGTCACGAACGTCACGATCCCGCTCATGCTCGATTCGACCGAGTGGGAGAAGATGGAAGCCGGGCTGAAGCGCGCCGGCGGAAAGTGCCTGCTCAATTCGACGAACTACGAAGACGGCGACGCTCGCTTCGAAAAGGTCGTCAACATCGCGCGAGAATACGGCGCCGCCATCGTCATCGGCACGATCGACGAGGAGGGCATGGCCCGTACGTGCGAAGGAAAGATGGCGATCGTCCGACGCGCCGTCGCGCACGCCGCGCGACTGGGCATGCCCGCGCACGACATCTTCATCGACCCGCTCGCGCTGCCGATCTCGACCGGCATCGAGGAGGACCGCCGCAATGCCGCCGAGACGATTGAATCGCTGAAGCGGATCGAGGCCGAATTCCCCGAGGTCAACACGATCCTCGGAGTGTCGAACATCTCGTTCGGGCTGAGCGCGGTCACGCGCGTGGCCCTCAACTCGGTCTTCCTGCACACGGCGGTCGACGCCGGCCTCGACGCTGCGATCGTCAACGCAAGCAAGATCGAGCCGCTCACTCGCATCGGCGAACGCGAGCTGCAGGTCTGCGAAGACCTCATCTTCGATCGGCGAAAGTTCGACGGCGAGATCTGCACGTACGACCCGCTCGGCGAGCTCACGAAGCTGTTCGAGGGCGCGACGATCCAGCGCAGCAAGTCGGAAGACGCGGATCTGCCAGTCGAGGAGCGCCTCAAGCTCCACGTCATCGACGGCGAGAAGATCGGCCTGGACACCGCGCTCGCGACCGCTCTCGAGTCCTATCCGGCGCTCGCGATCATCAACGACATCCTGCTCGACGGCATGAAGACCGTCGGCGACCTGTTCGGCAGCGGGCAGATGCAGCTGCCGTTCGTGCTCCAGTCGGCCGAGGTGATGAAGGCGGCCGTGAAGTTCCTCGAGCCGCACATGGAGAAGGTCGAGGGCAGCGAGAAGGGCACGATGGTGCTTGCGACCGTGAAGGGCGATGTCCACGACATCGGC
>CAZQBW010000031.1:0-7213 GCA_964591515.1 uncultured Clostridia bacterium
ACGACTTCGGCGCCGGCCTTGCGGGCCTGGAGGATCTGCGGCCAGAGGTGGACGTTCGAGGTGAGCGTGTTCGTGCCCCAGAGGAGGATAAGCCGCGCCTTGTGGAACTGCTCGGGGTCGGTGCCAATGGTGGCGCCGATGGTGTGCACCCAGCCGGTGAAGCCGGCGGTCGCGCAGATCGTGCGGTCGAGCAGCGACGCGCCGAGGCGGTGGAAGAAGCGGCGGTCCATGCTCTCGCCCTGGACGAGGCCCATCGTGCCGGCGTAGCTGTAGGGCAGGATGGCTTCCGGGCCGTCGGCAGAGGCCGCGATCTGCTTGAACCGGGAAGAGATCTCGTCAAGCGCGGCGTCCCACGAGATACGCTCGAATTTTCCCTCGCCCTTTTCGCCGACGCGGCGCATCGGGTGCAGGACCCTATCGGGCGAGTTCGTGCGTTCCTGGTAACGAGAAACCTTGGTGCAGAGGAAGCCCTGGGTGAACGGGTGTCCGGGATCGCCCTTGACGGCGACGGCTCGCCCGTCGGTGACGGTGACGAGCATCGCGCAGGTGTCCGGGCAGTCGTGCGGACATGCGGCTCTGACGGTGTGCGTAGCCATGATCGGGTGAAGCCCGAATCATAGCGGAGAGTGGGAGGGAGCGTGGACAGGATTTGCGGGACTTGGGGAGGATTGGCGGGAAATTGTCTGGTTTGTCTGCCTTTGCGGCTATGCGTCTGAGCTCTGCGGCTCTGCGAGAAACTGTTCCTACGAGGGAAGAGTTTCTCGCAGAGTCGCAGAGGGCAGACGCAGAGACGAAGAGCCCGCGGACTCTCCGGTCCTGTGATCAAGAATTCTTCGTGCCCCGACTCCGCTGTATCGTCGGTTGAGCCTCGGTGAAGAGCTTCACGTACGGTTCGGGTAGTCTCGGCTGCACGGACACTGCATGTCCGATCGACCCCGGTAGTATCGTGTGAATATGCCGGACGTCGCTGAATGCCTCACAGGAACTACGGCTACGGTCCCGCGCCTACCGTCGAAGCGTTTGTTGCGGCAATCCGCGACCACCGGGATGAGGTTTACGGTCAGGTGAATGGACGCCCGGGACGGCTGGCGCCAGGCTCAGCCGGTTCTGTTCGAATTTGCGCGTTATTTGGGTAGGGCATACCGGGGTTGATCCGGTTACTGCCTTGGGAGGCAAACGATGTCGGAACGCATTGCTATCTGCGAGGTTCCCTGGGACGAGCGTCCGGAGCCGTTCGATGGTTTTCCCTACCTGGCGCTGCGCGTATCGGCAGGACTTCACCACTACTTTCTGCTTCCGCAGCAATGGCAGACCGAAGAATGCATGGACTTTGCCAGGACGCAGATCGGACGCAACCAGATCGGGGGCGCGCTCGTGCTCGGTCCGGCGCTCGCGATCTGGATGCACCCGAATGGAGGCGCGAGATGTACGGATTTCGTTCCGAGGCCCGCTGTTCCCGTTTCGGGCCTCATCCACCCGTGCCGGGATATTCAACTCGACGACGAACTTGCTCAACGACAGGCGCGCTTCGACGACGTGGCTCGAGAAGCCGCGCGTTGCGGGTTGATGGCGGTCGCGAATACGGAGAACGTCCTGCGCCGGGCACGACCCGACGAACTGGAGGCGCTCGACGGGGCAAGCACCGGCGGCGTGCCGGTCGGACTCGAGCGTTGCGTGAAATGCGGCGAGTGGCGCGGTGAGTGCCGCGACCCGCTCGACCGCTTCGGCGCCGTCATCGTGATCGTGTCGTGCTCATGCGAGAACGATTCTCGGTGCGCGAAGTGCGACGGCATGCTGGGCGGTCACCGCGCGGACTCGTGCTGGTTCGACGAGGCGGAAGGCGCGCTTCGATTCGAGCCCGGGGACGACGCGCTGCGTCACCGGTGCCCGGCGGTAATCTCGCTCGAGTGTCATTGACGACGTAACGCCGGCCGGAGAGACTCGCAGGAGGTCGAACCCGGACAATCGCTCTCCTTCAATCCTGTGAATCCCTCAAATTCCGAAATCCCGTCCACTCTCCGGTTCCCACATCGCGCCGGGTTGAACGCGGCCCGAAATGCGGCATATGGTCTGCCGGTCGCCGGAGCCAGTCCAATGACGATCAAAAAGAGAAGGAAGAAGAGTTCGTTCAAGCCCGATCCACCAAAGCGGTCGAAGGCAGAGGTGAACCCCCTCAATCTCCTGGCCGCACTTCGGGATCCGCACCGCGTCGATGCCTTTTGCGAGGCTCTGTCACGCGAGACCGGAGGCGCTCCCGAGGAGCAGCTTGCAAAACTGGCGGTCTCAACCACGCAGGTCGCCTGGACCGCCGAACCGGAGATTGCCCGGGCGCTTGCGATCGAAGCACTCGTGCTCGATCCGGACTGCTTTCTCGCTGCGATGTTCCTTGCCGAACGCTGCGCCGAGACGGTCGACGACGCCAGATTGTGGTACGAGCAGGTCGTCGAGATCTGTGACCGGCTCGACGAGTCGATACCGGACTCAGGGGCGTATCCAAATCCCGTAGGGCTCGCCTACGGCGAACCCTACGTCATAGCGCTTTGCGCGCTCGGGCGGATCGCCTGGCACGACGGGAACGCGGATCTCGCGATCGCCTACTTCGAGTCCGCGCTGGATGACTTCCCGGAAGACCCGGCCTGGAGTCGCGTCTTCCTGCCTGTTGCCGCCGCTCGCCCGTCCCACGCTCGCACTATCGCCGGAATATCACTGGCATCGAACGTCGCCCGTCCGTTGTGAGGATTCTGAGTGCCACATTCCGGTTTCGACGGATGACCTGCTTGATGAGCTTCCCGCCGGGCTGGCTCGTCGCAGTTTTCGGAACTCGAAATGAGAGGCCGTTCGGCTCGAGTTTGAGCTTGAATCGCTCAATACCGCTCACTTCGAGGCGGGCCCCCGAGTCAGGAAGCCTCGATCCGACACGGTCCAAGAAGAATGCCCCTTGTTGAAAGACTGGGTTGACGATGACCGGCAAGTCTGTCGAGACTGCGGCGGAAGGAGCGGACTCAACTCCAGAACTCGACATCCTCGTGACAACATAGACGAAGTTGTCACCGCGCCCATCGCGAACGAAATCCACAATCGAATCGTCTCCAGTTGCAACCGACGCAACGATGTTCTGCGGCTGAGCAATCGTCACAGGATCCGGCAGTGGCATGCCCTCGGGCGGCTGGGCAACGCGATAGAGATTCAAACCAGATAGTGGGACGGGCTCGGGGCTCACGTCCGAATGTCCGTACGGGAGATCCTCATACGGAATCTCGAGCGCCGACAGACCAGTGATCAGCGGGGCGCCAGCACCATCCGGAGGCACCGCAACCGTGACTTCAGTCCCCAATATCCACGTCAGAACCGGGACTCCTTGAAAGAAGGAGAACTCGTTCGAGAGGCGAGACGCGACGTTTCCGAATACGTCGATGACAGCCACCCTCACGACGGCGGAGGCCGCAAGATGATCGGGCGGGCGCCAGAGAACCTCCCTCGCGCCGGGTCCCAGACGAGCGATGTCATGAAAGTC
Source organism: uncultured Clostridia bacterium (assembly GCA_964591515.1). Classification (GTDB taxonomy): domain Bacteria; phylum Acidobacteriota; class Blastocatellia; order UBA7656; family JADIYM01; genus JADIYM01. The sequence continues at coordinate 3,515 of CAZQBW010000031.1, forward strand.
CTCATCCTGATAGAGCAGGTACGACACGACGATTCCAACAACGCCATCAGCGTCATCCACCGTGAAGCGGAATGGAATCGGCTCAATGGTGGCAACAACCGCGCCCGCAGCCGGCCCATCAATGGAAATCTCCGCGGGGTTTCGATCGGGATCGAAGAGCTGGACGATGAACGCGTCGCGCTGTCCCGACAACGAGGCCTGCCTTGGATTGACCAGTGGCTTGAAGTCCGCAGACTGGGTGGTTCCGACGACGACGACTCTGTCGGCTGTATCAATGTCGATGCTCGCGGCTGAGTCTTCGTCGAGCCCCCCGAGGAACGTCGAATACACGAGCGCGGAACCAGTCGAGTTCAGCTTCGAGATGAAGCCGTCGGCAATTCCTGAATAGATGAACCGATCTGCGCTGACGACCGGAAAGTCCGGCGAAGAAGTTCTCCCGACGACGTAAGCATGTCCGCGTGAATCGACGCCGACGTCGAATGCATTTTCGTACAGTTGCCCAACGAGGAGTGTCGAGTACAAGAGTGTCGATCCCTGCGGCGTCAGCTTCGCGACGAATGCCTCGTGCCCGAACTTGTATTCCGTCTGAAAGGCGCCTGCTGTTGTCGGAAAGTTCGACGAGTAAGTCCAACCGGCCACGTAGATGTTGCCGTCCGCGTCGATATCCAGACCCTGCGCAACATCTTCTGCGTACCCGCCGAGATAAGTCGAAAACAGAATGCGGCTCCCGGTGGCGTCAAGTTTGCAGACAAAGGCGTCACCCTGGCGTGTGCCAGGTGCATCGCCCAACGTCGGCTGCAGGGCGTTCACGACGGGAAAGTTGTTTGTCGTGGTGCTGCCGACGATCACGATCTCGTCACTGCCACCGACCACGACGGCGCGTGCGACGTCCGGTGTTGGACCCAGTTCATTTCCTCCACCGAGATAGGTCGAGAACACAAGTTGCTGACCTGACGCGGAGATTCGGGAAACGAACCCATCCTCGGAGCTCAGGCAATCGCACGAGGACTGCAGGGGGTTCTTCAGCGGAAAGTCGGGCGAGTTCGTGCTTCCTACGACGATCGCGTCACCCGACTGGCTGACTGCGAGGCCGTACGACATGTCCGTGCCGTTCCCACCGAGGTACGTCGAGAAGACCACGGCTGAGAGGTCGGTCGTAAATCGCGCCACGAAGACCTCGCGGCCCTGCGCGGGTGATGCCTGCAACGCTTTCTGCGTCGGAAAGTATGGAGAAGTGGTGTGTCCCGCGATGTAGATCGAGCCGTCAGCTCCGGTCGCGATTGCCACAGGATCCTCAGTTCCCAACCCGCCGAAGTAGGTGCAGGCCAGCAACTGTCGGCCTTCAGGATCAAACTTCGCTACAAAGAGATCCTCGCCAGGCTCCTCCGAGAGCTGCAGCTGGACCACGCCGGTCGTCACTGGCAGGTCGGAGGAACTCGTCAGTCCGAGAATCACGACGTTTCCAGCCGCGTCCCGCGCGACAGCGTGGGCTGAGTCGAAGAGTGATCCACCGAAGAACGTCGCCGATGTGGCAAGTCCGCCATTGAGACGGCCTGAGCCGGATGGCCCAGCGTTCGCTGTCTTCGACATCCCGAATGGAGAAGGAAGTCCAACCGCAAGCAGGAGCAAAATGACAGTTGTTCGCACGATCACCTGTACAGGATAGCCGATGACGCGATTCCGGAGTCGACGAACAATGCAGGCCACTCGCAAATCCGGGAGCACTTTCCGACATTGTGTGCCGCGCGGACTGAGAGGGAGCCGGCGGCGCCGATACGGTTTCTGACTTCGCGGCTTTGCGCCATTGCGAGACCTTGGCGCCTTTGCGAGAAAAGCGCCCTCGCGAAGCAGTTTTCTCGCAGAGACGCAGAGGGCAGACGCAGAGGCGCAAGGGAAGAGACTTCAGGGTTGGGCGGCGGCGGGTTTCGGCTTCGGCCAGACGAGCTTGCCGGACTTGTTGATGTAGCCGGACTGCGACGGGGCGCCGGGCGAGGCCGGCGCGAGAGCCACACGCGCGAGTCCGCGCTCGAAACCGTTCGCCGACAGAAACTCGGGACCGAGCGAGATTGCGAGTCTGCCCGTCTTGTCCAGGAATCCCTTCCGCCCGTCCGCGTACTCGATGTAGGCCAGGTCCTCACGAAACGACTCGACGCGGGCCACCGTCGAGCGAGGCCCGCCGGGCGTAGCAGCGTCGGTGCCCGCCACTTCGAAGACAACACGCCCGGTCCGATCGATGAAACTCAGTTTCCCGACCCTTCCCTCGCGTCCCGACCGGTTCATCGACGGAATCCACGTCGAGCCCTCGGCCACGAGTCCGAGCCCGCAAGAGAACGGCTCGGTCGACGAGTACTTCGGCGGGATCACCATCTTGCCCGTCGCGTCGATGTAGCCCGACCCGACGATCGGCACGTTGAGGGCCTCCTGGCTGTCGTTCCAGACCGTCACCGCGGCGAGTCCCTCCGAGAACGACTTCGCCCGGGCATACACCTGCGGAATTGCCATCTTCCCGCCCTTGTCGATGAAGCCCCACCGGTAGTCCTTCTCGACCGGCGCGAGGCCCTCACTGAAATGCTCGGCCCAGCCGAACGTTGCCGCCGGAATCGCGCGGCCCTTCGTGTCGATGAATGCCGACGCCTTGTTCGAGAGCACGAACGCCGCACCTTCGCAAAACTCGGACGTGGCCCAGTACCGCGCCGGAATGACCATTCTTCCCGTCCGGTCGATGAAACCCCACCGCTCGCGGTCCGTGTCGCCCTTCTCGGGCAGCTGCACCTGCGCGAAACCCTCGCGGAAAGCCTCCGCGTAGGCGTACGTCGGTGGAACGACCACGCGGCCCGTCCAGTCCATGAAACCGACTCGCTGGCCGTCCGAGAAGCAGAACACGCCCTCGGAATAACCCCACGCCGACGCTGCTTTCGGCTCGAGGACGACGCGGCCCTCCACGTCGATCAGCACCGGACGGTTGTCGACGTCAGCGAGGAAGTACTCCGCCGGCGGCGGTGCAGCGAGGATGAGCATGAGGAGCGCAGAAAGCATGAGAGTCGACAGGATTTACAGGATTGCCCGAAGATTCACAGGATTTCTTCATGTCAATCCTCGGTCAATCCGGTAAATCCTGTCCACTCTCCCTTAGACTGCGAAAATGTCGGCACTCGAGATACTGCGATGCGAGGGATGCGGCGCGCCGGTGCCGCTCGGTACGGGGACAGACGTTCACTGTCCCTATTGCGGCGTCGAGTTTCCGGTTCCAGAGGCCTACGCGAAGATGCGGCAGGCCGAGGTCAAGCGCGATGCCGGCCGTGTCGAGGCTCACGAGCTCTACGCAAGGCTCGGCGATCCGCCGGGGTTTCTGGCGCAGGCTTGGGGCGCAGTGTCGTCCGGCTGCATCTGGCTGTTCCTGTGGCCGCTTGCGTTCGTCGTCGACGCGTTGCTGATCGCGAAGGGCCTCGAGATCGTCAGCCGCCACATCGGCGCGACGCTGTTCGACGTCTGGTCGAACACGCAGATCTTCACCGGCGTCGGAGTCGCGATGTACGTCACGCTCGGCGTCCCGACCGTCCTCGGCATCTACGGCCGCCGGCGCACGAAGGGAAAGCAGCACCTTCAGGCCGCACTCGCCGCTCTGCCGCCCGATCGCGAAGGTGGACCCGCGCGTTGCAGGTCGTGCGCCGCGCCGCTCGACGTGCCGGACGGGGCGAC
>CAZQBW010000031.1:7313-33742 GCA_964591515.1 uncultured Clostridia bacterium
GGGCTCGGGTTCCTGGCGTTCGACAAGAGCGAGCGCAGCACGACCGCGAAGGGCACCGTCTACTTCATGCGCAGCTACCTCGTCGCGCTGAAGGCCGGCGAGAAGGTGGAGTTCACCTCGGGCGACTATCCGAAGGGCGCGCGTGCGCTCGGTTTCACGTTCCGGACGCAGGCAAGCGCGGTCTTCGGCGACTCGTGGCAGCAGGAAGGCGAGGACGTGTACCTCTACCCGAATTCGACAGCCTCATATGTTGCGCCTCGCAGCGCCTGGTACCGGGTCGACGTGCTCCTGGTTGACGACATTGCACCCGATCGGCAGTTCCGTGTCGGGTGGAAAATAGTGAGTTGACAGGATTCGCAGGATTTCCCGAGGATTCACAGGAACTACTTTGGATATCGGGAACATCGTCCCGAGAACCAAAGGAGAATCCTGTGAATCCTCGGGAAATCCCGACAATCCTGTCAACTCACCAGATACCTCCGCAGGCCGTCCTCGAGGCGCGTGAAGTCGCGGCCGAAGATGCGGCGGGCTGGCTCTGTGTCGACGTGGGCTTCCTGGAGGATGAAGTCGATCGCATCGGGTGACAGCGGAGGCGTCGGGAGTATTGCCATCGGCCACGCGGCGAGCTTCATCAGGCCCTTCGGCTGATGGATCACCATCCGATGTGTTCCCATTACCGTCTGGAGGGTGGCGATGATCTCGTCCATCGTCAGCTCCTCGGGTCCGCCGAGCTCGATCGTCTGGTTTTTCGCGGCGTCGCTGAACACCGATTCCGCCGCGGCTTCCGCAACGTCCCAGATCGCGATTGGCTGCACCTTGTTCGTGCCGTCGCCGATGACCGGAACGATCGGCAGGTACCTGATGAACGTTACGAATCGGTTGAGGCTGCGGTCGTCCGGGCCGTAGACCCACGACGGCCGCAGGATTACCCATTCGGCGCCGGATTCGCGCACGGCTCGCTCTGCGATGACCTTTGCCTGAAACCAGGGCTCCTTCCGATCCGGTGACGTCCCCGCCCCGCTCAGGTAGACGATCCGCTTGACGCCGTTCTTCCGGCACGCGGCGACGAGCCGCTCCGTTCCGTGCGCATCCACTTCGAGGTAGGTGTGGCCCTTACGCTCGTCCTCGACGGGATGATTGGGAAACTGGACGCAGTGGACGACGACGTCGACGCCCTCGGTCGCGCTCACGAGCATCGCCGGGTCGCGCACGTTGCCGGCGACGAACGAAACCCGTGGATCGTCGTGCGATTTCCCTTTCGGGTCGCGGGTCATACACAGCACGCGCGCGTCCGGGCCGAGCTCGGGCCGGCCGAGCACCGCGTCGCGGATGTGTCCGCCGATGAATCCCGTGCCGCCAGTGATGAGGATGTTCATTGTCTAGACAAGCTGATGATTCTCGGGCTGGATGACAATTTCGCCGCAGATGGCAGGGGTCGCCTGCGAGGCCGGAAACAGTAGCGGCCTCGCCGCCGATGCCGCGTCCAGCATCTTTTCGCGCTGGACCTTGAGCGCAATCGACTCGCTGTCCCAGAACGTCGTGTTCACGCCGCCCAGAAACATCAATGAGAATCGCACGTTCGAGCGCTTCAGGTCGATGGCCATCGACTTCACGAGTCCGACGAGGCCATATTTGGTCGCGGCGTAGGCCGAGGCCATTGCCATCGGCGCGCGTCCCAGCACGCCGGGGAACGTCACGATCGAGCCGCCGCCGTGCTCCGACATTGCGCGCGCCGTACGCTGGAGCACGAGGAAGGCGCCCTTGAGGTTCAGCTCGACGAGCGCGTCGAACTCGGCTTCCGTGATGTCGAGAACCGGCTTGAGCATTCCGGCGCCCGCGGCGTGAACGAGCAGGTCCACGCGGCCGTGGCGCTCGACGGTTCCGCGGACTAGCTCGTCTACTTCGGCAGGCCTGGTGACGTCGGTCGGGACGGCCTCGGCGCGCGGCCCCAGTCTCGAGGCAAGATCGTCGAGCGAGTCGGCGTCGCGCGAGGCAAGAACGACCGTTGCGCCGGCTGTTATCAGCGCTTCAGCCGTTGCGCGGCCGATTCCGCAGCTGGCTCCGGTTACGATGGCGATTTTTCCGGCGAACGATTCGGTCACTGCTATTCCCTCGGGATTTCAGGCGGTTTCGAGCAACTCACGCGTCCTGGCGTGGCGGAACTCGAGCATGGATTTCAGGTCGCGCGCGATTGCAATCCGGTCTGCGAGCCAGCCGATCGGACCGTACGGCGGGGTGTAGTCGATCGTGTCGGTGATGCGCGTACCGCCCTTAGCGTCCTCGAACAGGTGCCGGTGGCGGAAGAAGGCGAAGGGACCGCGTCCCTGCTCGTCAATGAAGGCGCGTCCGGGATCGTATTCGGTGAACTTCGCGTCCCAGGTGAAGGCTATCGGGCCCCGGCGGATACGAAGGGTCACGACGTCGCCTACTCGAGGCCTGGCGGGCTTCGTGAGCAGCGAAACGTGAATGCCCGGAGGCGTCAGCTTCGGAAGGTTGTCCGGGTCGTCGTAGAAGGCCCATACCCGTTGCCGGGGGGCGTTGATGACTGAGGAGAGTTCTATTCGCCGTGACACGCCATGATGATACCGAAATCGACCAAATCGTGCATTAGTTTATTTACGCCGCACCAATTTGTGCGCCTTCGCGATGTACCGGCACCAGGCAACGGGTGCAGTCGCCGGTGCGCTTGTGCCGGTAGACGTCGCAAGTTACTGCCTGTTGCCTAGCGCCTGAGCACGCCGAACGCGAAGTCGCGTCCGAGCGGCGTCGTCATCGACAGGTGGATCCAGAGCATCGCGAGGGGCTCGAGCAACCTCGCAACCTCGAGCCTGCCCGCATCGATCGCGTCGAACCCGATGGACGCGGCCAGCGCACGAACCACCTCCCGCGCGTCCGCGTCGTCGCCACAGACGAACATTGCGGATTCGACCTCGCCCACGACAGGCTCCACCATGTTCGCGTAACCGGTCTGGTTGAAACACTTGACGATTCGCGCGCCGGGGGCAAGGCGCGCAACTTCCTCCGCGCCCGACGTGTCAAAGCCGCGCGTGAGCGAAAGCCGGCCGTCTGCGAAGGCCAGCGGGTTCGTGCAGTCAACGACGATCCGGCCGTCGAGGTCTCCCGCAGCGGCCAGCGCCGCCTTCACGGCGTCGTACGGCACCGCGAGCACGACGAGGTCGGCGCCCCGTACGGCTTCGCCGACGGAAGAGACGGGAATTCGGGTCTCGGCCGCCAGCGCCATGTACTTCTCGCCATCCGGATTCGAGACACCGAAGCGGACGTCGTGGCCGAGCGCCAGGAATCGTCGTCCGAGCGCGCCGCCCACCGAGCCCGCGCCGAGAATCGCAATCGTATGTGGCATTAGTTCCTGCTCCTATTCGCCTATCGCCTGAACTACCAGACGTGCCGTCTCCGCACCGGAGAAGTTCTGCTGGCCGGTGATCAGGTTGCCGTCGCGAACCGCGAAAGCGCGCCAGCGGCCTGCCTGCACGAAATTCGCCCCGAGCTTCCTGAGCTCGTCCTCGATTCGCCACGGCATCAGGTGCTTGCCCCGTGGCAGCAGTCCCATCGACCACACCGCATCATCGGCATCGTCTTCCTCCACGTTCGCGAAGCCGGTCACGGTCCTGCCTTTCGCGACACATTCTCCATCCGACGTGCGCGCGTACCGCAAGATCGCCGTTCCGTGGCAGAGGGCGCAGGCGATCTTTCCGGCTTCGAGGAACTCCGTGAACTTGCCGTGAAGCTCGATCGCCCCTTCGAACGTGAACATCGGCGACTGGCCGCCGGCCACGACGATCGCGTCGAACCCGGCCACATCGACCGCCGAGACCGGTAGTGTGTTCTCGACCAGGGCCGCGAGCCTGGGAGTATGAATGAAGCCCAGACTGATGAGGTCGCTGGCGGAATACCCGCTCGGATCGCGAGGGTCGCTCATCGCGTCGGGTTCGCAGCGTCCTCCGGACGGGCTGAAGACTTCGACCTCGTAGCCCCGTTCGATGAACTCGTAGTAGGGATGGGTCAACTCCGACCACCAGAAACCGACCGGCCAACCGGTGGTCGTCGATACTGCGGGGTTGGCGATCACGATCGCGACTCGCTTCGGGCGCGCCGCGTTCACCGGGTTCGGGTCTTTCAGGCTCATCGGGTTGGTTTTCCTCAGTTCTGTTGTGAGATCGACCGTGCTAGGATAGCCGCCAGGTTGAGGATTAGGAATGCCTGAAAATCTCGATTCTTTGTCCGATCGTCCTGAATCAGCGTTGCTTCGCTATGTAGCCAGCGATGGAGACGTGTTTGCTTCAGTGCTCGAAACGGTAAGACTTGCGAGCCGCGTCTTCTGCCGCAGTCAGCTTTCGGCGCCGTGGGCAATGACACTGCGGGCCGGGGATTTCGCTCACTTCCACGTGGTCGAGCGCGGCGGCGCGTGGCTGCGTCTCGAAGGGTCACCAGACGCGGTGGCGCTCGCCGGCGGCGATTTGGTGATCGTCCCGCATGGACACGGGCATACGCTCGCGTCGGCGGAGTCGGCGATCGCGGTCCCGCTCGACAGCATCCCGCGCGAGCAGGTTGGCGGCCACTACGTGTTGCGACACGGCGGCGGGGGAGCCGAGACCCAGATGATCTGCGGCGCGTTCGAATTCGACCGATCGATGGACAATCCGCTGCTCGGCATACTACCGGAAGTTGTACATGTGCATTCAGGCCAGGCCGGCGAATGGCTCGAGCCACTGCTGCGGCTGCTCGCAGCCGAGGCTCGCCGTCCGAGCCCGGGCTCTTCGGCTGTTGTCGCGCGGCTCGGCGACATCATCTTCGTGCAGGCAGTGCGCGTGTGGCTGGCTTCGCAGCCCGAGGGGGCGGGAGGGTGGCTCGGGGCGCTGCGGGACAAGCGAATCGGCGCGGCGCTTGCGAGCATACATCGGGAGCCGGCACGCTCCTGGAGCGTTAGATCGCTCGCAGAAGTCGCCGGGATGTCGCGGTCGCCGTTCGCCGCCAGGTTTCGCGAATACGTCGGCGAGCCCCCGCTCTCCTATCTGGCGCGGTGGCGGATGCAGCTCGTCGCCGCATCGATGAGGGACGGGCGACTCAATCTTCGCCAGATGGCGGAACAGGCGGGCTACGAGTCGGAAGCCGCCTTCAGCAAGGCCTTCAAGCGGCATCTCGGCGTTTCCCCGAGCGAGTATCGGCGCAAGTCGACAATCCCAGACGAGTTACCGGCAGAGTCGCGAAGAACACCTGAAGGCGCAGGGCTGAGCTCCCCGTAGTCCGCCTGGCCCCTACGCTCCAGCCAGGTGCCGGTGCAGGTACTTCGTGATCAGATACCCGAGCTGGAACTTGAACGGGAACTTCCCGCTCGTGTAGTGCCCGCAGCGCAGGATCGCCCGGTCCACCGGAATGTCGTGGTGCCGGAACTCCGCAAACGCGCGCTCCGACAGATGCGGCAGAAACGTCAGGTCGTACCGCGCCGTGATCATCAACCGGGGCCGGTGCGGTTGCTCGTGCTTGAGACGGTGTATGAACGCGTTCGGGCTGATCGGCATCCACGCGCGCCGCAGAGTCTCGAGGTCGATGCTCTGCTCGATGCCGGCGCGAACGTGCCGCGTCGAAATCCCGGTCCACGTCACGTCCGCGAAGAAGCTGGACACGTGGTTGAAGACGCCGACGCGCAGACGAGGATCGTGCACGTACGCCAGGAACGCGATGCACGATCCGATCGAAGTCCCCGTGATGCCGATCTGCGTGTATCCGCGGCTCTCGAGCCAGTCGATGCACCGCCGGACGTCCATGACTGCCTGCCGGCACGCATTGAGCGTCCGTCCGACGTTGCCGCTCACCATGTAGTCCGCGCGCTCGAGCTCCTCCGGCATCCGCACGTCGTGGTACGGCAGCGACAGCCTCAGCGCCGAGATCCCGAACCGCGTGAAGATTCGTCCGAGCGCGACGTGGCTCTCCGAGTCGGCATTCCACTGCGGCAGGATGATGACGGCCTTCTTCGACGGCTTGCGCGACGGAATGTACCGTGCGGTGACGGTGTTGTTGACGTGCCAGCGGGTCTCGAGCGCGCTCGGGAAGCGCACTCGCTCTCCGTCGAATTCGGCGTGTTCGAGTGCGGGAGTGGCGTAGTACGCGTCGCTGTCGTCGAGAGCCCGTGTGACGAACCGGTCGACGAGCGACGCGTCGTCCTCGTCCGGGAGCCGGTCCATGTCGAGGAATTCGGTGCCCCAGTCGAACGGACGGATGACGCGGTTCGTGTCGATCGAGGAGAGAAAGCGTTCGCGGCGGTGGATGTACTTACCGAGCATGGCGGGGAAGATTGTAGCAAAGCGGAGCGAGCCCGCCCGTCTTTGAACGCCTTTGCGCCTTTGCGCCTTTGCGCCTTTGCGAGGCCTTGGCGTCTTTGCGAGAAAACAGTCTTGCGAGTCTGTTTTCTCGCAAAGACGCCAAGGTCTCGCAAAGACGCAGGAAGAGACTCTATGGCTTTTTCGTGAACACGAGCGGCCAGCTCCGTCCGGACTGGTACCACGTCCCCGTCGCGATCGTCCCGTCGGCATTGAGGCTGCCCTCGAACGTCGCGCCGATCATCCGCATCTCGAACTTCATTCCCGTCGCTGTGATCGAAACGCCGTCGACAGGCAGGTTCATGGCTCCCTGGTCTGGGCTGTCGACTACCGCTCGCGTGGTTCCATCCCCTGCCTTCCCTACCCTCAGCACGAGCCGCAGCTTCGCCGTTCCCACGTCCAGCGTGCCGTGCCACAAGACTTCGCCCGCGATCGGTTCCGCGACCGTCGCACCTTGGGCACGTTTCGCGAGCGCCTTCAGCGACGCTCCGGTCACGAACGGCGGACGCCGGATCCCGGCCACGCAGCCGACGTCGAGCCCGTCGGCCGTGCCCTTCGCGACGAACGCCGCAACGAGCTCGTCCACGCACGCATACGGAAGCCCGTGCCCGCCGTGCGGAACGACGACGACGTGACTGTTCGGCAGGCGCTTCGCCGCCGCTTCCGCGAGCCACGGCGGAGCCACGGGATCTGCCTCGCCGACGAGCATCAGAACCGGTACGTTCGACGACACAGGCTGCGAAGCCGTCGCGCCGTCTTTGGCGTGCGGCCAGACGGCACAGGCACGCCGCATCGCCTGAAGCCGGAAGTCGTCGTAGATGCGCCCGCCCGTCTCGCGGCGGGCGTCCACGTCGCGAACCACGTCGACGTCCTCGGCGCAGAAGACGCATAAGTGCATTCCGCGTGCAATCGACGCCTCGATACCGCTCGCTGTCTTGAACGCCACGCTGGCAAACAACCCGAACTCGCCAGCCGCGGTCTGGTGAAGCAGCACCGGCAGCCAGCTCGCGTAGTCCGGCGAATAGAGGAGCAGCCGCACGAGGTCGACGAACCCATCGCGCGAGACGGTGACGGTTTCACGCGCCAGCGTGACCGGATTGGCGGTCTCGACCTCGACGGGCCCGCGCTCTAGGCGCGCGACCGTGGTCTTGAGGTCGGCGACAGGCGAAAGACCCTCTTTCCGGCACGCTTCGTCGGCGGCGCAGTCGCGATCGAGAACCCGCATCGCGTTCTCGAATCCCCTCGAGATCGGCAGCGGATAGTGAGCCTCGGGGGGCGCGACGCCGATGAGCGTGGCACTCCGCACGTGCTGGCCGAAGAGCTTGATGTACGTGAGCGCCGCGGTCGAACCGTACGAGCCGCCATAGAGGTTGATTCGGTCGTAGCCGAGCCCGGCGCGCACGTCGTCGAGGTCCGCCATGGCTATGGCTGTCGAGTAGAGCGTCAGGTCGGCCTTGCCCTCGAGCAGCCTGAGACCTTCACGTACCCGGTCGATCGGGAACGGCTCGGCGAAAGTGCCTGCCATCGAAGTCGCGGCACCGGTCAGGTCGCACGGCAGGGCGTTCGATCCGCCGGTTCCCCGCTGATCGACGAACACGAGGTCGTGGTCGCGACGCAGTCCCTCGAGGAACTTCGATCCAGCGCGTGTGACCGTTTCGACCGCGCTGCCGCCTGGTCCGCCAGCGAAGTAGAAGACAGGTTCGGACTTCGCATCGCGGTTGCGGGACGGCAGCACCACAATGCGCAGGGCGATCTTTCTACCCGTTAGGGTCTTCCTGTTCTCGAACACCTCGAGCGTTCCGCACAGAACGTCTTCCGACCAACCTGCCAGACGACAGGTGGCGAGCGTGATGCGCGATGGTGCCGAGATGCGTCCGGGCAGTCGGGCGAAGGACGTGAATGGCACGTGAATGGCCAGGACAAGCAGAATGACACGCACTGAGAATCGTGAGAGCACGATTGCGAGTCTAAACAAGAAGGGCCACGGATTGGAACGGATCTGACGGATGAAGACGGATCTGAAGCCGAGCTCAGATCCGTCTTCATCCGTCAGATCCGTTTCAATCCGTGGCCCTTCTCCTTTGATTCCGTTCCCGTCATGGGCGTATTCTCGATCCGCCCCTGACTCCACGATCCTGGCCCCCAAGACCGGGACGCACCATGAATAGAACTTACCCTGTGGTTCTCGCGGCGCTGCTCGTCGCGTCGCTCGTCACGCCGCTTCCGACAGTTCGCGCCGACAATCCGGCGATCTCGATCGCCGTCGACGTGTCCGCGAACCGGCGTCCCATCAACCCGCTCATCTACGGACTCGCCTACGCCGACGCCGCCACGCTCGCCGATCTGCGCTGTCCGTCGAACCGCCGCGGCGGCAACAACACGACTCGCTACAACTGGCAGCAGAACGCGGACAATCGGGCCTTCGACTGGTACTTCCAGAGCATCGCCTACTCGAGCGCGACTGCCGGAGCCGACGCGGATTCGTTCGTCGACACCAACCAGGCGGCGAATGCCGACTCGATGATCACGATCCCGACCATCGGCTGGGTCGCCAAGCTCGGACCGAACCGATCGAAGCTCTCGAGCTTCTCGATAGCGAAGTACGGCGCCCAGACCGGCAACGACTGGCAGTGGTTCCCCGACGCCGGCAACGGCATCCGCGCGAGCAACAACCAGCCCATCACCGGCAACGACCCGCTCGATGCGAGCGTCCCGGCGGACGTCAACTTCCAGCGCGGATGGGTCCAGCACCTCGTCGCGCAGCAGGGTACGGCCGCGAACGGAGGCGTCCGCTACTACCTGCTCGACAACGAGCCGAGCATCTGGTTTTCGACCCACCGCGACGTCAAGCCGACCGGCGCGACCATGGAAGAGATTCGCGACCTGACAATTTCCTACGGAACCATGATCAAGGACACGGACCCCGGCGCCCTCGTCGTCGGTCCGGAGGAGTGGGGCTGGAGCGGCTACCTCTTCAGCGGCTACGACCAGCAGTGGGGCGCCGAGCACGGGTGGTCGAACCTGCCCGACCGCGCGGCGCACGGTGGCTGGGACTACCTGCCTTGGGTCCTCAACCAGCTCAGGCTCAACAACCAGAGCACCGGGCGCCGGATCCTCGACGTCTTCACGGTTCATTACTATCCGCAGGGCGGCGAGTTCTCGGACGACACATCGGCGTCGATGCAGGCGCGGCGCAACCGGTCGACACGCAGCCTCTGGGATCCGAACTACGTCGACGAGACGTGGATCGCCGACACCGTGAAGCTCGTCCCGCGGATCAAGGGATGGGTCGATACCTATTACCCCGGGACGAAGACGGGCATCACCGAATACAACTGGGGCGCCGAAGGACACATCAACGGCGCAACTGCGCAGGCCGACGTGCTCGGGATTTTCGGACGCGAAGGGCTCGACATGGCGAGCCGGTGGACGACGCCAGCTGCGTCGACGCCGACCTACAAGTCCATCAAGATGTACACGAACTATGACGGCGCGGGCGGGCATTTCGGCGACACGAGCGTGTCGGCGACGGTACCGAACCCCGACAATCTATCGGCGTTTGCAGCCGAGCGCGCCAGTGACGGCGCGCTGACGGTCATGGTCGTGAACAAGCAGTCGACTGGAGTGCAGCCAGTGAACATCTCGCTCGCCGGATTTGCCGGCACGGGCGTCGCGCAGGTCTGGCAGCTCACGTCGGCGAACGCGATCGTGCATCCGGCCGACGTCGGCTACGTCGGCACGACGCTCTCGACGACGGTTCCGCCGCAGAGCATCACGCTCTTCGTTCTCGCGCCGGCGGCGGCGAAAGACACGGTCGGCATCTACATCCCGGCGACCGGTGCGTGGTTCCTGCGAAACGGCAACTCGCCGGGGCCGGCAGACACGCTCTTTACCTATGGCGCCGCTGGTGCCGGGCTCGTGCCGCTCGCGGCGGACTGGAACGGCGATGGCGTCGCTTCACCCGGTCTCTACCAGCCTTCGACTGGCGCGTTTTTCCTGAAGAACGTCAACGGACCGGGATCGGCGGATGCCGTGTTCAGCTATGGACCCGCGGGGCTCGGCTGGGTACCGCTTGCCGGCGACTGGGACGGAAACGGTACGGACACGATCGGCCTCTATGATCCGTCGAGTGGTGCTTTCTTCCTGAAGAACACGAACGCCCCGGGAGGGGCGGACCTGGTCTTCAGCTTCGGACCTAGTGCAGCTGGTTGGCGGCCGATTGCGGGCGACTGGGACGCGAACGGAACGGACTCGATCGGGCTCTACAGTCCGGCGACGGCGGCGTTCTTCCTGAAGAACACGAACAGTCCGGGAGCGGCCGATCTCGTCTTCACGTACGGTCCGGCGAGCGCGACGCCGCTCGCGGGCGACTGGAACGGTGACGGGCGCGACACCGTGGGGATCTACGTGGCGGCCTCGGGTGCGTGGTTCCTGCGCAACGCGAACAGTCCGGGGGGCGCCGACATGGTTTTCTCTTACGGGCCGCCGAACGTCACGCCGCTCGTGGGGAACTGGGACGGAAACTGACTTTGTGATCTCCGTGCCTCTGTGCTCTCCGTATGCCAACGGCAAAGGCGCTGCCATACCGAGTGGACAGAGGCACGGAGCACACTGAGCACTCTCCTGAAAAAAACTGGCCGGGTCTCCGACGGCATCGTGTGAGCGTGACCAAGTCACGGTGCCATCGGAAACCCGGCCGCAGTCAGCACCTCGAGAAACTCGAGCCCGTTCCCGAGCCGCCACGCCAGCGTGACGGTCGACGACGCACCGGGCGCCGCCTCCGGAAACTGCCCCGAGCCCCTTGGCCCGTTGCCAGGTGATGCGAGTCTGCCGTCGCGGCGTTACGTCGAAAGGACCCGGTCCTTAATTCTTCGTGTCAGCAGCCTCGAGAACCCGCAGCAACTCCGTCACCGACGCTCTCAGGACCGGGTGGCGCGCCTCGGGCGCGAGATCGACCAGCGGTCGCAGCACGAACGCCCGCGTGTGCATGCGCGGATGCGGAAGCGTCAGCCGCTCGTCCGCCGAGACGAAATCTCCGCAGAGCAGCAGATCGAGGTCGAGCGTGCGCGGGCCTTGCGTGATCGTGCGCTCGCGACCGAGCTCCGTCTCGATGCGGAGGCAGATCGCAAGCAGGTCGCGCGGCTCCGGCAGTTTCCCCCACAGCTCCGCGACTCCATTCAGGAACGCCGGCTGGTCGACGTATCCGACCGGCTGAGTCTCGTAGAGCGGCGACAACCTCACGCGCACGCCCGTTCTCTCGATTAGCAGCCGCACGCCGTCATAGATGTTGTGAGCCCGGTCGCCGAGGTTCGAGCCGAGGGCAATGTACGCGGTTTCCTGTATCATCGCGGCCAGCTTAACGCAGAAAGTCCCACATGACCGCCACCATCACCGTCACGAAGAAGGGCGCCGATCGCGCCCACTCCCGCCATCACTGGATCTACCGCAGCGACGTCGCCGACACCGGCGAAGCCCGCGGCGGCGACGTCGTCCGCGTCGTCGATCCGAAGGGGCGGGCGCTCGGCCGCGCGTTCTACAGCGACGCGTCGCTCATTGCAGTGCGTTTCGTAACCTTCGACGACGTCGAGACAGACCGCGACTTCTGGCGGCGCCGGCTCGACGATGCCGTCGCCCTGCGCGACCGCGTCGTCGACGGGACGACTGCCTATCGTGTCGTTCACGGCGAAGGCGACCTGGTCAGCTCGCTCATCGTCGATCGTTACGGGGACTGTCTCTCGATACAGACACTGTCCCAGGGCACCGAACGTCTGAAGCCGCTGTTCGTCGAGTTGCTGGCGGAGCGCTTCGCGCCGCGCGCAATAGTCGAGCGCAACGATGCCCACGTGCGCGACCTCGAAGGCCTGCCGCGTCAGACGAGCGTGCTCGCCGGCGAAGTCCCGGAAGACCTGGTGATCGATGAGCACGGCGTCCGTTACTTCGTAGATCTCGTCGGCGGACAGAAGACCGGCGCGTTCCTCGATCAGCGCGAGAACCGCGTCGCGGCCGCTCGCTACGGCCGCGGGCGCGCGCTCGATGCATTCAGCTTCCACGGTTCGTTCGCTCTCCACCTCGCCCGCGTCTGCGATCACGTCACGGCCGTCGACACCTCGGGTGACGCGCTCCAGAGGGCTCGCCGCAATGCCGAGCTCAACGGGGTATCGGACCGCATCGAGCTGCTCGAGGCCAATGTCTTCGACCTGCTCAAGCAGCTGGACGAGCGCGGCGAACGCTTCGAGACGATCGTGCTCGACCCTCCCGCGTTCGTGAAGCGCAAGACCGCGCTCGACGCCGGCACTCGCGGATACAAGGAGATCAACCTGCGGGCGCTGAAGCTGCTCGCACCTGGCGGAACGCTCGTGACGGCGACGTGCTCGTACCACGTGCCCGAGGAGATGTTCGTTGGCATCGTTCAGTCTGCGGCAGTCGATGCCGGACGCGACGTCCGGCTCCTCGAGAAGCGGACGCAGGCTCGCGATCATCCCATCCTGCTTGCGATACCCGAGACCTACTACTTGAAGTGCCTCGTCCTCGCCGCCGTCTGACTCGGCGCCGAGCGATGTCGGGAGGTGTAAGGCGTGGATTTCCGGGTCCGGATCACTTCGGCCGCGCACCAGGCACTCGTTGAGGCCGCGTCTCGGTCGGCGCCCGCCGAGTGCTGCGGGGTACTTGGCGGGCGAGACGGATCGATCATCTCGGTGATACCCGTCGGGAACGTTGCCGCCGAATCCGAAACGCAATTCGAGCTCGATCCAGCCGGACTGGTCGATGCCCGGGCCGCACTTCGGCGGGCGGGCCTCGACGTCGTCGGCTTCTATCATTCCCACCCGCGAACATCGCCGGAACCATCTTCGTACGACGTCGCGAACGCCTGGTATCCGGAGAGTGTGTATGTCGTCATCGGCCTCGAGCCACGACCCGCAGTTCGCGCCTTTCGGATCGTCGACGGTCGCTGCTGCGAGCTCGAACTCGCCCTCGAGCCGACCTGACGCCCATCCGTCCGCGGGAGCGGACGCCCCTTGCTATACTCGGACCGCCGTGAAAAAGAAGCGCGCAAAGCAGACATCGCCCACCGTCGACTCGACGGCCGGACTCGATCCTTTTGCAACGGTTCCTGACGGAGAGCAACTCCTCGAGCAGGCGCGTGTCGCCGCCGGGCTCGAGGCCGCGATCGACACCGAGGCACCGACGCGTCCGATGGAGGCACCAATCGAGAACGCAACGGCCGAACCTGACACTTCCGGCAACGAATCCGGTCAGGACGTGGACGGACGCTCGACAGGCAAGTCGAACCGTCCGACGTCGTCGGTTGAGGCAGTTCCGATCGATCCCTCGCGCGGTGTCGAGACGTTCGGTCGGCGGGCGCACAACGCCTACATGCCTCCGGATCCCCATTCGGTTCCGCCCGGACAGTGGGCGGGACACGGACAGGAAGCGGGCTACGGTCCGGCGCCACACGCCTGGGCTGAATCGCAGCCCCATCGTTGGTCCGATCCGGCGCCGCATGCCTGGGCGGATCCCGTGCAGCCTCCGACGAGCTGGCAGGGATATCCGCACCAGCCTCCTACGATGTTCGTGCCTTCCGACGGAGCGACGAATCCAGGAGCCAGGGCACCGCACACGACGGCGCAGCTCGGTCTCAAGCCGAACTTCGCTGCGATGATGTGCTACCTGCCGTATCTGGGCATCGTCGGTTCGATCCTGATGCTCCAGAACGAGCCGAAGGAGAATCGCTTCGTGCGGTTCCACGCGCGGCAGTCGCTCATCGCGCACGTCCTGTTCTGGGCGCTGACGATTGCGTTCGCGATCGCAAAGGCGGCCGCGCCGACCGTGGCGGGCGTGTTGATCGGAATCGGATCGTCGCTCTTTCATCTGGGAGCGGTGGTCGGGCTCGTTTGGATGATGGTTCGGGTTTACAAGGGTCGGGCGGACAAGATCCCGGTGATTGGCGAACAGGTCGACGTCTGACGAGGTCCACTCCGTGATCTCCGTGTCTCTGTGATCTCCGTATGCCAACGGCAAAGGCGTTGCCGGACAGAGATCACGGAGCCACGGAGACCTCAGAGGCGCTATACTCTCGCTTCGATGGAACGGACCTTTACCCTCGTCCAGCAGCAACTCGGCTCCGGGACGATCCTGTATCTCGATGGCCCCCTCAGGCTCGGCCATCGGGAAGCGGCTACCGGTCAACCACTCTCAACTGCTGTTCGATCCGTTATCGCAGCCGGCTCTCTCCAGATCGCCATCGACCTGCGGGGACTCGTCAAGACGCCCGACAGCAGCGGCCTGGGTGAGCTCGTCGCCGCCCAGTCCGCGCTCAGACCACACGGCGAGACGCTCATTCTCGTGAACGTTCCGCCGAAGCTGCGGCGTCTCATCGGAACGATGGGACTCGACGTGCTCTTCCGGATAGTCGACACGGAAGTCGAGGTCTGCAGCCTCTTCGGAGTCGAGCCCGAGGCCGACTAGCCGACCGCCGGATCGGCGCCCGCCCCCTCAGCCCGGGCTACCGTTCCGGCTACCGACGCGCGCCGGCTCGTTTTGCCGTCGCGCGTTGCTCAACCTTCGGGTACGCCTGCGAGGGCCGACTCGAGGGTGTGCAATCCCGTTTACCGAGCCACTTCTTCAGGCAGTGGCTTCCTCGCCGCAAGCAGCCGGTCGAGCGCCGCGGACAGCATCCCCAGGCCGCGCTCGCCGGCGGCAAAACTCTTCAGCTTCCCATTCTCGTCGAACAGATAGTAGGCGGGGACGTAACCGTGCTCGTTCTGGAATGCATCGCGAAGGGCGTGCATGTTGTCGATTGCGCAAGGTTCGGTGAATCCGTGCTTCTCGATCGAAGCCTTCACTGCGTCGACGTCCGAGTCGACCGGATACCGTGGCATGTGAATCGCAATTACGCGAAGGCCTTCGTCACGGCGACCATCGCGCCATTCCGCGACCTTCGGCATGTTCTCCTTGCAGATTCCGCAGCTCACCGACCAGAAATGCACGAGCGTCGGATGCCCGGCGGCCTCGGCAAGAGCTTCGGCCTCGCTGCCGCGAGCCCATTCGGTCGCGCCAGCCAGCGACGGCATTTCGGTTCCAATTCTCATCGGCATACTTGCGCCCCCCTGCTCCGGACAAAACCCATCCCCGTGCGGTTGTCTCGCGGCGTTACCACGTGCCGCGAGGGACCACCGGGAGCTCCCGACCCGCGCGCAGCCCCCCTGCACGCGGAGTCGCACCCCCGGCGGTCTTACCCGACGGAAGTCAGACCTTGAGATTCTCCTGACCTGGACGCCACTCCGCGGCGCAAAGGCCGCCGGTCTGCAGCGCCGAGATAACGCGAAGCGTCTCGTCGGTCGAACGGCCGATATTCAGATCGTGGACGACCTTGTATCGGAGGACGCCCTCGGGATCGATGACGAAGAGGCCTCGCAACGCAATTCCCTTCTCCTCGATGAGGACGCCGTAGTCTCGCGACACCGCGCCGCCCATGTCGGCCGCGAGCGGATACTTGAGACCTTCGATGCCGTTCTTGTCGCGCGGCGTCTGCAGCCAGGCGCGATGGGAGTAGACCGAGTCGGTCGAGATTCCGATCAGCTCGCAGTTGTGCTCCTGGAAATCCGCATAGCGGTCGCTGAAAGCCGTCAGTTCCGTCGGACACACGAAGGTGAAGTCGAGCGGATAGAAGACGAGGGCGACCCACTTGCCCTTGTAGTCCTCGAGCTTGACGTTCTCGTTGAGCTTCTCGAGATTCTTGGTGGATGGCATGTCGAATTTCGGCGCCGGCTGGCCGACTTTCGCGATTCCGGTCGAAATGGCTGCTGCTGACATTCGCTCCTCCAACAGGTTGATTTGCTTCTTATCGAGTGGTGACCCGATCGTGCGGGCCGCCGATTGAAAGCTGGTTGCTCGCTATGAATCCGTGAACTGGCGACAGCCGGCGCAGACTCCGGTGAGTGTCAGATGGATCGACTCGGCCTGGAAGTCGGCCTGCTGCGCCGCAGATCGCATGAGCTCGACCGTCGCCGGAATGTCGAGATCGACAAGCGTTCCGCACCTGGAGCAGATCGCGTGATCGTGCCGGGAAGTCTCTCGATCGTAACGGCTCGCCCCGTTGCCGAAGTTGAGCTCGGCGACGAGCCCGGCGTTCTTCAGATGACGGAGTGAGTTGTAGACCGTGGCGTAACTGATCGTGGAGAGGCGCCGGCGCGCCTCCTCGAAAATCTCGTTTGCCGTCAGGTGACCCATGTTCGACCGGATCACCTCGAGCACGACTCTGCGCTGCGGCGTGAGTGCGTCGACGGCAGTGATATCTGGCACCGTGCTGCTCATAGGTAGACTTAGAGTAATTCTAAGTTGGAATGCCCGTCAATCGAATTGTTCGGCGAGCGGACTTCGACTTGGGCCATGCGTGAGGGCCTATTCGAGTCTCCGCTCGAGCTCTGTAACGCGAGCCTTGAGCGCCGGCAGATTCTGGACGAGCGCGAAGATCTTACGGAACTGATCCATCGGCCGGGCCGGTGTTCCCCACACCATGGTGCCCTTTCGAATGACCTTCCCGCTCGGGATGCCGGCCTGCGCCCCCGCAACTGCGCCCGCCTCGATGCGCACGTGGTCGGCAACACCGACCTGTCCTCCGAGCATGACTCCGTCCTCGATCGTGGCGCTGCCCGAGATGCCGGTCTGTGCAGCAATGACGCAGTTGCGGCCGATCCGGACGTTGTGCGCGATCTGCACGAGATTGTCGATCTTCGTTCCGCTCCCGATCACGGTCGAATCCAGCGCGCCACGATCGATGGTGGTGTTCGAACCGATCTCGACGTCGTCTTCAATCACCACGTCGCCGACCTGCGGGAACTTGTGAAATCGTCCGGCGTCGACGACGAATCCGAAACCGTCGCCGCCGATCACGGCGCCGGAATGCACGATCACCCCGTCGCCGATTCGAACGCGGTCGTGGATCGTGACGTTCGCGTGAATCCGGCAGTTGCGCCCGATTGTCACCTCGTGCCCGATGGAACAGCCATTGCCGATTACCGAGCCGTCGCCGACGGCACTCTCGCACCCGACGGAACACCACGCGCCTACGGCAACTTCGGACCCAAGTGTTGCCGTCCCGTCGATGCTGGCCGTCGGGTGAACCTCGCGCGGCCAGGGACGCGGTGGGACGAGCTCGGTCACGATGCGGGCGAAGGCGAATTTAGGGTTGGAAACGTGGATGATCGGCTTGTCGCCGCTCGTGCAGATCGGTTGCGCAACAATGGCTGCGGCAGCCGAGGCGAGCGCTCGCTCGAAGGCGCGCTCGCCGTCGACAAAGACGATCGTGCCAACGGCGGCGCGTTCGATGCTGGCAACACCGGTGATGACGGTGTCGGCGTCTCCGGCGACGGTGCCTCCGACCAGGTCGGCGAGCTGACGTACGGTTCTCTGCATGACTACACTTCCTTGGTTGTTCTTGGAGCGACTCTCACGGTCACTGGCGGATCAGTACCGGGAGCGTAAGCGAACGGGTCACTACAAGATCGCGAGCCCTGCGATCCTCGGGACAACCCGGTCGCTACCGCTCCCGGTTCTGACCCGCCCCGCAACTACATCGCCGCGAGCACCTGATCCACCTCGTCGACCGTGTTGTAGAAGTGCGGCGATATCCGCACGCGTCCAGACCGCATAGCGACCGAAATACCCCGCTCCTTGAGTTTCTGCACGAGCTCGTTTGGATTCCGGTCGGGGTGCGTCGCGGTCACGATCGCCGACCACTCTCTGTCCGCTCGCGAGCTGATCACGTGATAGCCCCTGTCGATCAGCCCGGCGACGAGGAGCTCAGTCAGGATCCGCACCTGCCGCTCGATGGCCTCTTCACCCGCCTCGTGCAGAATCTCGAGCGACGAGCCAAGCGCGGCAATTCCGAACGGATTCATCGTCCCGCACTCGAACCGTTCGGCGCCGTCCCGGTAAGTCAGGTCAAAGCCGCCGAACTTCAACCAGTCCTTCGTCGACGTCCATCCGACTTTTACCGGATCGATCCGGTCTATCACGCGATCCGAGATGTAGAGCAGTCCGATGCCTTCCGATCCGCAAAGCCACTTGTGCGCCGACGCTGCAAGGACGTCGACGTGATCGCGCTCGACGTCGATCGGCAGGACGCCGAGCCCCTGAATGCCGTCTACGACGAACAGGATGTCGCGCTCCCGGCAGAATCGTCCGATGCGCTCCAGGTCCGACCGAAAGCCGCTGCCGAATTGCACCCACGAGAGCGCGATGACGCGCGTGTGCTCGTCGACCAGCGCTACGAGGTCGTCATAATCCACGCGGCCGTCGCGCTCCTCCGCCATGCGGAAAGTCACGCCGTGATTCGACAGCCGCATCCACGGATATGCGTTCGAGGGAAACTCGCAGCTGGCGCCGACGACCGTGTCGCCCTCCCGCCAGTCGAGTCCCGCCGAGATTATCGAAAGTCCGTCGGACGTGTTGGCGACGAAGCCGACTTCGTGTTCCTCACGCGCGTGCAAAAGTCGCGCGGCGAGCCCGCGCACGCGACCGATCTCGCCGATGCGGCCGTACCAGCCGTCGTCGCCGGTCATCGCGATCGAATGCGCGACGGCGGAGATGCGGTTCACCGCCGTAGTCGGCAGCGGCCCGATGGCCGCGTGGTTCATGTAGACCCGATTCCGGGTGATCGGAAACAGCTCGCGAAACCGCTCGAGGTCACTCATGCCGCCAGCTTACGGAAAATGGACCACAGATTCACACAGATATTCGCAGTTCTGATCCGTGTATATCTGTGCGCATCTGTGGTCAGCCCTCGAACAGGCTGTCGATGTACTGCTCGGCGTCGAAGACGATCAGGTCGTCGACCTGCTCGCCGATGCCTACGTAACGAATCGGAACGCCAAGCTCGTTGACGATCGCGACGACGATTCCGCCCTTCGCCGTGCCATCGAGCTTTGTGAGTACGAGACCCGTCACGGGCGCAGCCTTCGTGAACTGCCGCGCCTGCTCGAGTCCGTTCTGGCCAGTGACCGCGTCGATGACGAGCAACACTTCATGCGGAGCGCCGGGCACCTGCCGATCCGCGACACGGCGCATCTTCTCGAGCTCCTGCATCAGGTTCTGCTTCGTGTGGAGCCGTCCCGCCGTGTCCACTATCAGAACGTCGCTTCCACGCGCCTTAGCCGCCGCGAGCGAGTCGTAGAGCACGGCCGATGGATCCGTGCCCGGCTTCTGCTGGATGAGCGGGACGCCAGAGCGCTCCGCCCAGATGGCCAGCTGGTCGTTCGCCGCGGCGCGAAAAGTGTCCGCCGCACAGATCAGGACGTCGTAGCCATCGTTGCGGATCCGGTTTGCCAGTTTCCCGATCGTCGTCGTCTTCCCGACGCCGTTCACGCCAACGACCATGATGACGTACGGCGAAATCTCGGGGTCGATTTCGACTTCGGACGAGACCGTGCCTCTCTGCAGCGACTTCGGCGTCACGAGCATCTCGAGCAGATGCTCCCGGATCAACCGCCGGAGCTCCTCGGGATTCGAGAGCTCGTTGCGCGCCACGCGCTTTCGCGCGTTCTCGATGATCTCGAGCGCCGTCTGCACACCGATGTCGGCGCTGATGAGCGCTTCCTCGATACCCTCGAGCAGTTCGGCGTCGATGACCTTCTTGCCCCGGACGATCGTGTCGATCCGGTCGACGAGCGTGTGCCGGGTCGACGAGACGGCCGACTTCAGGCGGCCGACGATCGTGCGCTGCTGTTCCTCGAGCTCCTCCGGCGTCGGCTCTTTCGTGACGTAGCCGCCGAAGGTGAAGTTCATGTCGACCTTGCGAAGCGTCGGCGGTTCCGTGGGCGGCAACGCCGGCGCCGCTGTCCCGAGAACGGGCTCGGCTGCCGCAACAGGCGGGGCTGGAACGTCAACTGACTCAGGCGGAGCCGCAACCACTGCACTCGCAGGTGCGGCCGCGGGAGTACCCGGCGACAGAATCGTCGGCGGCCAGTGGCTCGGCCTTTCGTTCTCGTCCTTCTTCTTGCGCTTCCAGAAAAGTCCCATTGGTTCTCGCTCGCGCTACGACGTGGCGCTCGACCGGTGAATGAACTGGTTGGCGAAGTACTCGACCGACAAGGGTTCGCCCGTCACGCGCTCGACCGTGCGGTCCCAGCGCTCCGACGCGCCGGGCCGGAACATCGTGTCGCGCAGGTAGGCGCCGGCCGCAGGCCTGTTCACGAGTCCTCCGGCGACTTCTGCGAGCCGGTGCTCGATCTGCGACGCCATCATCTCTCCGATCATGTAGTTGTGGTAGTACACCGGAGCGAGCGCCAGGTGGATCTTCGCCGCCCAGTCCGGCTCCGTGCGACCCTCAGGCCGGCGCAGCAGCTGGAAGCGCTCGACGTGATCCCACCAGAGGGCATCGAGGTCCGGTCTTTCCGGATCGCGGTAGAGGTCGCGCTCGAAGTGGGTCATCACGAGGCACCACCGCACGAACACGAGCATGTGCATTCGGAGCTGCGCGGCGAGGGCGTCCCCTATCCTGTCTGCTTCCGCGCGGCTGATGCCGCGAATCTCGGCGAGCCACTCCGGCGACGATGCAAGCCTGCCCATGAGCATGGCGATCGCCTCGGTCGAGTTCGTGTGGGCGGGTCCGCGAAGCAGGTAGGGCAGTTCCGGATCTACCTCGACGTCGTAGACCGCGTGACCGAACTCGTGCAGGTTCGTCTCCATCCAGCGCGCCGATTCGCGAAGGTTGCAGAGCACGCGCACGTCGCCCGACCGGCCGATGTTGACGCAGAAGGCGTGCTGGTCCTTCCCGTCGCGCTCATAGAGATCGCTGCGCGCGGCGATCGAGCGCACGTCGAAGCCGATGCCGTCGTAGGTAGCCAGCGTCAGCGCCTCGATATCGGCGCCGACGAACAGCGCATCGAGGTCCACGTCTCCAATGTCGGGACGCTCCTGAAAGAACGGGTCAGAGTAATTCCACGGCTGCAGGTCGTCGACGCTGACACCCTGTCTTGCCGACAGATGCGCATCGATGACGCCCTTGCCTGCGCGAAAAGGCGCGTCGGTCAGCTCGGCGAGCTGACCGAGCGTGGCGAAGAGCCGGTCCTCGTCGATCTCCTGAGCTGCGAGCTGCATTGCGTAGAAGTTGTCGAACCCCGCGCGACGCGCCGCCCCGTTGCGCAGTCGGACCAGCTCGAGGACGTTGTCGCGCACGATGGCGCCGACTTCTTTTGAAGCCTCCCACGCCGCGCGCCGTTCCGCGACGTCGGTCGACGTTTTCAGGATGGCATCGATGTCGTTCTCGGTGAGTCGTCGCCCGTCGACCGTGCCGCGGTGAGTGTTGAATCGCGAGACGGTCTCGGCTTCCAGGGCGGCGATGCGCTCGATGTCTTCGGGAGAGAATCGGTTTTCGATGAAGAGATTGCGGAGGATCTCGAGTTGACGGACGAGGCGCGGGTCGAATGCCTCACCCACAGTGGAGCTCGTTGCGGCATCGGCGAGCAGTCGCTCGACCGTCGCGTGATCCGCCGGGTCCGACAGCAGACTCATCCACTGGGCGCGCTTCTCGGCAACCTCGATTTCGGCGTCGGGGGCACCGGTCGTGTTGAGTCGCCATTCCGCGAGTCCGCAGGCTGCGTCGGCCGGCTGCAGGGCGCGGTTCATGCGATCGACGAAGAGTTGGGCTTCGGTGTCGTTCAAGGGCATCCATTTCGCTCCCGATCGAATTGGGGATCATGGCGCAGCGCGCGGAAGATCGTCAAACTCGGGGTATCGTGGTCCGAGCCGTGAACCGTCGGCCGCTGTTGCGATGGGCGCTTCCTCGAGGCCGAGTTTCTCGCAAAGGCGCAAAGGAAGACGCAAAGACGCAAAGACCTTTGATTCAGGTCTTTGCGTCTTTGCGTCTTCCTTTGCGCCTTTGCGAGAAACTCGGCCTCGCGAAAAGTTCAAACGCAGGCCGTCGGCCAGACCCACGCAAAACGGATACGACTACCCGTTGACGACCTTCACGTCCTTCGGCACCGGAATCTCGAACTTGTCATCCCCGAGCGTCACGTTCGGCTGCAATGCCGTCAGCGTGATCGTTGTCTTCGAGCTCTTCTCGGTCACGAAGTACTTCACCGGCAACCACGTCTTGTGATCGACCCACAGGATGATTCCCTGCACGCCGTCCGAGGTGTCCTTCGGATCGAGCTGGATCTGCGTGGCCATCTGGCCGTTGACCATGTCTTCGCCAAGCAGGGTGATCGTGTACTTGTCGCGGAGCTGCTGCGCCGCATCCGAGTACGCCAATCCGAGGAACCCGAGCGACCGGTTCTTGTTCACACCCGCCTTGCGGCTGGTAACGAAGAGCTGGTTCAGCTTCGGCTGGTAGATCGTCACCTTCTCGCCGACGACCGACACCGTCTCGGGAATCGGCGACGTGTAGGTCAACAGCACCCGCTCGGTACCGGCCGCGCCGGCCTTGTAAAGCAACGAGCCCGTTGAATTCTCCTTCACGCCGAGCACGCGATCCTGCTTCTGCTGGGAAATACCAGCCTGCAGGGACTTCAGGTTCTTTCCGGCCTGCTCCAGCTTCAGAAGCACCGGCGGCATCACTTGGGCTTCAGCCGGGCTGCCGACAAGTCCGATAGCCGCAACCACGGCGGCAACTGCAATGGATAGAATGACTTTCTGCATCAAGTTCTCCGTTCCGTACATTCAGGCCAAGTATAGCAACGATCCTCGCCTGCAATATGTTGTGAAAATCTTCTTTAATTCCCGTCCGGTCTCGTCCAGACCCGATACGACAGGATCTTCCCATCGGATGCTCTCAGTACCTCAACGCGATGGACGACCCCACCGCCTGCCGCGGCCGAAAGACTCTCGATCGAAGCATCCTTCAATGTATCGGCCTGGACACGCGTTTCCTTGAGCGATCCCTCCCACCTGGGTCGCGCTTCCGGATCGTCGAAGACCCGCGCCGGCACCAGGAAGATGAACCCCAGAATGGCGACGCACATCACGTCGTACTGCCACGTCTCGCGCGGATACGACCAGTACCAGATCTTCTTCAGTATGACGAAGATGTTCACGTATGCACGCCCTCCAGCTCAGAGCCGGCCGGCACTGCAGGAGCCTGAGGCCGCTCTTCGGAAACCACGTGGCCGTCGCGCATGTGAATTATCCGGTCGGCATACTGCGCCGCTTCCGGATTGTGCGTGATCATCACGATCGTCTGGTTCGTCTTCTTGTTCAGGTCGCGCAGCATCGTGAGCACGATCTCGGAGTTCTCTGAATCCAGATTCCCCGTCGGTTCGTCAGCAAGGATCAGCGCCGGCTCGTTCACGAGCGCGCGCGCGATCGCCACCCGCTGCTGCTCGCCCCCCGACAGTTCAAGCGGCTTGTGGCGCATCTTCGTCTCGAGCTTCAACAGGCTGAGGACCTCGCGGCGCCGCTCGGGATTCCCCGAGCCCTTTCCGAAGATCCTTTCCGCAAGCTTCAGGTTCCCCTCGGCCGTGATCGCCGGGAAAAGGTTGAACTTCTGGAAGACGAATCCGATCTTCCGGCGACGGACATCGGTACGGCGGGCGTCCGAGCTCGCCGTGATCTCTTCCCCATCCACGAGCACCTTGCCCTCGGTCGGCGTCAAAAGACCGCCACACAGGTGCAGGAGTGTCGACTTGCCACAGCCCGACGGCCCCATGATCGCCAGGAACTCACCGCGCTCGACGTCGAGCGACAGGCCACGCAGGGCGTGCACGTCCACTTTGCCGACGTGATAGGTCATTCGCAGGTCGATCGTCTGGAGAATCGTGCTCATACCGGGTGCCGTTCCAATTCCTCTCTCCCAACCCCACAGTCTGGCGCATCGCGCCATTCGCGCAAAGCGCTATTCGTAACTGAGCGCCTTGACCGGATCCTGGTAGGCGGCGCGGATTGCCGGATAGAGCGCTCCAACGACCGAAGCCACGAGCCCGATGACCGCAGCGATCCCGAGCCACTTCAGCTCGACGTCCACGTGAAGCGACGTTGCGGCCTCGACGCCGAACTTTCCGAGCACGGCCACTATCGCCCCAACCACGATGCCGAGCACCGCAATGAGCAGCGCTTCCTTCACGATCGTGACTACGATGAAGGTTTTCGACGCGCCCAGGCTCTTGAGGACGCCGATCTCGCGCGTCCGCTCGATGATCGTAGTGTACATCGCCAGCAGGATGACCAGCGTCGAGACTACCGCCGCCAGTCGAACGACGACCTTGAGGAAGACCTCGAGCGATCCGATCGATCCCGACACGATCGTGGGCAGGTCCCGCGACATGACGATCCGGTTCGAGGGATAGGTCGCCCGGAGCGCCGCGGCGACCTTCTCCTGATCCGCCGGGTTTTCGCACTTGATGAGCAGCAGCGAGCACTTCTCGGCGCCGTTGACGACGAGGCGCTGCAGCGTGTCGAGCGGCAGCTTGAGCCGCGCGCCGATCTCGGGCTCGTAGATTCCGACAACCGGTACCGCGCGGCCGAAGAGCAGGATCTTGGATCCGATCGCGATCGGCTTGCCGTTGATGTCCTTCTTGTCGGTGGCGTAACGGCGGTCGACAACGACTTCGTCACCAACTGCTTCGCGGCCTTCCACGACCTTCAGATCGGTGACCTTCTTGTAGGTCGCAAAATCGACTCCCTCGACGATTTCGAATCCCACGCCGGTAACGCTCGTCTGAAGGTACTGCGCGACCGGAGACACCTCCGCGACGCCGGGAATCGGCTGTACGCGGGAAGTTCCGTCGAGAATGGCCGTCCTGTAGAGCGTGTCGAGGCCGAGCGCCTGT
This sequence comes from uncultured Clostridia bacterium, assembly GCA_964591515.1. Taxonomy (GTDB): domain Bacteria; phylum Acidobacteriota; class Blastocatellia; order UBA7656; family JADIYM01; genus JADIYM01. Next base: position 32,416 of record CAZQBW010000031.1, read on the forward strand.
CCCGTCGCCGGCGAAAAGTCGCCCGCCGCATAGAACATGATCTCTGCCGAAACGTTGGCCTGCCGTTCCGCCGTGTTTCGCAGCATCCCATGGGCGAGTCCGACCGTGAGCACGGTGAGCACGACGCCGATGGCCACGCCGGACAGGCTGATGATCGTCCGGAGGGGACGATGGCGGACGTTTTCGAAGACGAGACTGTCCATGTGTCGGAATCCGATGGCGCCTTCAGGGGCGCGTGGCGGCAGCCGGCTCGAGCAGGTCTGTTCGCTTGTCGAGATCGATGACTTCGAGGTTCTCGTCGTTACCGAGCGTGAACGCTTCGTCGGGGACGTCGCCGTCGAGGGTAAGTGCGCCTTCCGCAAAGAGAACGTCGACAGCGTAAAGATCATCGATTCGCTCGATCGACACGCGGTCCACCCAGGGACGACCGTCCTCGGACCGAATCGTGCCTTCGTACCGAACCGTCGTGGCAACTCGTCCGTCCTCATACAGATCCTGCCGTGCAAGGGGCGTGCCCGTCTTGCATCGGTCGAACCAGAGGCGCCTGACGACACGAGCTTCGGCACCGTTTCCGGTGCGCTCGAGAAGCGTCAGCACGTAGAAGGTCCGGACGACCTGCTCATCCTTCTTGATTCCGGGCTCGAGACGGCGCTCCTCGTCGAGCACGTAGACACCGTTCTCGGTGGCGAGATCAAACGGAGCCATCAGGAAGGCCGCCGTCAGATGTTGCGGCCGGATGTTGGCGAGCGCGCCGGCGCGCTGCAACTCCGGGTCGGACGCCTGCATTCCCGACTCGACGCGCCGATAGCGTCCGTCGTTGCTGCCGATCAGGAACTTGCGCTTGTCCTCCGGGTAGAGGACCTTGACCGAAAACTTCTTGCCGTCCGAGACCATGTCGGCGATTCGCTTGCCAACGAACGGTGCCTTGATGAGCAACCGGATGTTCGCGGGCCTCGAAAGCACGAGTGTCCCGTCGGCACCGGGGTACGCCTTGTTCCGGCCTATGCCCGCGTCGCGCAGGTCGCGGAAACGCAGAGTCGCGACGGCCTGAATGCGGCTGACGTCCGTGAACAGCTTGAGGCGGTCGAGCAGGGCTGCGGTCGTGACCGGAGGATCGACCGCAAGTTGTCGCGGCACCTTGACGCTCCGCACGCATGCCGACGAGAGCGCGACGATCGCAAGGATGCCGGCACACAGGGTTCGTCGGTTCAGCATGGGTCAGAAGTTCACCGCAGACACAAATACGCACCGTACCAGAGCGCTGGATAGGGTGTCAAAACGCTCGGTGCCTAGGTGTTCTCCGTGACTCTGTGCTCTCTGTATGCCC
>CAZQBW010000032.1:0-33552 GCA_964591515.1 uncultured Clostridia bacterium
GGCGACGTCAAGCGCGACAACGCCTACATGAACATTCCGTCGCTCGACCGCTGGATGGCGATGATGGGCCCGCCGCGGGGATTCTGAAGAGAAGAAGGGCCACGGATCAGACGGATCTTACGGATAAACACGGATCTGCATTCAGTTCTGATCCGTGTTTATCCGTATGATCCGTCTGATCCGTGGCCCTTCTTCAACTATCTACGTCACATTCACTCGAAGGCCATCCGTGTCGATCCGGAAGTCGAGGACCGTGACGCCGGCAGCGCGAAGGGCCGCATCGACGTCGGGCTTGCGGCCGTAGTCGCACCAGAAGACCACGCAGCCGCCGCCACCGGCGCCGCACACCTTGGCCGTCGGTGCCCCAGCCGATCGCGCAATGTCTATCAACTCCTCGATCCGGGGCGTCGTCACCCCCGGCGCCAGCTCGCGCCGGTTCCGCCACTCCTCGCCGAGCACGCGTCCCGCCTCGTCCAGGTCCCGCCCGAGCAGCACCTCGCGCATGCGCGCCGCCGTCAGCCGGATCCGGTCCAACCCGTCGTAGACCTCTTTCGACCCCTCGATGTGCGACTTGAAGATCTCCCAGTTGTTCGTACCCGAAAAATGCGGGATTCCCGTGTACGCGAGCACCAGACGGCGCTCGAGCTCCCCGGGATCGATCGGAAGTGGCTCCACCGCAACGCCTTGCGTGCCGAAGTGCAGTGCGTTCACCCCACCGTACAGCGCAGGGTAGTAGTCCTGCAGCCCCGCCGGCACCCGGATCACCGCCGTCTCGACGTTCGTCGTGATCGTCCGCAGGGTCTCTCGCTCGAAATTCGTCCCGACGAGCCGGTCCAGAGCGCCGGCAACCGCGATACCGAGCGCCGACGAGCCGCCGAGTCCCGAGCCAGGAGGCGCTGCGCATTCCGTCACCATCTTCAATCCCGGCGGCGGGTCGAAGAACCGAACCAGTCGCGCCAGAAGCTCGAGCGTCCCGCTCGCCACGAGCTCGTCGGGCGTCGCCGCGTGCACCCGCGCGCCCGTGTCGCGCGACTCGAGCGTGTAGCCCTCGCCTCCGGTTTCGATCCGGCAGCGGGCGTACAGGTCGATCGCGACGTTCACGGTCTCGGCGCCCCCATGAAAGAGGTAGAGCGGCCAGATGTCGATCGTCCCTCCGGCGAGGTCGATCCGTGTCGGTGCGGATGACTCGATGATCATGCCTGTGGTGGGCTCGCGAACCGCCCCCTACTCCTCGATGACCCGGTTCCCGAGTCGGTATCGCTTGACTACAAAGAAGATAACGGCCACGACGACGACCAGGACGACGAGCTTCTCGACGTTCTTGATCTCGCCGATGATCCGCTCGATGCTCCCCGTGAAGAAGTACCCCACCCCGGCAAGCAGCGTCACCCACGCCATGCAGCTCAGCAGCGTCAGCGGTGCGAACCGGTGCAGGCCGAAGTGCGCCAGACCGCAGAAGACCGACATCGCAGTCCGCAGTCCGTACGTGTACTTCACGACGAAGAGCGTGAACCCGCCAAACTTGCGCATCAGCCGCTCGATGCGCGGCTTTGCACGCATGTAGAACCGCATCGTACGGACGCGGCCGCGGAAACTGTGTCCGATCCAGTAGCCGAGGAGGTCGCCCGCCACCCCGCCGCTCGTACCGACGAGCAGTGCCTCCTGAAACGTGAACAGCCCAGAGCGGGCCAGCACCCCCGCCAGCAGTAACGTCAGGTCGCCCTCGATCATCGCTCCGAAGAACACGACCCACAGCCCGTACTGGCGCAGTAATCCTTGGAGCTCGTCAATCATGAAAGAGGCGCTGCCGACGCGAGAGCGCTCATTCTACAAGACTTTGCCAAAATTGACAGTGCTCCGAGCCGTCTGTTAACTTGGCAGTTCGCATGGAAGAACGCCCCGCGCTCTGCGCGTGGCCGTGAGGAGCACGTCAGGCATGACCTCTTCGAACTCGGGCGGCGACGGCTCGCTCTTTTCGCTGTACCTCGGCGTCGATCTCGGCGGATCGATGGTCCGGGCCGGACTCGTCGACGCGTCGGGCGCGGTCGTGCGCGAGCGAGAACCCGTTACGGCGAGCGAACAGCCCGACGAGCTCTTCCAGCAGTTGATCGACGCGGTTGGCGAACTTCTCTCGGACGAGACGTCGCGCTCGGCAATCGCCGGCGTGGGAGTCGGCCTTCCCGGCCCGGTCGACCCGGAATCGCGCCGGGCAATCGCCGTCCACGAACTGCCGGACCTCTCGGCGATCGACGTCTACGGCGAACTGCGCCGCTCGACCGGCCTTCCGGTCCGCCTCGAGGAAGACGCCACTGCCGGTGCCTACGGCGAATTCCGGTTCGGAGCCGGCAGGGGCTCGAAGAGCGTCCTCTACGTCCAGATCGGCACGGCCGTCGTGGCCGGACTCATCCTCGACGGACGTATCTGGCGTGGTGCCAACGGTTTGGCCGGCGGAATCGGCTCGATGACTATCGATCCGAACGGCATCGAGGGACCGAGCGGCATTCCCGGAGCGCTCGACACCGTCTGCTCGGCCCCGAACATCGCGCGCCGCGCGAACGAGCGACTGCACCGCGACCGCACGAGCTCGCTCTCGAAGCTCGTCATTCCCCGCGACCGCGAGCTGGCCGGAACCGACATCGCTAAGGCCGCCGCAAGCGGGGACGACCTCGCACAGCTCATCATGGAAAGGACCGCCGTCCACCTCGGCGTGGCCATCGGCGGCGCCATCAGCCTTCTCAACGTCGAGACAGTCGTGCTCGGCGGATCGGTCGTGACCTCGGCCGGCCGCTGGCTGATCGATCCGGTCGTCGAGAACACACGCGTCCGAACGGCGCCAGAAGCGTTCGCCGCCTGCAAGATCCTGCCCGCCGGACTCGGCGAACGATCGGTCATGATCGGTGCGGGACTGCTCGCCAGGGACGAAGCCTCCGCATGAACGTCGACCGAATACGCAACTTCTCGATCATCGCGCATATCGACCACGGAAAGTCGACGCTCGCCGACCGCCTCCTCGAGATGACCGGCGCCCTGTCGAGCCGCGAGATGGAGCAGCAGGTGCTCGACTCGATGGACCTCGAGCGCGAGCGCGGCATCACGATCAAGGCGCATTCGGTCCGGCTCGACTACAAGGCGAAGGACGGCAACGACTACGTGCTGAACCTAATCGACACGCCGGGCCACGTCGACTTCTCGTACGAAGTTTCGCGGTCGCTCGCCGCGTGCGAGGGCGCTTTGCTCGTCGTCGACGCCTCGCAGGGCGTCGAGGCGCAGACGCTCGCGAACACTTACCTCGCCCTCGACAACGACCTGAAGCTCATCCCGGTCATCAACAAGATCGACCTGCCGTCGGCCGAGCCCGAAAAGGTGCTCGAGCAGATCGAGCAGATCATCGCGCTCGAGACCGACAACGCCGTGCTCGTGTCGGCGAAGTCCGGACTCGGAATGGACGAAGTGCTCGAGGCGATCGTTCGCGACGTGCCTCCGCCTACGGGAAAGGCCGACTCGCCGCTCAAGGCGCTCATCTTCGACTCGTGGTTCGATCCGTACCGCGGCGCGATCGTGATGGTCCGCGTCTTCGAGGGCACATTGAAGACGGGACAGAAGATCCGCTTCATGGCCGCCGGCCGCGACTTCCAGGTCGAACAGCTCGGCGTCATGACGCCGAAAATGCGCGAGATCGCAGAGCTCGGCCCCGGCGAGGTCGGATTCGTCGTCGCGAACGTCAAGACCGTTGCCGACGTCCAGATCGGCGACACGATCACCGAGCCGGCGAGGCCGACGGACGAGGCGTGTCCCGGCTTTCAGGAGATCAAGGCGATGGTGTTCGCCGGTCTCTATCCGATCGAGTCGAATCGCTACGAGGAACTGCGCGACGCGCTCGAGAAGCTGCGGCTCAACGATTCGTCGTTCTTCTACGAGCCGGAGACGAGCTCGGCGCTCGGGTTCGGATTCCGGTGCGGATTCCTCGGACTGCTCCACATGGAGATCGTCCAGGAGCGGCTCGAGCGCGAATTCAACCTCGAGCTCATCACGACCGCGCCGAACGTCCGATTCCAGGTCGGGCTGACAAACGGTGAGCTCATAGAGATCGACTCGCCGTCGAAGATGCCCGACGCCGGACGCATCGAGCACATCGCGGAACCCATCATCCGGGCGACGATCATGTCGCGCGACGACTTTCTCGGCCCGATTCTCGCGCTGCTCGACGAGAAGCGCGGGATCCAGATCGGATTCGAGTACATCTCGGCGAACCGCGTGATGCTGACCTACGACCTGCCGCTGTCGGAAATCGTGCTCGATTTCTACGACCGGCTGAAGTCGGCATCGCGAGGCTACGCGTCGTTCGATTACCACTTCGAGGGGTACCGAGAGTCGAAGCTGGTGAAGCTCGACATCCTCGTGCACGGAGAGCAGGTCGACGCGCTTTCGACGATCGTGCATCAGGACGGCGCGTACAACCGCGGGCGGCTGCTCGTTGACAAGATGCGGCAGCTCATTCCGCGGCAGCTGTTCGAGGTGCCCATCCAGGCGGCGATCGGGAACAAGGTGATCGCGAGAGAAACGGTGAAGTCGCTCGGGAAGAACGTCATTGCGAAGTGCTACGGCGGCGACATCACGCGGAAGCGGAAGCTGCTGGAGAAGCAGAAAGAGGGCAAGAAGCGGATGAAGCGCGTCGGGCGCGTCGAGATCCCGCAGGAAGCCTTCCTCGCGGTGCTGAAGGTGAACGGGTAGGAGCGGCCGTGAGTCGTCGGCCCTCAGGACCGTCTTTTTCTCGCAGAGACGCAGAGGACTCGCAAAGACGCGGAGATTCATTAGATCCTGGGCCGTGTCCCGGTCCTGGGTGGACTCTTTTTGAGCGGTCTTCCTCTGCGTCTTTGCGAGTCCTCTGCGCCTTTGCGAGAAAACAGACTTGAAACCAGGCCCCATCCGGGAATTCGTCGAGTACGCCGCCGCCTGGACGGCGCTGAAGAGCCTCGGCCTGCTCCCCCGCCGGGCCGCCATCGGCCTCGGGAAGGCGCTCGGCCTCGCCATCTACCGACTCGCCGGCCGCCAGAAGCGCGCCGGCCGCCGCAACCTCGAAATCGCCTTTCCCGAGATGCTTCCCGCCGACCGCGAGCGCATCCTCCGCGGCGCTTTCGCCAACGCCGGCCGGCAGCTTGCCGAGTTCAGCCAGATGCCGAAGCTCCGCACCTCGGAAGACGCCTACCGTACGATCCGCTTCGAGAATCGCGAGCTGGCGATGGACGCCCTCGCCGCCGGCCACGGCGCGCTCTTCCTGACGGGCCACTTCGGCGCGTGGGAGCTGAGTCCGTACTGCCTGCGACTGACGGGCACCCCGCCGGTGAACTTCCTCGTCCGTCGAATCGACAACCCTCGCGTCGAGGCTCTCGCGGACCGCTATCGGACAGCCTGCGGCAACCGCACGATCGACAAGTCGAAGGCCGCCCGGCCGGTGCTCGCAGCCCTCGCCCGCGGCGAGATGGTCGGCATCCTCGCCGACCTGAACTCGCTCGAGCACGAGGGGGTGTTCGTTGACTTCTTCGGCCTGCCGGCGTCGACGACGGCCGGACTCGCCGTTTTCGCGCTCAAGACCGGCGCGCCGGTCATCCCGGTGCACACCCGATGGGACGACGCCGAGGGACGATACGTACAGACGTTCGAGCCGCCGCTCGAGCTCGTCCGGACCGGCTCGCGCGACGACGACATCCGCGCGAACACCCAGCTCTTCACGGCCGTCATCGAGCGCTGGATCCGCGCGAACCCCGACCAGTGGTTCTGGGTCCACCGACGCTGGAAAACGCGGCCGCCTGGCGAACCCGGGATCTACTAGACGAAGGGAATCGGCGGTTCTGGGGTGAATGAAGAAGGGCCACGGATCAGACGGATCTTACGGATGAGCACGGATCTGAATTCAGCTCAGATCCGTTCTCATCCGTGAGATCCGTTTGATCCGTGGCCCTTCTGCTAACCGCCACAGCCAACCGATCAGTTGTTCGAGTCGAAGATCGGGCGGCGCTTGCGATTGCGCCAGCTCTTCCGCGTCTTCTCGATCAGGTGCTTAGCTACGATCATCGCGAACTCGGCGCGGGGAATCGGAGCAGGCTCTCCCTCGTAATAGAACACGCACTTGTTGCCGATCTCGCGCTGAAGCATGTGCAGGTCGAGCGGATCGACCGGAAAGACCAGGCACGCCTGCGGGGCGTGATCGCTCTGGTAGATCGAGCAGTGGGTCAGGTCGTCCGGTTCCTGGACCATGAAAGAGCACTGGAACTGGATCTGGCAGCATGCGCCACATCGGTTGCACTCGCCCTTCTGATAGGGCTTCCAGCGGCGCAACAGCTCGTCCGGCAGCAACTGCGGCAGTATCGTGCGGCGCAATGCGCCCCACGTGTGAATCGAGATGGGTGCTCGAATCACTTTCTTCGTGACGTTTCGGGCCATCTCCCAATACAGCTCCGACTTCGGCGGTAGGTTGGCCGGGTCGAAGGGCGGGGGCGGCGGTATCTCCCGGAGTATCGGGAGCGATCGCGGGGACCGTGGAGTATCAGGCATGCGGCGTAGCGATTCCTCTTCGAAAGGTCACGAGAACCCGGCGAGTCTACCATCCGGCGCAAATTCCGGCCAAGTGAGGGCGGGAAGAGTTTCTCGGGAAAACAGGTTCGCGCTCGAGTCGACCCGCGATGAACCACGTGCCTCCTACACCAGGTACCTCGCCATCAACTCCTCCCACCTCCCCTGGATCTTCAGCAGCAGCTCGATGACCTCGCGGACGGCGCCGTTGCCGCCGGACCTCGTCGTCACTATGTGCGCGTGCTCGAGCACCTCCGGCACCGCATTCGGCGGAGCGATCGCCAGTCCGACCCTGCGCAGCAGCGGCAGATCCACCACGTCGTCGCCCATGTACGCGATCGCCTCGAGTTGGATTCCCTCACGCTCGACAAGCGCCTCGAAGGCCGCTAGCTTGTCGTAGGTCTTCTGGATCAGAAACTCGACCTGAAGCTCCTCAACGCGCCGCTCCAGCGCCGGCCCGCCCCTTCCAGTTATGATGCCGACCTTTCTTCCCGCGCGTCGCCACAGCACGATCCCGTGCCCGTCGTGGATGTCGAAGCGCTTCGCCTCCTGTCCGTCCGGCAGCGAGATGATCGCGCCGTCCGTCATGACACCGTCGCAATCGAGAAAGAGATGGGTGATGCCCGCGGCCCGCGCGGTTACTTCGGCAGCGTCCATGCAGTAGGTCGTCACGTCCGCGAGCATAGCAAACGCGGCGCGCCGCAGTCAGGCGGCATGGGCCAAACCGCGTCCTTGACCGTCCGGGATGCCGGTGCAAGGATGCCGCGCGTGCGAGTCGCCCTCGAATCCACGGTCATCGCCCACGGGCTGCCGCGGCCCGAAAATCTCGAGTCCGCGCGCGCGTGTGAAGCCGCCGTACGCGAATCGGGCGCCGAGCCGGCGACCGTCGCCATAGTGGGCGGTAACGTGCGTATCGGAGTGAGCGGCGACGAGCTCAGCGAACTCGCATCCCGGCCTGACGTCGCGAAGGTGACCCTCCAGAACCTCGGCGCCGTATGCGCTGCCGGGGGCTGGGGAGCCACGACTGTCGCTGCGACGGTGCACCTCGCAGCCCGGGACGGCATTCGCGTCTTCGCCACGGGCGGCATCGGCGGAGTGCACCGCGGCGCGGAGCGGACTTTCGACGTCTCGGCAGATCTGACGGCGCTTTCCACGACACCGATCGTGACGGTATGTGCCGGAGCGAAATCGATTCTGGACCTGCCGTGCACGCTCGAATTGCTCGAGACGCTCGGTGTGCCTGTGATCGGCTGGCGCACGGACGAATTTCCGGGGTTCTACACCCGCGAGACGGGACTTGCAGTCACGGCGAGAGCCGAGACGGAAGAGGAGGTCGCGCGGGTGGCGTCCGCTCACTGGTCGCTCGGCTGCCGGTCAGCCGTTCTCGTTGTCGTACCCTGCCCCGAGCCGGCCGCGATCCCGGGAGGAGAGATTGACCGTTGCGTCTCGGAGGCGCTCGCCGAGGCGGCCGAATCGGGCGTTCGCGGCGCGGCTGTCACGCCGTTTCTTCTGGCACGCGTCGCCGAAGCGACTCGCGGTCGCGCCCTGGCGGCCAACCTCGCCCTGCTCGAGAACAACGCCCGCATCGCGGGCCGGATCGCCGTCGCGCTCCAGAACCCCGAGCGGTAGCGAGGGGCCGGCCATGGAATCAAGGGCGATCCGGACCGGGCGTCCGGCCCCTCGCTACCGCTCGGGGTTCTGGAGTTGAGACGCAATGCCCTTCTGACTATACTGGGCGCCAGTTACGTATTAGTTCGTTCCAGCAACCTCAGGCACTCCACACAAGCCAAGGGAGCGCGACGGAGCTCGCCTCGCGGTCCGTCGTCGATACATTCGATATGCACACGTATTGTGACCGGTGCAACGAAGTCGCGGATCACACCGTTGACGCGTCGAGCGATCCCGAGTTGACCGACCTGCTGAAGGATCTCGGGTACCGCACGGTCTGCCCGGGCTGCTACGAGGATCTCCTCGTGGAGGCCAAGGAAGCGCGGGAACACCAGGCCGAGGACCGGCGCGCCGTTCATCGGGTGCCCGCCCAGATTCCCGTGCGGATAGAGTCGACCGACGGCGGTCCCACCACCGAGACGGTGACCGAGGACATTTCCGAGAGCGGCGCTCAGATCCGTGCCAACGCCGAACTCGAGCCCGGTACCGTCGTACGGATCGCCGCCCTCGACGGATCGGCAGACGCCGTGGCCATTGTAGAAGTCATCTGGCACGACGGTGACGCGCTTCGCGCCGGATTGCGGCTCGTCGAGGCGAGCGACACGTGGAATCGCCTCGTCCAGTCGCACGAAGCCCTCGAACCGTAAAGACCGGCTGTCAACCGATCGCGAACCGGAAGAACACGTCGTCAAACGGCTCGGCCGCGAGCCCCGTTTCCGCGCGCAGCCGTGCCGGAGTGTCATTCGCGACGATCCGGCCGCTGCGAAGCACCACCACTCGCGAGCAGACCCGCTCGACGAAGCCCATCACGTGCGACGAGAGGATGACGCCGCCGCCGGCGTCGCGAAAAGCCTCGAGCTTTCGTTCGACGAGGCGCATCGTCTGCGCGTCGAGCGCATTGAGCGGTTCGTCGAGCACGAGCAGTCGCGGCCGGCCGGCCATCGCCGCTATCAGCCCGGTCTTCTTGCGCATCCCGAGCGAGTATTCCTTGATGAGGTGGTCCGACTTCTCGAGGATACCGAACTCGTCGAAAGCCGCATCGAGCAGGGCGTCGACGGGCGGCTCTCCCTTGATGCCGGTAACGAACCGGAGGAACTCGCGTCCGGTCAGACGCTCGTAGAGCTCGAGGTCTTCGGGGAGATAGCCGATGAGTCGCCTCGCCTCGACACCGTCGAGCCGCACGTCGTGCCCGTCGACGAAGAGCTTTCCAGAGTCCGGTTTGAGCAGACCGACGAGCATCTTGAGAAGCGTCGATTTGCCGGCGCCGTTTGCGCCGAGCAGTCCGAGGATCTCACCGCCGACGTCGAGCGAGACGTCGTCGACGGCGATGAGGTCGCCGTAGCGCTTTGTGACGCCGGTTATCGCCACTATGGGCTGGGCCGCTTCTGACTGATCGGGTGCACTCATGCGGAGTGCCATTCCCGTCCGAGCGTCTTTGCGCCTTTGCGAGACCTTTGCGTCTCTGCGAGAAAACAGTCTCGCAATGGCGCTTTTCTCGCAGAGACGCAGAGGTCTCGCAGAGCCGCAGAGGCCCTCACAGCCCCAACTCCCGGATCTTGGACGTAAGCGTCTTTGCACTCACTCCGAGCCGTTCGGCCGCCTTCGTCCGGTTTCCGCCGGTCGCCGCCAGCGCCTCGCCGATCAGGCGCCTCTCAACAATGGCAACCGCGCGCGCAGTCACTTCGTGCAGCGTCCCTCCGAGATCCATGTTTGCCAGGGACTCGGATTCCGTCCTGCCCGCCAGTCCTCGAAGATCCAGATCCCCGGATCGGATGACGTCCCCTTCCGCGAGAATGCACGCCCGCTCCATACAATTCCTGAGCTCCCGCACATTGCCCGGCCAGCCGTACGCGCGCAGCCGCGCAAGCGACTCAGGCGCGAGCGTCATGGCCTTGCCGCGAATCTCGACGCCGCACGACGCCGCGAAATAGCTGGCCAACAGCTCGACGTCGTTGTCGCGATCGCGAAGCGCCGGGATCTCGACCGGGAAGACCGCCAGTCGAAAGTAGAGGTCTTCCCGAAACGCCTTCGAAGAAACGGCCGCACCCAGATCCCTGTTGGTCGCCGCGACGACGCGAACGTCCACGTCTAGCTCGAGCGATCCTCCGAGTCTCGTCACGCGACCGCTCTCGAGCGCCCGAAGAAGCTTCGACTGAACCGCCAGCGGAAGCTCGCCGATCTCGTCCAGGAAGAGCGTTCCCCCGTGCGAGAGCTCGAACTTGCCCGCGCGCCGCGAGTCCGCTCCGGTGTAGGCGCCCCTCTCGTGCCCGAACAGCTCGTTCTCAATCAGCGTCTCGGGTATTGCCGCGCAATTGAGCGCCACGAACGGCCCTCGGGCACGGTCGCTGAGCTGGTGCACCGCCCGCGCGAACAACTCCTTTCCAGTGCCCGATTCGCCGAGCAGCAGGACGGTGGACGTGCGCGGCGCTACCTGTTGAACGAGTTTCGCGGCGCGGGTCAGCGCCGGCGACTCGCCGATGATGCGCGGGAAATTGTATCGACTCGCGTATTCCTCTCGCAGCAATACGTTTTCGGTGCGCAGGTGGCCAGCCTCGAGGGCGCGCTCGACTATCAGCAGCAGGTGCCGGCTGTCGACCGGCTTCTGCAGAAAGTCATATGCGCCGTCCTTCATGGCCTGCACGGCCTCGTCGATCGAGCCATAGGCCGTCATCACGACGACGGGCAGCAGCCCGTCCGCAGCGCGCGCCGCTCGAAGTACGTCGAGCCCGGATGCTCCGGGCATGCGCAGATCGGTCAGGACGAGGCGGAACCTCGCGCTCTCGAGGCGGCGGATCGCATCGGACGGATTGCCATAGGCCTCGACAGAATGGCCCGCGCTCTCGAGGGTCAGCCGCAGCATTTGCCGCAGGCTGTCCTTGTCTTCGACGAGCAGGATGTCGGACATGCGAGCGGTGCCTGAGTCAGTGGATCGAAGCGATTCGCGCCATGGCGCAAGGGAAACACCGGCTCGCAGCGTCAGAGCTCACAAACACGGAAGACGTCGTCGCGCTATGGGAGTCTGACGCCCGCACTGCGAGCCTCGTTCTGTGCCTGGTCGAGCGCCGCGGCCGCCGCGCTGCGATCGTCCTGCGCGCGGGCGAGGTCCGCCTCGGCCTGCGTAATCTGCTCCTGGATCCTCGCGACGGCGAAGTTGTCGCCAGAACCCGTGCCGCGGAGGATTTCGCCCCGCAACTCGACGATCCGGCTTTGATAGACCTCGATTCGCCGGTCGGCATCCTCAAGCTCCGTCGTCGCCTTCTGAACGGCCTGCAGGAAGTAGGACGGGTTGATCTCTCCGTCTTTTGTGACCGGTGCCGGACCCGCATCGGGCTTGAACTTGTCGTGAGCTCCGACGGCCTTCAAACGGTCGGCCCTTGCGCGGGCGGCCGCAGCTTCGGCGCGCGCCTCTCTAACCTCTTTGCCCTGCGCTTCAAGCGCGGCGGCCGCCGAGTTGCGTTCGGCAACCGACGACGAAGTCTGCAACTCGTTCTTCATCTCGTTGGCACGAAGTTCCGCCTCGAGCGCCCGCCGCTCGGCAGCCTTCGCGGCCTCATCGGCCGCCGCGTAGTCGGCTCGCCACTTGAGCTCCTCCGGCCTCACCTTAGAACCTGGAGCAGTGCCGGCATCCGCCTGACCCTGTCCTCCCGCGGCCTTCATCGATGCTTCGGCATCGGCACGTTCCTCCGGCGTCATTCCGTCGTCGGCGGGCGGCGTCCCCGCGTCCTTCCCTTCGGCGGGCGGAGCAACCCGAACCGGAACGACGTCATCCGTGGTCATCGTCGGAACAGGCTCTTCCTGCGGTTCTTCCTTCGGCTCCTGGGCAAGTGCGGGACTCGCCGCAAGCAACGCCACGAACACGGCAGCGGGCAACAGTGCGCGCATTGACATAACAATCACCTCGTGAGGAACAAAGCGTGACTCGAGCGCAGTATAGCACGGCAGTTCGGCGGAAAAGGGCCGCCGCTGCGGCGTCCGATCCCGTGTCCGATGTGGTAGCATCCGCCGCTATCGCCATGGACAAGTTTCGTATTGTCGGAGGACGCCCACTCTCGGGACGGGTGCAGATCAGCGGAGCCAAGAACTCCGCGCTGCCGTGTCTCGCCGCAGCATTGCTGTCCGGCGACACCGTCACGCTCCACAACCTGCCCTACGTTCGCGACATCATCACGATGCGCCGGCTACTCGAGGATCTCGGCTGTGGCGTGCTCATGCCCGAGCAGCGTACGCTCAAGATCACGGCCTCGAACATCGAGTTCTTCGAGGCACCCTACGAGCTGGTGAAGAGCATGCGGGCTTCGGTGCTCGCACTCGGACCGCTGCTCGCCCGCTTCGGGGAAGCGCGCGTCAGCCTGCCGGGCGGCTGCGCGATCGGCCAGCGTCCGGTGGACCTGCACCTGCGGGCGCTCGAGGTGCTCGGCGCCGAGATCTCGCTCGAGAACGGGACGATCGTGGCGCGCGCCGACCGGCTGAAGGGAGCCGAGGTCTACTTCCCGAAGATCACGGTCACCGGCACCGAGAACCTCATGATGGCGGCGGCGCTCGCCGATGGCGTCACTGTGCTCGACAACGCCGCGCGAGAGCCGGAGGTGCAGGACCTCGCCGAGTTGCTCAACAAGATGGGAGCGCGAATCACGGGCGCCGGCACGGCGACGATCCGGATCGAGGGCGTCGAGAAACTCGGCGCCGCCGAGCACACGATCATCCCTGACCGCATCGAGACCGGGACGTTCCTCGCGGCGGCGGCGCTCACTGGCGGTGATCTCGAGCTCTGCAACTGCCGGCCCGACCACCTCGGCTCGGTCATCGCGCAGATGAAGCAGGCGGGAGTGCACATCGAGGAGCCGAACCAGTTCACGCTGCGGGTTCACGCCAACGGCGGACTCAAGGCGCTCGACGTCGTGACGCACGAGTATCCGGGGTTCCCGACCGACATGCAGGCGCAGTACATGGCGCTGATGACGAAAGCCGCCGGCAAGTCGATCGTCACCGAGAACATCTTCGAGAACCGCTTCATGCACGTGTCGGAGCTCGCACGCATGGGCGCGCACATCCACACGCACGGAAATCAGGCGATCGTTGAGGGCGGCGGCAAACTGACCGGAGCGAAGGTGCAGGCGTCTGACCTGCGCGCGAGCGCGTCGCTCGTGATCGCTGGCCTCGCGGCGGAGGGCGAGACGATCGTCGACCGCGTCTACCACATCGATCGCGGCTACGAGAAGATCGAAGAGAAACTGCGCGCGGTGGGCGGTCAGATCGAGCGCTTTCGCGAGTAGGGGCTGGAGGAGCGGGACGGATGGACACGAGCTGCATCTTCTGCAAGATCGCGTCGGGAGCGCTCGGGACGGCATTCGTTCACGAGGACGACGCCGTCGTGGCGTTCGAGGACCTGAATCCGCAGGCGCCGCTCCACGTGCTGATCATTCCGCGCGAGCACGTCGTGTCGCTGTCGTCGGCGACGGACGCTCACGACGCGCTTCTCAGCCGGCTGCTGATGGTCGCGGCAAAGGTCGCCGGCGAGCGCGGGATTGCGGAGTCGGGCTACCGGACGGTGATCAACACCGGGCCCGACGGCGGGCAGTCGGTCTTCCACCTGCACGTACACCTGCTCGGCGGTCGCCCGCTCGCGTGGCCTCCGGGATAGGTCCACAGGTTTTCACAGATTGTCACAGATCAGATTCTCATTCTGATCGGTGTGATCTGTATCTATCTGTGTGATCTGTGGTCCTACTCGGCTACTCGATCGGGGCGCGGGTGTTCGAGCAGGTTCGTCGTGTGCTCGGTGACGCTTGGCGGAGCCTGGAGCTCACCGGTCGTCGCGCCTCGCGGCGAGTTGAAGGACACCGGGGCCCGATGTACAGGAAGTGCACCGACGGGTGGCACCCCATTCATGACCGGAAGCTGCCCCGAAGTTCGCGGAACGTCTTCCAGGAAGAGCCGCGCGTAGGACATGTGCGAAACACCGAGCAGAAACAGAAGAAACGAGAACACCAGTGGACCGGGAGTGTCGAAGGCGACGCACATCGCGATAATGACGGGAAACGTCACGATGCTCGAGAACAGGATTTTCGCGCCGAGTCGAATGCCCTTCTTGCGCGGAGAGATCTCTGACGATGTTCCGACCGTCGCCAGCGTCAGACCACCCGTCGCGACGAGTTGCTCGACGCTCTCGAGGTTGAACCCGCACCGCGAGCAGAACCGGACCTCGGTCGAAATCCGCTGTGAACCGCATTGTGGACAGAAAATCGCCACGCGCTACCCTCGCTGGACGGAAGATCCGTGAGCATACTGCCCCGATATCGAGCTGTCGGGCAACGTCGAGGGGAATGAAGAAGGGCCACGGATCGCACGGATCCTACGGATTGACACGGATATGAACCTGATTGCAGATCCGTGCCAATCCGTAAGATCTGTGAAATCCGTGGCCCTTCTTCTTTCCGGCTACCGCGTTGCCCGCTTCACGACCACCCCGTCCTTCATCACGAACGACACGCGCTCCATTACTGTGATGTCCCCAAGCGGATCACCCGGCACGGCGACGATGTCGGCGAGCTTCCCCGACTCGATCGCCCCGATGTCCATGCGGCCGAGCAGCGAAGCGGCCTCGCGCGTCGCCGCAAGCAGCGCCTGCGCCGGCGTCATCCCGTACTTCACCATCAGAACGAACTCGTACGCGTTGCCGCCGTGCGCCGACACGCCAGAATCCGTTCCGAACGCGATCTTCACATTCGCCTCGACGGCCTTGCGGAACGAGCGGCGCATGTTCTCGGCCGCCTCGCGTGCCTTCGCGCGGGCAAACTCTGGCAGCGTCCCACTGTTCGCCCGTGATTCGACGGTGTAGCCGGCCAGGAGCGTCGGCACGATGTACGTGCCGTGCTGCTTGAGCAGCGCGATGGCTTCGTCGTCGAGGAAGCTGGCGTGCTCGACCGAGTCGACGCCGCCTTTGGCGGCCGCCTTGATGCCGCTCGTCCCGTGGGCGTGCGCCGCAACGCGGCGCCCGAGCCGGTGCGCCTCCTCGACGGCGACGCGGATCTCGTCGTCCGTCATCTGCTGGGCGCCGATCTCGTCGCCTTCCGATAGTACACCCCCGGTCGCGACGATCTTGATGCATGTGGCGCCGTACTTCACCTGGTAGCGAATGGCGCTGCGGACCTCGTCGGCGCCGTTGGCGATGCCGGCTTCGATTCCGTGATCCATCAGGCCGGGGCGAAAGCCGTTCTCGTCAGCGTGCCCGCCGGTGATGCCGATCGAATGTCCGGCCACGATCATTCGCGGACCGGGAATGCGTCCGGCATCGATGGCGCGAGCGAGCGAGACGTCGACGAACTCGCTTGCGCCGACGTTCCGGACGGTCGTGAAGCCGGCGTCGAGCGTGCGCTTCGCGTAGACGGTGCCGGCGATCGCCGCGTCGGCCGGAGTCGTGCGTACGGCCGCGTTCGCCCAGTCGCCATTGAGCTCCATGTCCATGTGCACGTGGCAGTCGATCAGACCGGGCAGGATCGTCGCATCGCCGAGGTCGATGACCTCGGCGCCGGCCGGGACCGCGAGACCGCTGCCGGCCTTGGTGACGCGGTCGCCCTCGACGATGACGACGGCGTTCGACACCAGAGTCGAGGACTTGCCGTCGAACATCCGCGCGGCCTTGATGACGGTCGTCTTCTGCGACGGTGTCTGCGCGCTGATGATGGCCGGAAAGGACACAAGCGCAATGAGCGCCAGAGAGAGCCGCGGGATGATTGTCATGGCCGCGACACTACGATGCCGGGTTCGACAGCGTCAATCGGGATGAAGAAGGGCCACGGACTGGAACGGATCTCACGGATCAAGACGGATCTGAATTCAACCTCAGATCCGTCTTGATCCGTAAGATCCGTGTCATCCGTGGCCCTTCTTCCGCAACAGGAACGACAGATCCGCGCTGTCGGTGTACTCCTCGGCGGACCGTCCACGCTGGAACAGCCGGGCCCCGGTCGTTCCTCCGAGCAGGAGCTTGCTGCCACGCCGTCGCAACCACGCTCCCTCGCGCAATCCGAGTACCGGGACGGCGTTCTCCTCGAGGAACTGCTCGATGCGCTGCTCGCGCGTCTCGCCCATGTGCGTCGACGTCGGATCGGGGTCCAGATAGTGCGGATTGATCTGGAACGGCACGAGGCCGAACGCCTCGAACGACCGTGGCTCTACGATCGGCATGTCGTTCGTCGTGCGGATCGTCGGGCACGCCAGGTTCGTCCCGGCGCTCGAGCCGAGATACTTGAGCCCGCCCTCGGCCACCCGACGCCGCACCGGTTCCAGCAGCCGCCGCGACTGCACCCCCGCGAGCAGCCGGAACGTGTTGCCCCCGCCGACGTAGATGACGTCCGCGGACTCCACGGCAACGCGGGGCCGCTTCGATGTGTGAAGCCCGACGACCTCGACGCCAAGCGGCTCGAGCGCCGTGCGAATCTTCGCCGTGTACCCGTCGTGATCGGCAAGCGCGAAAGGCACGAACAGCACCGTCCTCGACTTGCCGAGGAAGTCTTGAATCGCATCCATCGCGTGCTCGAGAAACGCACGTCCATGCAGCTGCGAGTTGCTCAGAAGCAGCAGGTCGTTCTTCATGGCGTTCATATACCGATCGCAGCCAGGAAACACCACAGATCGCACTGATTGAACGAAGATCGGCGGGGCTTCCTGCGCAGTTCACGCCCGCTCTTGTGCATGTACACATACCGCACTGGACGATCCGGTCGTCCCTGTGGACACTGACAAGCAGTCTGACTCCAATATGTGTTAACCATGGTGATGATGCGCTTTTCACGGAAACCTTGGTCCGGCTGCGATCGGGAGCCGTGTTCCCATGATCGGCTCGCGTCGGTCATCCGCGTTGTCGGTGTGGTCTTCGTCTTGTTGGTCCTTCCGAGTGTCTGCGCAGCGCAGGCCAACTCGCCAACGCCCCTCGCCTGGTCCCCGAACCGCGTCGTCCGTGCGATGGCCGAGCAGGACGGGCGCCTCTACCTTGGCGGCGACTTTACCCGAATCGCGCCTCTCACCGGCTCGGCCGCGGTTCTCGACAAGGTCGCTGGAAACGTGCAGGTGAATCCCGGATTTCCGCGAATTAGTGGATTCGTCAACGTCATTGTCTCGGACGGTCAGGGTGGCTGGTACGCCGGGGGGTTCTTCGATTCTGTCGCCGGGGTGCCAACACGAAACCTGATTCACGTCCTTGCTGACGGAACCGTCGACCCTCTCTGGACGCCTGCTGCGAATGGCGAGGTCTTTGCGCTCGTGGTCTCAGGCAACCGCGTCTTCGTGGCTGGTCAGTTCACGAAGATCAAGAAGAAGAAGCGTTCGAATCTCGCAGCACTCGATGCGCGGACGGGGAAGGTCCTGTCGTGGACATGCAACACCGATACTCGCGTCACGGCGCTGGCCCTCAAGGGCAGCCGGCTGTTCGTCGGTGGGTGGTTCACGATGATTCAAGGTGTTCGACGCAACGGCCTCGCCGTCGTTTCGGCCGGATCTGGCACACTTGAGGGTTGGAATCCCGATCCCGAACTGCACGCAAGGATCGACGCTCTCGCCATCGGAGAACGCAACGTCTTTTTCGGCGGGTCTTTTATTGCCGTCGGCGGACAGCAACGCAACTGCATTGCCGCCGCCGATCTCGACGCGGGCTCGGTTTCGTCATGGGACGCACGAGCCCGAGGTGTCTACCCGGACATGCATGCCATCGCCGTTCGCAATGGCGTCGTGTACATCGGCGGCGACTTCAGCAGGATCGGGGACGAAACTCGCCTGAATGTTGCGGCTCTGGATGAACGCACGAGCGCCGTACTGCCCTGGTCAGCGGTCTACAACACGCCGGTCGAAGCGTTGGCGGTCGATTCGGGATTCGTCTACGTCGGTGGGCACGGAACGGGCAACGAATCGACGGCCGTTGCTTTTGATGCCACGACCGGAGCCGCCGCGACGTGGAACGCGCACAGCAACGGCTTCTACATCCGGTCCATCGCCATCACCGACACGTCGGTTGCGATCGCTGGAGCGTTTTCGATGGCCGGTGGGGTCGAACGGGGTGGACTTGCGGCGCTCGACGCCCTCACCGGGGAACCGCTGGACTGGAATCCGCGACTCGAACGTGCTTTCTCGTCGTCGCCATTGGTAACCGCTATCGCAACGCGCGGTTCGCGCGTCTACATCGGCGGTCAGTTCGACAGGATTAACGGAGAGGTTCGGGTGAACCTCGCGGAAGTGGACGCGACCACGGGTGCCGTGACGCCACTTCGGATCGACATCGACGGAGAGGTACGGACCCTCGCGCTCGACGGCTCGACGTTGTACATCGGCGGGGTCTTCAGTCGCGTCTATCCCGCCAACGTGCGGCGCAACGGCCTCGCCGCGATCGATGTGGATAGCGGTGTCCTGACCGACTTTGCACCGGCCGGGGCCGACGAGAATCACGTTGAAGTCTACGAGTTTGCCTTCGACGAAACGACCATCTATGTCGGGGGCAAGTTCACGGCGATGGACTTGTTGCCTCGGAATGCGATCGCGGCAATCGACAAACGCACCGGACGAGTGACGGCGTGGAATCCGAACGTCACCGGGTTCGCCACTTGTGGTCTGCTCGTGGTCGACGGACCGCGGATCTATGTGTCGGGCGCTTTTCCAACCATCGGCGGACTCGCTGACCAACACTTCGTGGCGCTCGAGAGGTCGACGGCGGCAGTGATGGACTGGACTCCGCCGATCAGTGAAGGTCCGTCGGATCTCGTGGTCCACGGAAACACGCTGCTGCTCGCCGGCTCTTTTCGCGACGTCTTCGGACCAAATACCTATGGCCGGATGTGCGCCGTCGACATGACGAACAACACCGTGCTGCCCTGGGGCCCGCAACCTGACGATTCCGTCAGCGACATGTTCGTCCGTGGGAATCGGCTCTACGTCTGTGGAAGGTTCACGCAATTCGACTACGTGACGTCGCTTGCCAACTACGTCGCGGTGTTTGCGCTCGACCCGAGCCGGGAGTAAGCCAAGCCCCGAGACGTGGCTCGAGACGATCGACGTGCGGAAATGGAAGGGCCACGGATTGAACGGATCAGACGGATGGGGACGGATCTGAGGTCGAGTCCAGATCCGTGTTGATCCGTAACATCCGTTCCAATCCGTGGCCCTTCTTCTCTTCCCGTGTACACTGGCGAGTACTTGCCGACGCCCGGTAACCCTGACCGGAGGAGACCCAGAATGACCCGTCTCAGACTCGCTGCGACGCTCGTGGCCATCGCCCTCATCGCCGGTTGCAGTTCGGGACCGGCGAAGAAGAAGCTCACGATCGCGACCGTCAACAACGCCGACATGATCGTCATGCAGCGGCTCTCGAAGCAGTTCGAGGAGAAGACCGGCATCGCGCTCGAATGGGTCGTCCTCGAGGAGAACGTCCTGCGGCAGCGCGTCACGACCGACATCACGACCGGCGGCGGACAGTTCGACGTCATCACGCTTGGCGCCTACGAAACGCCGATCTGGGGCAAGCAGGGCAAGCTCGTGGCGGTCGACGACCTCGGCGACGACTACGACTACGCCGACCTGCTCGAACCGGTGCGCAAGGGCTTCACAGTCGACGGGAAGATGTACGCGGTGCCGTTCTACGCCGAGAGCTCGTTCACCTTCTATCGCAAGGACCTCTTCCAGAAGGCCGGCATCACGATGCCCGAGAAGCCGACCTACGAGCAGATCCGCGAGTACGCGGCGAAGCTGCACGATCCGGACAACAAGGTCTACGGCATCGCGCTTCGCGGCAAGCCGGGCTGGGGCGAGAACATGGCGTTCGTCACGACGATGGTGAATACGTTCGGCGGCCGCTGGTTCGACATGGAGTGGAAGCCGCAGCTCACGTCGCCGGCCTGGAAGGAAGCCGTCGGGATGTACACCGAGCTGCTTACAAAGTACGGCCCACCGGGATCGAGCTCGAACGGACACAACGAGTGCCGTGCCCTCTTCGCGAGCGGCAACTGCGCGATGTGGATCGACGCGACATCGGCGGCCGGGTACGTCTTCGACAAGAATCAGAGCAAGGTCGCCGACACGACGGGCTTCACGGCCGCGCCGACGGGCAAGGTGCCGAACGGCGCCGGATGGCTCTGGTCGTGGGGTCTGGCGATTCCGGCGTCGTCGAAGCAGTCGGCCGAGGCGAAGCAGTTCCTCAAGTGGGCAACGTCGAAGGAGTACATCGCGCTCGTCGGCCAGACCGACGGATGGGCGCTCGTGCCGCCGGGAACGCGCCACTCGACCTACAAGAACCCGGAGTACACCAAGGCTGCGCCGTTCGCGAACTTCGTCCTGAACGCGATCCTCGCTGCAGATCCGCAGCACCCGACGGCCGAGCCCGTGCCCTACACGGGCGTCCAGTTCGTGACGATCCCCGAATTCCAGGGCATCGGCACGCAGGTGGGTCAGTCGATTGCCGGCGCGCTAGCCGGGCAGTCCACGGTCGAGGCGGCGCTGGAATCCGCACAGACCGCCACCGAGCGCACCATGACGCAGGCCGGGTATCCGAAGTGAGAGTGTGAAGAATTCACAGGATTATCAGAGGATTGACAGGACTCTTAGAGGGTTTGGCCGACTATGAACTCCAAGGCGCGTGTTCCAGACAAACCTGAAGAGAATCCTGTTCATCCTCTCCAGAATCCTCGAATCCTGTCCACTCACCTGTTCCTCAAATCGCCGGCAGTTGGGGCACTGCTGCTGTGGATGATTGTGCCGCTGGCGATGACGCTGTGGTTCTCGTTCCAGCGTTACAACCTGCTCAACCCTGGCGTTTCGGGATTCGCCGGGATCGACAACTACGCGTCGCTCGTCGCCGACCCGTCGCTGTGGACGGCGATGTGGAACACGCTCGTGCTCGTCGGCTCGGTACTCGCGATCACGGTCGTGTGCGGCACGCTGCTCGCCGTGCTCTTCGACCAGGAGTTCTTCGGCCGGGGCGCCGCGCGTTTGCTCATCATCGCGCCGTTCTTCGTCATGCCGACCGTAAGCGCGCTCATCTGGAAGAACATGTTGCTGCACCCGGTCAACGGCCTCGTCGCGTTCCTGATGCGGTCCGTCGGGCTCACCGCCATCGACTGGTTCGGCGTCTGGCCGATGACCGCGGTCGTCGTCATCGTCTCGTGGCAATGGCTGCCTTTCGCGCTGCTCATCCTTCTCACGGCCGTGCAGTCGCTCGACCAGGAGCAGAAGGAAGCCGCGCACCTCGACGGCGCCGGGCCGATCCGGATGTTCTTCTTCATCACGCTGCCGCACCTGCGGCGCTCGATTACGGTCGTGTTGATGATCGAGACGATCTTCTTCCTCTCGGTCTTCGCCGAGATCTTCGTCACGACGTCGGGCGGACCGGGACTCGCGACGACGAACCTCGCGTACTTGATTTACGTGCGGTCGCTGCTCGAGTACGACGTTGGCAGCGCCTCGGCCGGCGGCGTCATCGCGATCGTGCTCGCCAACATCGTGGCGATCTTCCTCGTCCGCACCATCGCGACGTCGCTCGAGGCCTGAATGCGAGAAGTTGACTCTGCGATCTCTGTGTCTCTGTGCTCTCTGTATGGCAACGCCAGTGCCGTTGGCATACAGAGAGCACAGAGGCACGGAGAGCACTGAGACATGAAGACTTCACTCACGAAGAAGCTCGTAATCACGGCCCTCGCCTGGACCGCCGCGCTCGTCATGTTCTTCCCGATCTTCTGGATGCTCGTCGCGGGCTTCAAGACCGAGATCGACGCGGTCGCGACGCCGCCGGTCGTCGTCTTCGCCCCGACGCTCGACAACTACGCCGCGGTCCACGAGCGCGCGAACTACGTCCGCGCCGCGACGAACAGCGTCGTCATCTCGGTCGGCGCGACGCTGCTCGCACTCGTCCTCGCGATCCCCGCGGCCTACGCGATGGCGTTTTTCCCGACGAAGCGCACGCGAAGCACGCTGCTCTGGATGCTTTCGACGAAGATGCTGCCTCCGGTCGGCGTGCTCGTTCCGATGGTGATCCTCTTTCGCGAGCTGGGCCTCGTCGACACGCAGGCCGGACTGATCCTCGTCTACGCGCTGATGAACCTGCCGATCGTCGTGTGGCTGCTCTACACGTTCTTCCGCGAAGTGCCGGTCGAGATTCTCGAGGCCTGCCGCATCGATGGCGCGGGTCTTGGCCAGGAACTCCGCCACGTCCTCATGCCGCTTGCCCTGCCCGGCGTCGCGTCGACATCGCTGCTCTCGATCATCCTCTGCTGGAACGAAGCGTTCTGGAGCCTCAACCTCACGACGTCGGACGCCGCGCCGCTCACTGCGTTCATCGCCTCGTTCTCGGCGCCCGAGGGCCTCTTCTGGGCGAAGCTCTCGGCCGCATCGACGATGGCCATCGCGCCGATACTCGTCTTCGGCTGGCTCAGCCAGCGTCAGCTCGTCCGCGGCCTGACCTTCGGGGCCGTGAAGTAGCCGACACACTCAACGGAGATCCTTGTGTACCTCGAACAGTACGATCTGAAGAAGAAGGTCGCGGTCGTCACCGGCGGCGGCCGCAACATCGGCCTCGCGTGCGCGCAGGCGCTCGCCGAAGCGGGCGCGACGGTCGTCATCGCCGAAGTCGATCCGGCAGTCGCCGCGTCCGGCAATGAAGCGCTCGCCGAACTCGGATTCGACGCCGGCGTCGTGCACCTCGACGTGACGAAGCCGAGGGACGTTAACGCGGCAGCCGACCGGATCGTCGCCGAGCATGGACGCGTCGACATACTCGTCTGCAACGCCGGCATCGCCTTCAATACGCCGGCGGAAGAAATGGCCGACGAGGAGTGGCTCAAGGTCATCGACATCAACCTGAACGGCGTCTTCTGGTGCTGCCGCGCTTTCGGGCGGCACATGCTGGCGTCGGGCAGCGGCTCTATCATCAACATCGGCTCGATGTCGGGGATCATCGCGAACAAGCCGCAGCCGCAGAGCCACTACAACGCCTCGAAGGCCGGGGTGCACCTGCTGACGAAGTCATTGGCGGCCGAGTGGGCCGACCGCGGCGTGCGGGTGAACGCCGTCGCGCCGACCTACATCGAGACGGCGATGACGCGCCGCGGGATGGACAACCCCGAGTACTACCCGACCTGGCTCGAAATGACGCCGATGCACCGTGTCGGCCAGCCGCCCGAGATCGCCTCCGTCGTCCTCTTCCTCGCCTCCTCCGCCTCGAGCCTCATGACCGGCTCCGTCGTCGTCGTCGACGGGGGGTACACCTGCTGGTAACTACAGATCACACAGATCTGGTCATCTCCTCCATCTACCGCGTGAACGAGGCCGTCGCGACACCGCCGTCCGGATTGACGAGCCGGATGGGCACGGCAACTCCGCGTGGGAACATCCGCTTCAGGCGCCCCCCCTCTTTGATAAGGAGTTTCCCGTCGCCCTTGAACGCGACCGTCGACCATGGCGCGACATCGTCGCTTATGTAGACCAGGATTCCGGACTGGAAGCGACTGCCGAGGATCTTGAGGCGGAATGGAGCACCCGTCGCCGGCACAATGCGCGCCACCTCGGGAGGAGTCACGTCGCCTATGACGATTGCGGAGGCTGAGTCCGAGTTGTTGGCCGATGAATTGTCCTGGACAGCCGACGTCGCCATTCCGGCGAGCACGATCGTCGTGCCGGGCTCCGCAGCAACTAGCAGGGTGAGCGTTACGGTGACGGTTTCTCCGACGTTCAGCGACGAGACCGAGCATTGGACGGGCCCGGTCGATCCGGTTGGCGGAGCCGACAACGTTCCGCGTGTGGACGCGATCGAATGAAGGGTTGTGCCTGCCGGAACTGCCGTCGCGACGATCACGTCCGTTGCGACAGAGGGTCCTTCGTTCGCGACGGTGAGCGCATAGAGCGCCATCGACCCGGCGACCACCGGGTCCGAAGGTCCGGAAACGTCCAAGGACACATCCGCGATCGGCGTGGTGCCCTGTTCGGCAACCGCCACGGTGCTCGCGGTCGTGTTGTTGATCGTCGAAGGATCGGCGCGTTGACTCGTCGCGCTCGATGCGAATCCGATGGTGGCTCCGGGCGCAGCCGTGACCGAAACGACGACGGTCGCAGTTACCGTCGCTCCAGAGGGTAAGTCGCCGAGCGTGAAGGTGACGAGTCCACGTGTTCCCACTGCGGGACCGGTCACGTTCCCCTGTGAAACCGCTGCCGAAACGAACGTCGTTCCGACCGGCGTATCGGCAATGGCCGTCGTCGCCGTCGCCGATTCGGGTCCCGCATTCGAGACCGTGATCGAGTACATGCAAGTCGCGCCCGATTCGACCGGATTGGGAGTGGCGGAACCGGTGATGCCCAGGTCGGCACCGGTCGGCGTCGATGTCGTCACCTGCACGCATGTCGAAAACTCGGACGTGCCGTTTTGCACCTCCGTCGCCGTCGAAGTGATCCACATTCCCGCAAGCGGCTCGCCGAACGTGAACGACACGGTCGCCGATCCGTTTGCATCCGTCGTCGTGTCGACACCTCCGAGGTAACGGTCCCCTTCAGGTTTACACGTGGCATTTGAATAGAAGTCGATTCGATACGTGCGTTGCCCGACGGACGTGAGGGATGCCGAGATCTGGGTCGATGCTCCGCTCGCCGTCGCCAGAGTGGGAACAGGAGCATTCTGGAGCGCATTGGCACCGAAATCCGTATCTCCGGCGTCGTTCGCCGTCGGGCCATCGGCATTCAAATCTATCCCGATTCCGCCGTTGTCCGCGATGCGGTTTCCGATGACCCGCTGGCCGAGTTGCGATACCACTGAGACCCCGTTCCCGCCATTGAAACGAATGTCGTTCCCCTCGCCAGCCGCCGAGCCGCCTATCCTGTTGTTGGCAAAGTCGCCCCCACCGGCACTCAATCCGAGAGAGATGCCGTCACCCAGATTTCCAAGCGGTGTGCCCGTCGCCGAGACACCGATGCGATTTCCGAGGACCAGAACGTACCGACCTGGGAGTTGGATGCCGCCAGCCGAGTTGGCCGCAACGACATTCCCCGACCCCGCTGCCGTACCTCCAACTCGCCCCGAGTTACCGGTCACAATGCCGAAACCGGTGTTCCCGCGAGGCAGATTCCCGCTGACGTCCGTCCCAACGTAATTCCCTTCGATAAATACGTCGTTGCTGCCGTTCACCTTGATGCCGGCGCCACCGTTCGAAGAGACGACATTTCGAGCACCGGAAGTAGCTCCGCCTACGTAGGTCGATTCCCACGGATTGTCGACCAGGATTCCGTCTCCGCCGTTTCCCACCGGTGTCGCGCCGTCCGTTGCCAGTCCGATGACGTTACCCTGAACGAAGACCTCCGACGGCGCCCCGGTTGAGATCCTGACGCCATGAAGCCCATTTCCCGCAACGATGTTGCGAGCGGCAGCCGAGGTCCCGCCAATGGTCGTCCCATTACCGGCTTGAGAATCGATTCCAATCCCCCCGTTCGCCAGTGGCGAGATTCCTGACTCGTCGAGTCCAACAATATTGCCCTGCACGAGCGAGCCCGAACCTTGCGGGTTGATGCGAATGCCGGTGCTGACATTCCCGCTCGCCACGTTTCGCGATCCGGCGGCAGTGCCTCCGACGACGGAATTCGGACCCGAGACCGAGATACCGGTGCCGTTGGGCACAGGTCCCGTGCCGGTTGCATTCAGACCGACGTAGTTGCCTTCGATCCGCGAGTCGCGAGCCGAACCCCCCGCGCCTGACTGCATGGATCCCGAAATGACATTCCTTGCCGCCACCGAAGTGCCCCCGAGCAGGGGGCCGGGTCCGCCGGACATGTTGACGCCGGAGATGTTCGGCGCCGCCGCGGTACCGGCCGCATCGAGGCCAACCCAGTTCGCCTCGACGATCGTGCCGGCGCCTTCTCGCACGTCAATCGCCGGACCCGCGCAATTGACCACTCGCAACCCACGGATCACGCAACCGGACGCCAGCACGCCGATCCCGACTTCGATAAGCCCTGGAGTCCCCACGATCTGAGTGCCGTCGATCACGACGATAGGAGAGCCGTTAAAGTCCGGTTCTGTTTGACCGTCGACGGTGGTGACATCCGACAGGAAACTTAGCGGAGTCAGCGGCGAAATGACGTGTGGTCCGGGACCCGGAATGTCGAACTCGATGCGGTCGGTGCCTGGCGTGGAGTTCGCCTGGAGGATCGCTTCGCGCAGCGTACCGGCACCGGCGTCACCGGTCGTCGTGACGAGGATGGTCGAAGTGACCTTCGGGGCGAGTGCGACGGGAACCGGGTTGTGGCGAGTGAACGCAACGATCCCCGATTCAGCATCCGGGCCAAGCCGCATGGCAATCGCAGCCGAGGTGCCAGCTCCGCCGACCCAGCTGCCAACATCACGGGCTCCGTTGTTCCGAACGGATGTCAGCCGACTCGATTCCGTGTCGACGACGACCAATCCCTCGGTTCCATCGGTCGAGAAGCCCGTCGGTACGAGATGCCCAGATCCGCCGGTGACAACCGTCGCGACGACTCGAGACGTCCGCGGAGCCTTGCCGTGTCCCGTTGACCGCACGTTGGAGACATCGAAGAGAAGAACAGCTCCTCGATCGGTCAGGGCGGCAACGCGCTCGTTCCGGCCGAATGTTCCAACCGCGATCGACTGCACACGATCATCGACCGCGTAAACCTTCGAAGAGACCCGTTCCTGTTCACTCCGCAGCACGATGAGTTGCTCCTCGGCGCCGATCACAAGATCCGAGGAAGTGTCGGAATCGGCGTGCCCAAACGAGAGCGCCGACGCGGGACTGTCGAGCCCGACCACGATCGGAGCCGCCGGAGCGGCTCCTTCCGGTCCGGTGAGGATGACAATCGACGGTCCGTCTTCGCCTTCCACGGAAACACCGAGATCAGCGAGTCCGTCGGCTCGCCCGAACTCTCCGGAAGCCAGACCGCGGACGCGCCCCGACAACGCAATCGAGGACGATCGGCCAAATCCGCCGATTCCATTGCCGAACACGACGCGCAATTGATTCTCGGACTCTGCGGCCCCGGCGATGTCCAGATGGCCGTCCGCGTCGAAGTCTCCACTGACGAGAAACTCGAACGAGACACTCTGTTCAACCAGATCGACAACCGGGGCGAATGGCGCGTCGCCCGCTGCCCGGTAGATCGGATGGTGAGGATAGATCGCGCCGCCGTTGCCACGATAGAGACCTATTGCGGGTCGACCCGCAATTGTAGGCTGGGCAACGACGTCCTGGACGCCATCCTCGTCAAAGTCGCCCATCGCGACTGCCGTCACGCCTCCGATGTCCGAAGCCTGAGGCCGGTCTCCACCCGCCGTATCACGGAACGCAAGGCTTCTATCAATCGGCTGCATCAGCGCCGATTCAAACAGCGGGGCTGCGACCTGATCGGTCGAAAGAGAGCCCATTACCGATACTCCCATCGTGTCGACGAACCGTGTCGAGTCGTCGGATCTGGTGACCGACGCAGTTGCCAACGATGGCGCACAAGAAGACAGGATGAGCGACAGAAGTACAGCGCAGCCGTAGCGGAGAGGCGTTACTCGGGGTCCGATCATGTTGCGGAAGTCCAGGTCGACAGAATCTGAGCAATCAGTTTACTGATCGAGACCCGGTATGCACACTCAGAAATCCCGACGGCACTATCCGGTCTATGTCTTCAGCTCTGAACTCCACTCGTCAGAGTTAGTTCCCGCAATCGGTCGCGTGGCTCCGACGCCGCCTGAACGCGCTGGCGATCACAGATCACAAAGATTCCAATTGAGCATCCGATTCAGACCTGTGTTTATCCGTATCAATCTGTTCCATCCGTGGCCCTTCCCTCTTCCTCAGAATGGCTTCGCAGTGGCTTTCCCGACCTGGACGAGCTTGCGGACGATGAGGCGGCCGAACCATTCGAAGGGCGAGCCGGGTCCGCGGTCCTTCTTCTTGGCGACGTCGCGCGCCGCGCCGACCGCGTACTCGGGCTCGCCGATGTCCGCGTCGCCGAATTTCTGCCTCAGCCAGCGTTCGAAGAGCTTCTCGACGTCCTTGCGCACGACCGGATCCGACTTTGGCGCGAGCGCGTCGAGCAGGTCCTCAGGCCGCGCGATCCGGCCCGCGTAGGTCTCAGCGAATCGCCGCATTCCTTCCACGAACCGCTCGTTCCCGAGCCGTTCGCGCACGGCCGCCATCAGCAATCCGCCCTTCGTCTCGACGATCGCCGTGTAAGCGAACCAGTTCGGGAAGTCGTTCGCCCGCCGGTGCGCCGTCTCGTCCTGCCCGCCGAACATCCGATAGACGCGATACGGTGCGCGCAATCGCTGCTCGATCGCCTGTGCCGCCGCTTCCTTCCCGCGCAGCGCCTCGAGCGCCATGACCGCGCTGTAGGTCGCCGGTCCATCCTCGACGTACGCCGACCGCTGCGGATCGCAACCGACGAGCTCGCCCCACCACTGCCTCGACGCCTCGTGCATGGCCGCAAACTCGATCTCACCCTCCATCAGCTCCGGAGTATCGCGGATGTACCCCGGCAGGTATTTTCCCTCCTCGCCGCGGATGTCGGTCGAATACGCAGACGCCACGGCGACGAGTCCCGAAAACGACGCGCTCGACGTGCCCGGAGCAAGCGGCGCCTCGACGAGCGTCAGCTCGCGAAACGGCGCCGGCCCGAACGTCTCGGTGTAGAACTCGACCGCACCACGCATTGCCTCGAGCGCGCGCCGCGCGGCGGACGCGTGCACCGGCGCATACACGCACGCGAGGCGCGCCCCAGCGGCGTTCGCCTGCGATTGCCGGTAGCCTCGCGATGCGAACACCGCGACCGTCCTCAATCCCTCGCCCTCGAAGACCGTCACCTCGGGCCCAGGCGAAGCGGATCGATTCCCCGACGCAACTACTTCGACTCCCTTCGGCGTAGTCACGCGAATCCGCCACGTCGCGACATCGGCCATGACGACGTCGCCCGCGCGCCGCTGGTCGCCGCCCACTCGGCCGCCGCGCGCCGCGAGCATCGGGAACGGGTTGCCGAGCAACATGGCGTCGTCGCCAACCGTCGTCGTCCGACCCGGCATCACGCGCCGCCGTTCGGTCGAGTTGAGGATCATGGAGACCTGGTCGTTGACGTGCGCCGACAGGTCCGAGTCGCCCGGTGCGAGCCGCACGGCGCGGCCGTCGAACTCGAGGACGATCTCGACGTCAGTCCCCGGTGAGATCGGCCGCTCGGGCGCGAGCCGCAGCTCGCCTCCTCGAGCGTTCACGCCGACCGGAGAGCCATTGAGCGATGCCGACGTCACGTCGAGCAGGCGCTCGTCGGCGCGCATCGCACCCGCATTCGGATAGAGGTTGAAGACCACTTCCCTCGCCGGGATTCGCGACCTCTGGACGTAGCGGATGGTCTCTCGACCGCTCCACGTGCCCGCATCGAGGTCGACCGAGACGTCGATGTCGTACGCCGGCGGCGTCCGGACGTCCTTGTCCTCGTCGTTGACAACAGCTCCCCGCACACCGAGGCCACCCATCAGGAAGGAGCACGCAATTGCCGCCGCGCACGCCGTCCGCCAGTGGGTAGCTCGCAACAGCATTGGTCTCCTACGCTCCGCCGCTATCGAGAATCGTGACCTTCAGGATCCGGTCGCCTCGCATCAGGTTGTCGACGACGTCCATCCCTCCCGTCACCCTGCCGAAGACCGTGTAACCGCCGTCGAGGTGCGGTTGTGGCGAGTGTGTGAAGAAGAACTGGCTGCCACCGGTATCCTTGCCCGAGAGCGCCATTCCGACCGCACCGCGGTCATACGGGACTTCGTTTATCTCGCAGCGAATCTGGTATCCCGGACCGCCGTTGCCGTCGCCCCTGGGGTCGCCGCCCTGCACCACGAAATTCGGTACCACTCGGTGAAAGACGATTCCGTCGAAGTACCCGGCCGTCGCAAGGTCGATGAAGTTCATTGCGTTCATCGGCGCTTCGCCCATGAGCAGTTCGACGCGGACGTCGCCCTTGTCCGTCGAGAGGATCGCGGTCGGATTGGGTTTCCGCATCCGCGCCTCGAGCTTCTCGTAGTAGAGCTTCGGACGCACGGGCGTCGTCGCAAACTTGACCTGTGCCGTGAAGTGCCCCGCGCCGCGCGCCTCGAGCAGTTCGGCCGCCTTTCGCCGCACTAGATAGTCCGCGTCGTTCATGGAAGCGACGAGCAGGTCCGTCGCGCGAAGCGACGTGTACTTTCCGATCGCGTCGAGGATCGCAAGGCGCGCGTCGGTCTCGACGTCCTTCGCCGAAGCGGTCAGTGCGTGGTCGAGCGCGTTGAGCGTCGTCTCGGATGCGGGCGCGAACTGCTCGCCGAGAACGCCGGCAGCGGTGGCTCGCACATAGAAATCCGTCGACGACAGGAGTTGTTGAATGAGCAGCGCCTCGAGGCCGTCGGGCTTAGCGGCGCCGAGCGCCGTCAGGGTTTCCGTCATCGCTCGCGCGTCGAGGACGCCGAACCGTCGGCCTCCTACCATCTCGAGCAGTTCCTGTTTGGCCCGATCGGATTTCAGCGCGCCCAGACCCTGTGCATAGGCCGAATGGCGTCGCCAGTCCGCCGCTCCGCCCGGTATCGCCATCGGCGCCGGAATGTCGAAGAACGCGGCGTCACCGTAAGCGGCGACGGCGATCTCGGACTCGGGATTTGCCCCCGCCTTGCCGTCGATCGTCCGGATCCGCTGGAGCAGCGGCAGCGACGCCGGCTGCTTCAGGAGGCCGAGCGCCTCGGCGACGAGCATGAGCCGGCCGTGCGCGACGGGGACGCCGGGAGCGCGCTCAGACACGTCGGCGCGGTAGTCGCCCAGCAGACGCTCGCCGAGATCCGTCAGCGGACCGACTGCGCGCACGTCGCCGAGGGTGCCGAGGACGCGGATGGCGCTCGCGACGACACGGTCGTCCGGATCGGCGAGAAGCCTGATGATGGCGTCGACCGACGCAGTCGACTTGATGGCCCCGAGGCCGCGGGCTCCGTTGGCCCGCTCGACCGGGTCCTTCGCAGAGAGCATCGCCGTGAGCGGCGCAACGGCCGAAGCGCCGGCCGCGGCCTCCGGTCGCAGACGCGCGAGCGAGTTCGCTGCGGTCGCGCGCATCGTGGACGACTTCGAGGAAAGCTGTGCGATGACGCCCGGGACCGACGCCGGCGCCTTGAGCCGCAGCAGCGCCGTGAGCGCGAGCGTGCCGAGCAGCAGGTCGTTACCCGTCACGTCGCGAGAGACCGACGGAAGCGCCGCCGCCACTACGCCTGCGACCTCGGCAACTCGAGCGGTGCCGATCGAAGACACGACGCCCGCATTGCCGCACGTCTTGCCGAGAGCCTCCGCCGCCCGCGCCCGCACGATCACCGGCTGCGAGGCGTCGCGAAGCAGTGCGACGAGCGGATCGACCGAACGCGCGACTTCCAGCTCGCCGATGGCGAAGACTACGTCGGCGCGGGCGGCGGTGTGCGTCTCGACGCCGAGCCGTCGCAGGAGCGGATCGAGCCCCGCCGGGTTGCCGATGCGGCCGATGGCGATCGCCGCGCGCCGGCGGACCCCGAGGTGCGGCCAGCCGGTCAGGTCCTCGAGCGTCGGCTTGACCTTCGTCTGCTTGTCGACATAGGGAGGCGCGTACTGCCGCATGTCCTCGGCCTGCAGGATGATCTGGTAGAGGATGCGCGACGCCGTGTCCTTTTTAAGGAAAGGCCGGACGGGCGGCGCCGGCGCGATGCCCTTCAGCACGCCCTGACCCGGGAGGGCGAGCGACAGTGAGAGCGCGACGACCTTCAGCAGGATCATGCGGGGTCGCTCCCGGACTGGGGATACTCGTCGGTCGGCGGCACGACTGCGACTTCAACCAGGTTGTCGTAGAACGTCGCGCCCTCACCGAGATCCGTCAGCGCCTGCGAAGTCGTCTGGTTGACGTTCACACGGCCGGGGCTCTTCTTGTTCCACCAGACGGACGGCGCTACGACCACGCCCTCGCGGACGTCTTCGGACACGATGGCCATCAGGCGGCAGCCGCCGCGATCGTTGAATACCGAGACGTTCGCGCCGCTCTCGATGCCGCGCGGTTCGGCGTCGACCGGGTGGATGAGCAGCGACGGCTGCTTCTCGGAGCGTAGCGAGCGCTCCATGTTCGCGAACGAAGAGTTCAGGAACGAGTGCGCCGGCGGCGTGATGAACTGGAGCGGGAAGCGGGCGGCGAGCTCGGGCGCCGACGCGGGCGACTCGAGCGGCGGCACGAAGTCGGGCAGCGGATCGAGGCCCATTTCGGCGAGCCGTTCGGAGTGGAACTCGCACTTGCCGGAAGGCGTCGGGAAGTTGCCCTCTGCGAACGGCGCGTATTCGGCCGGCAAGTTCAGCCGCGCCCAGCCGTCTCGCTTCAGCCGCTCGAGCGTGATGCCCTCGAATACCGGATGGTCGGTCGAGATGGCCTGCGCGGCGATCTCCTCGTCTGTGTCCAAAAAGCACGGCTCGGTGAATCCCATTCGCGCCGCGAGCAGGCGGAAGATCTCGGAGTTCGGCCTGGCCTCACCCATGGGGTCGACTGCCGGGTTGTTGCACATGAGAGAGTAGTGGCCGTAGGGCTTCACGATGTCGAAGTGCTCAAGCTGCGTCGTCGCGGGAAGCAGTATGTCGGCGTAGTCGGCCGTATCGGTCTGGAAATGCTCGAGGACCACGGTGAACAGGTCGTTGCGTCGAAGTCCGCCGAGGACTGCGCCCTGGTCGGGCGCGATGGCCGCCGGGTTCGAGTTGTAGACGACGAGCGCGCGAACGGGCGGCGCAGCATTGTTGAGCGCTTCGCCGAGGCGAGACATGTTGATCGTGCGCGGAGTGCCGGCAATGAGGTCTGGCCGCTCGAGCGCTTCGCGATTGAGCGGGAACCGGCCCGACGCCGAGAGCAGCGCGCCGCCGCCGACGTCGCGCCAGGCGCCGGTGACGGCTGGCAGTGCGGCGATCGCCCGGACGGCGTTCCCGCCGCCGTGGTGGCGCTGCAGGCCGTAGTTCAGGCGTATGGCCGTTGGGCGCACCGTGCCGTAGCGTTCGCCGAGCCATTCGATGTCGGAGACGGACAGGCCCGTGACGTCCGCAACGCGTTCCGGCGGGTATTCGGCGCAACGGGACTGAAAGGCTTCGGCCCCGAGGGTGTACTTCTCGAGGTATTCACGGTCGGCGTAGCCATCGCGG
Source organism: uncultured Clostridia bacterium (assembly GCA_964591515.1). Lineage (GTDB taxonomy): Bacteria > Acidobacteriota > Blastocatellia > UBA7656 > JADIYM01 > JADIYM01. The sequence goes on from CAZQBW010000032.1 coordinate 33,390, forward strand.
AAAGCTATGTGCGCGAGTCCAAGCGCGAGCGCCGCGTCCGTGCCTGGCCGGATAGCGAACCAGCGGTCGCACTGCGCGGCGGTACGGTTGCGGTAAGGATCGATGGAAACGACTTCGGCGCCGGCCTTGCGGGCCTGGAGGATCTGCGGCCAGAGGTGGACGT